>CAYGQD010000004.1:0-83881 GCA_964351855.1 uncultured Verrucomicrobiales bacterium
GGGTGGGGGTGGAGGAGGGGGCGGCGGTGCTCTCCAGCCCAAGCTAACCGCGCAAGAATTTCTCCAACAAAACGGGATCTCTTTTCCTCCCGGCAGTAACGCCACCTTTTTTCCGCAAACCAGCACCTTGCTTGTCCGGAATACCGCGAACAGCCTCGATCTCATCGAGTCCTTGATTGACTCTTCGTTCGGGAACGTCGCCCAACTCCTGAAATTCGATGTCAAAGTGCTGGATATCACTGAAACCCAACTTCAGGAAATTGGGTTTGATTGGCTGCTGGGTCAGTTCAACGTGGGGAGTTCGAACCGCGTTTTCGGAAGTGGTGGAACAGCGGGAAATACTTCGCTCGGGGTCAATAGGGAAGACTTTCCTTTCGTTGCTCCGGGGGCCACTCTCCCCGTTGGGGAGAATCCGCTGACAAGTGGCAATCGAAGTGGGAGTGTTTTGCCGGACACGATTGGTAGCCTGATCACCTCAGGATTAGACAACGCGGGCGGATCGGCGACGGGGAAGTCTCCCGGGACTCTTGCCCTTTCCGGAGTCTTTACCGACCCGCAATTTCAAATGGTTCTGCGCACCTTGAACCAATCCAAAGCTGCGGACCTGGTCTCGAATATCTCGGTGGTCTCCCGAGCTGGGCAGATCGCCACGGTGAAAGCGGTCAGAGAGTTCATCTATCCCACCGAATATGATCCGGCAGAGATTCCGGATACCATCAACACAACCATCATCATCACCCCGGGAGTGGCCCCGGCAGGGCCCGCTTCAATCCCTGTTACTCCCGCAACTCCCGCTGCCTTCGAGATGCGAGAGCTAGGATCGCTAGTGGAAATAGAAGGAGTGATTGATCCCGATGGCGAGACCGTTTTGGTGACCCTGAATCCTGAGGTTGTAGAGTTTGAGGGATTCATCAATTACGGAACTCCGTTCCGCCAAGTTGGGCCAGACGGTACCTCTACGGTTTCGGCCGAAAACAATATTCTTATGCCTGTCTTTAAGACGCTCCGGAATACCACCTCAGTCAACGTCTACGATGGACAGACAATCGTGATCGGAGGCTTGCTCAATGAAGAGCGCGGAATGGTTCAGGACAAGGTGCCCATCCTCGGGGATGTCCCTGTGATCGGGAAGTTGTTTACAACGAACTCGCAACAATCCAGTCGCCGGGCTCTCTTCTTTTTCGTTACCGTGAAAGTGGTAGATCCGTCAGGAACTCCTGTGAAGAAACCGGTGATTCAGGCTTCTTTGTAGCTTCAACTGATTCACAACCAGGGCTTTTGCGTCTAAGTTAGAGGATGCCATATCAGTCCATCGATCGCTCTGCAAAGCTGCGGGGAAACGAGATTCCGAAAGGACGTCGGAAGTGGATTTTCGTCTCGATGATTTGCGGCATTGCTTTGGTTGCTTCGGCGGTATCGATGATCATTGCCGGCCGTAAAAGTGAGAGCCCGGAGTTTCGGGCCAAGATCGAGGCGCAATTGAGTAGCCGCCTTCAAGCAGACGTTTCGATCGCCCCCCTGGAGTCAAGAGGCTTGGTCTTTCTAACCAGTCCAAGCGTTTGGGTGGCGTCTCGCTCTGGGAAATGGGCGGTTCATCTGGATAACCTATCTCTCGAAATTGGTCTCAGTTCTATTTTCCGTCCGAATTGGCAGATTCGAAGCAGCCAAGTCCACCGCATGGAGGTCTGGTTGGGAAGTTTTCCGGAAAAGGTCAGGACAAAAGCATCGGCTTCTGAATTCTGGTCACCGAATTTGCCAGACGAAGAAAGCGCTTCCTCGCTAGGGATCGGTTCGTTTTCGATGCCGCGCATTCGTGCGGCAACGATCCAGGTTCAAGGACCTTCGTATGGAGAGCAGCCTCCAAGTTTCACGGTAAACTCTCATGCGAGTGGGCGATTGGAAGGTGGCGAGCTTCGTTGGAAACTTCGAGGTGGTGAACTGCAACTCGGAGCGGATCTCCCCTGGCAACTCGATGAACTTGCTGTTGGGCTCAATGCGGATGGTTGGATTCTTGAGAGCGGTCGCGTTTTTCGTGACGACGGGGCGGAAGTTACGATCCGTCCTGACCCCTCCAGCAGCCAGGGACGTGAATTGGTCGCTGAGGTAGAAGCGAAGAACATCAAGTTGGGCCTTCAATCAGGCGTCAAGAACACCTCCAATCCCGTGCAACAGGTCGCTATTGATGCGAAAGGCAAGTTTACGGCGAGGTTCCCGGACCTGCACCGATTTCGATTCTTGGGCGGGTTTCAGCTAACCGGATTGGAGATGAGTGAATGGCGGATGTTTCGATTGATTGCCAGCCAAACCGGCGATGATCGACTCAAAATGCTCTCTTCGGACTGGGCAAACGGGGAGATCGAATGGACACCAGGGTTAGTTCGACTCAATCAGATTGTTTTTGAAGAGGCGGATATCGTAAGGATGCAGGGGAGGGTCTCTATCGTGGGAAGCGAATTGGCAGGCGTGGTGGATCTTGCGCTTCCTGCTCCGGTGGTGGGGCGTTTTCCCGGAGGAAAACCGAGCGGTTTCAGCTATCCAGCTTCCGGATGGAGTTGGGCTCAGATTCGCCTAACAGGATCGCTGGACGACTGGAAGGAGGATTTAACCGAGCGATTGATAAAGGAGATCGATCCAAATGTGGCCGTTGTTTCCAACACGGCGGCGACTTCCTATTCGGAAGCGTGGATGCGCAAGGAACTGTCTCCAAGTCAGGCCGAACTGTTAGAAGGTCTTTTTCAGAAGATGTTGGAGAAGTGAGAGGAATCTAAGAGGATTTCTCGATACTGCGGCTTGACTCCCATGCGACGATGCATCTCGTCAAAGCATGAATCCTGGAGAAGATGAGTTACTTTCCTCCCTCGCCAACGGCGAGTTCGGCTTTGCTGATTTCGGTTGTGGATCCGGCGGCTCGATTGACTATTGCCAAACCCGTTTCAAGCGCGGCAAGGGGTTGGGCTTCGATAAAAAGCCAGTCAAGATTGAGGCCTGCAAAGAGTCAGGATTTCCCATTGTCGGAGCCAATGTTCTGGAACTCGATTTTCCGGATTCCTGCATCCAGTATGCTTCGATGATGGATTTCTTGGAGCATCTTCCGGAGCAAGACGATGCGGTCAAAATATTGGAAGTCGCGAAGCGGATGGCCAAGAGTTTCATCTTCATTCGTCACCCCAGTTTTGAAGATATCGACTATCTCGCGCGGTTTGACCTTAAGATCGACTGGACGGACTGGAATGGGCACACCAACATGATGACGATAGCGGACTTTGAATCGGTTTTCGAAGAACTGGGATTGCCGGAATATACGATTATTCCGAGGACGCAGATTTTTGATTCCTACCATCCGGCAATTGTTCCCAAGTCTTCTCCTTCCGATACCGTTCGCTACAAGGATGAGTTGGGCCCAAAAGAGCAGGTTTATTTTACGAAGCCTATTTGGTCTCAGTTCGAGATTTTTGTAAAGCTGGACAAGGATCTGACACGTGATGAGTGGAACGAGATCCTGGCCGCTTCAATAACCAATCCCTAGCTGGGTTGGAAATGCTAGGTGTGACGAGGGACAAACCCGCGTTCGCGACTCTAGAGCTAGAGAAACAACGCTCACAGCCTCGAAACCTTGCGTGGAGCCCTCCGAAGGGGGAGCCGATCCCTTAAATCTGGCGAAGCCCGTTTTTCTACCCGAATACAGTCCTCACGGTGTTTCCGAGTTCTCCAACACCCTGATGGTTCGCGATGGGAAGGAATTGGTTGGCGCAAGGGCCGGTGACTACGCCCGGAAGAGAGCTCCCATTTTCTTTCCTAACAGGAAGCCTGCGCCCACGATCGCAACCGTCAAAAATGCCATCGCCCACACCCCGAGTGCTGATGCGATAAACGGCCCGTTGCCAAGCGAACCGAACAAGGAATAGATGGCCGTGGTGATGGGGAAGTGAGCTTGTTTCTGGGCCAGGATCAACGAATCGGAGACCTCAAGCATCGAAAACGCAAATGCGAGCATGGCACCCGCAATGAGATTGGCCGCGATCAATGGGACGGTGATCCGGCGCATCGTGGTGAACGGTTTGGCCCCTAGGCTGGCGCTGGCTTCTTCCAAACTTCGGCTTGTCTGTTGGAAGCCTGCGACGGCAGACCGCACGATATACGGGAGGCGTCGTACAGAATACGCGATGACTAAGAGGAGGAACGGGTTCCCTGGATCAAAGACATTGAGAAGAAAGTGAAAAGGCTGTCCTTCGCGGGTCATTGCCAAATAACCGAAGGCCAAAACCAGTCCGGGAACGGCCAGCGGTAACATCGCCAGCGCATCGAGGAACTGCCGTCCGGGAAGGTTCGTTCGAACGACCACATAAGCAATGGCAACTCCGAGCACGAGATTAAGAGCCGTTGCTAAACCTGCATATTTGAGGCTGTTGGCGATCGAGGGAACGGTAATTCCGTGACCCAGCGCTTCTTCGAAATGTTGGAGGGTGAAGTTGCTCGGTAGAATCGTGCCATACCAGTCTGTTGAGGTCGAAACGAGCAGCACGCCAAGATGCGGCACCGCAGCGAGAAAGATGATCCCAAAGAAGACCGAAAAGGTCAGCCAGCGTTTCCAACCCGTTAGTTCCTGGCTCCGCCGCCCAACCGAAGCCCGACCGGATGAACTCAGATCTTGTCCTCCCATCAGCTTCTTGCCTGCAATAAAGATAACAGTGGTGATGATCATCACGACCGCAACCAAGGCGTACGGAAAGGGACTCGCCCCAAGATCCTTGATGCCATCGAAGATCTGGACGGAGGTGATTCGCGTGAAATCGAAAATCAGGGGAACGCCCAACTCGGTAAACGCCCAGATAAACGCAATCGTGCTTCCGGCGAACAATCCGGGCATCGTTAGAGGCAAGGTAACTCGGAAAAAGCGGCTGGTTGGTGAACTTCCCAAGTTCTCTCCCGCTTCTTCCAAGGCCGGATCCAAATTCGCCAGCGCTGAACTCACGTTCAAATAAACAATGGGATAGAGATGGAACGCATTGAGAAAGACCATCCCAAGAAATCGATGGTCTCCGAGCCAATCGATCGGATTGGCGGGGTCAGACATCCCTAGCCAACTGAGAAAGACATTGAGGGAGCCGCTCTGCCCAAGGATTTGTTTTACCCCGATTGCTCCAACAAAAGGTGGGAGAACCAATGGAATCAGCAGGAGCGGAACGAGAATGGTCTTATACGGGAATTCGTAGCGATCAGCGACAACCGCTAGCGGGAAAGCGATCAAGATCGCTCCCGAAGTACTGAAAATAGCGACCAAAAACGCGTTCGAAAGCCCCTCCATGTAGTACTGATCTTGAAGGATGTCTTTGACGTAACTAATCGTGAAGCTTCCGTCGACAATGAAGGCTTCCTTGAGCGTCGTTGCGATCGGGTAGACAAAGAACGCCGCAAAAAAGCTGAGCATTCCGATGAATGCCACCATCGAAATAATATTGACCTGACGAATGTTGCGCAACGCGAATTTCATAGGCCCCTCCTCGCAATTTCGGCGGCGTCCTCGTAGTTTTTACGAAACCCTTCTCGCAAGTCTCGCCGCAGCTTCTGAATCGTAAGCGCATCACGAGAACTCATCTTTTCGCTAAGCTCTCCGGTCACGTTGGTATATCCTACTTGGCTGACGTCGTAGAAAATACTCGTCGCGCGGGGCGGAAATCCAGCGGCTTCGAGTTCCTGCCAAGCCGTCTTCAGTTCGTCGTGAGTTTCCAGGCACATCACTTGGATGATAAACTTGATGAGATTGAAGTGAGGGGCAGTCCATTCCGCATGATAAAAGAACTGCTCGGCTCGATCGTATGGCATCACGTCTGGATCGCTGGAATATTGTAGTTCCGCCGGGGTGTAGGCATCTTTGCGAATAGGCAGGCGCCGAAGTGCATGAACCTTCGGGCCTCCCGGAGCATCAGTGCGGTAATGCCACAGGCGCTGCCCCTCGGGGGACAATACGAAACGGATGAACTCCAGCGCAATTTCCGGGCTCGGCGCTCCGCGAAACATTCCGATTGGATCCGCGCCGATCGAGGTTCCACCGATCGGAGCGACGAACTCGGCCCGAGACGTTCCGTCTTCTTTACGAAGTCGCTCGTTGGAGGTCCGACCGTAAAAATCGATGGTCATGCCAACGGCCGCGTTCCCTTGACTCACATCATAGGGAATTTTGGTGGATTGATCGGTGAAGTAGCGTGCGTTCGCGGAAATTCGTTGGATGAGGTTCAATCCCTCGGTCCAACCTTTGTCAAGGGCATCAATCATAGCCTTCTCCTCATCGACCACTTTATCGGGATCGATCGCTTCGACGGATTTCGCGAGTTGCTGCTGAATCAGCATCTCGAACGCGGTGTTGGCGGAGCCACTTTTGGTTGGGTCAGCCAGGGCGACCGAACCGAAGAAATGCGGCTGTCCCAGATCCACCCATTGGCTAGGAGGATCGACTCCCAGGTTGGCGAGAAAATCGGTGTTGTAGAGAATACCGAAACTTGAGAGACAATTGCCTACCCAACGTTTCTGCGGATCATAGAGCTTCTCTCCACTTGCGGTTGGAGGAATAACATCGCTCGAGAACCAGCCGGGTTCGAGGTCAAAAATTCCACTGTCGACCAAGTGACCGCGTTGGGCATGTCGATCGAAATAGTAGGGGCCACCGCCAAAGAAGAGATCGATTCCGATTCCGACGTCGGAGCTGAGAAACTCGCGGCGAGCTTGATCCATTTCGGTATCATCTCCTGGAGTAGAGTCGGGAGTGGCCTTGCTCACCGCCGCATCCCCGGGGGAGGAGTCTCTCGCTTTCCACTTCTTCTTTAGATGATTGTTCCAGTGTTGGTCGAACGCCGCCCGGTAAGAACCATCGATGAACTTCGAAATATCAGAGGTGCCGCCGAGATCTCTCCATTCGATTCTCACGCGACTCCCTGTTTTTGCTTCCATGTAGTCGCCAAAAGCGGAAGCGAATTCTCCACGGATCGTATCGTTGTGGGGGCTGATGACGACAATCGCATTTTCAGCCCTACGAGCGTCCTCTTCGGATTCCGGTCTCAACCAGAAAGGAACCAAGAGGACCACCGCCATGGCCAGACCGACGATGGCACCGCGTGCCCAACCCGCGTTGGCCACAAATTTGGCAGCCCACCGGCTGGGCTCAGCGTTGGAGGAGGACGACATCTTCAGGTTGTACTTCGGCGTAAAAGACCTTGTCTGATGCCCCTTCCAATTGGCGCGGATTCATTTCGCTGACCTGGATGGGATTAGGCAGGTCCTCAACCGAAAGCTGGTATTGTGCGATGTCGCCAAGATAGGTCCGTCCAGTGATGTGCCCCTTCAGGAAGTTCCCGGCCGGCTGTTGCTTGGTGAGACGTAGGCTTTCAGGGCGAATCGAGAGGGTGACCCGGTCGTTGTATTTGGGCTTCCAGCGCTTGTGAGAAATGCGACCCTGCAGGTTCCCAATCTTCGTCTCCACCGTCCAAAAACCATGGCGATTCAATTGTTCGACCAGTCGACCAAGGATGAAGTTCGCCTCTCCGATGAAACTCGCCACCGCTCGCGAGACTGGATCGCGATAGACTTCTTGCGGCGTGCCGATCTGGGCAAAGTCTCCATTCTCCAAAACGGCGACCCGATCGGCAATGCTCAACGCTTCCTTCTGATCGTGTGTCACATAAACGGAAGTTAGACCGGACTCTTTACAAATTCTCCGGATCTCAGATCGCATCTCCACCCGCAGTTTGGCATCCAGATTGGAAAGAGGCTCGTCCAGAAGCAGGCAGTCAGGCTCAACGATCAAAGCTCTCGCCAAGGCAACTCGTTGCTGCTGACCTCCCGAGAGTTGGTTGATTCGGCGAGCGGCAAAATCTTCCATTTTCACGCCGCGCAGGGCTTTTTTTACCCGTTCTTCGACAATGCCGCGAGGAAGCTTCTTTTGCTGAAGTCCGTAGGCAACATTTTGACCCACCGTCATGTGCGGCCACAGCGCATAGCTCTGAAAGACCATCGCGGTGCGCCGCTTGTGGGGCGGCAAGTGAGTGACGTCTTGATCGTCGAAATACAGCGATCCTTCGTCGGGCGTGTAAAAACCAGCGATGGATCTGAGCAGGGTAGTTTTCCCGCAGCCGCTGGGGCCCAAAAGGAAGAAGAGCTCCCCTTTTTCGATCCGGAGATCAAGGTTATCGAGCGCAATGACTTCTCCAAAGCGTTTAGTGACGTTTGTGAGGGTGATTGCGACCATGCTTTGTCAGGAAAGTGACTCAGGGAGAAAGGATTGAATGAATAGCGAATTGGTGAAGAAACAACCCTTAAAGGCAAGTCCAAAATGTTTGGAATTTTGAGAATTTGTCGAAAGTGAGAAATTTTGCAGTCACAAGTTCCTGAATGAAAGACATCTGCTAGGAGAACACTACAAGATGTTGCTTTCGGAAGGACGGCGTCTGAGGCCATGGAATTCGATCTCGATCCGTCATTTTCCGGCTCTGAAGACTCCGTTTTTTGGCAAACGGGCAAAAGATTCCTTGGACCACCGGAGGGATTGGGCTAATAAAATCTTCACGTTTAACCTGACTTAAAAATGCCTCACGTCGATACCAACGGAATCCAAATGTATTATGAGGAGCAAGGCTCCGGAGAACCTCTCATCATGATAATGGGAATCACTGCCCCTGGCGCAGTTTGGGAAGCCCATTGCGAAGACTGGAGCCAGACCTACCGCTGTATCATGCCCGACAACCGAGGCGTGGGGCAATCTGACAAGCCGACCGGCGATTATTCAAGCGAGATGTTTGCAGATGACTATGCCGGGCTGATGGATGCCTTGGGAATTTCTCAGGCACGGGTTGTTGGCGTTTCCATGGGTTCGATCATTGCCCAGCAGCTGTGCTTGCGTCATCCATCGAAAGTGAAGAGCGCGGTTTTAATGTGTCCATGGGCTCGCTGCGATCGCTATGCCGCCTCGGTTTTCCAGCACATGGAAGACTGCAAAGCGCACTTGACTCCCGCACAATTCATGGAATGGATTCAGTTGCTCATCTTTACAAAGCCGTTTTGGGACAATGCGGACTGTTACGCCTCATTGTTGGAGGGACGCGAGGGCGCTTCGGGGGATCCATCGCCTCAGCCGCTTCATGGCTTGGCGGGTCAGAAAGCCGCTTGCGTCAATCATGATGTCCTTAGTCAGCTCGGCAATATCACTCAGCCCTGTCTCGTGATTGGCGGGAAGAATGATATCTTCACGCCGCGCTGGATGGGCGAAGAGGTGGCTAACGGAATCCCCAACTGTGATCGCCACTTTTATGATGACGCGGGCCATGCCTTCCACTGGGAACAAATGGCGGACTTCAATCCCCGCGTGCGCGAATGGCTCAACGCTCACTAATCAATTCCTAACTCAGACCTACCCAATACGATGTCAAAAATCCAATTCGGCTCCGAAGTCTACACCTGGTTCATGCAGGACACCGGGAAAGGCTATGATAACAAGCTCGACCACATGATCCGTGTGGCGGCTCAAGCGGGTTTCACCGGTATTGAACCGATGGTGCTCCAAATTTCTGAAAGTGCCCTTGGCTGCTCCAAATACTGGCTGGGGGATTTCGCAGATCCGGCACGTTTGAAAGACGTGCTCGAGGCCAACAACATGACCCTGGCCGGTCTCGCGCTGATTTGCTCTTGGGACGGCGATACGGAAACGCCGGAAGAGCGTGAAGCTGCTGACTTCACGATGAACATTTTGAAGCACTTTCCCGGCTCCATGTTAGGAACGGTGACGCTTCCCAGCGGACGAGCTAGTGACGTCCAGCGTCGCCGGTTGAACGTCGCCAAAAACGTCAATGCAGTTTCCAAACGCGCCGCGGATGAGGGACTGAAATGCTCCTATCATCCCAACAGCCCACCGGCTTCGCTCGTCCGGACCCAAGAAGACTACGACGTGGTCATCAGCAGCCTGGACCCCAGTGTCACGGGCTGGACGCCCGATGTGGGTCATATCATTCGGGGAGGAATGGATGTCATCGAGACGCTGAATAAGTGGCAGCACTTGGTGAATCACATTCACTACAAGGATTACTCGGGAAATGGTCCGGAGCCGTGGTCGCAAATGGGCACGGGTAAACTCGATTTCCATCGTATTACCGAGTGGCTGGTTCAGCGGGATTACGAAGGCTGGATCATCTGTGAGGATGAGGCCCATGTTGCAGTCGAGGATCCTGATAGCGTCACCCTGCAGAACGGTGAGTGGTGCAAAGAGAATTTGCATCCGCTGGTCGGCTTGGCTTAAGCGCGACGCGTGGTCCCTGAGATCTACGTGGGAATCGATGTCGGGATTGTGCGCGGCTGTGCCTACGCGGTTCTTGATTCCAACGGCCAGATGATCGACAGTGGATGGTTCGAACGAGAGCCGTCTCCTGCTCTGCTGGATTCCATCGTATCGTCCGGTCAGACAACGATCGGGATCGATGCTCCGCGTTGTGTGGTTCCCCGACCGCGTGAGTGGTTCTGGGATGGCGCGAAAACGGCTTGGCGAGGCCGAACCAAGGAACGCGGTGCCGGTCGTCACTGCGAAATTGCGGTGAAAGCTCACCATCTAGGCAACCCGCAGTGGTCGCCAATCGCCGGTGACGACATACCGCCCTGGATGAGTCTCGGTTTTGAGCTCTTTGTCCGCTTTTCGGCGAAGAAAGGACTCCGAGTTCACGAAGTGTTCCCCACCGCTAGTTATCATTGTCTGGAAGGGAAAAAGGAGCCCCGGGTTCGCCTGAATTTGGCAAGCTTTCGGCCGGGACCAAAAGATCTCCTGGATGCGAGCGTCGCTGCTCTCACGGTTCGGGAATTTGATCAGGGGAGGGGAGTTGAGGTCGGCGGTGGAGATGGGCTTGGAACCATTGTCTTGCCGACTCCTCTGAGGAGTCCCATCGCAGCGGTCTTGCGCTGGCCGGATAAGATAGAATCTCCCGGAGAATGATGATCGTTATCGACCGGCGGGCCAATCTTCCTTCGTCTCTTGCAGAATGGCGAGAATGCGCTGCCGTTCGGTCAGGGAAAGGTGTCCGGAGAGATCGTTGTCGTCTTCGCTTCTGAGCGCGTTGGAAAGCTGAAGATAAACCGCCTCTTTCAGCCATGGTGTCAGGTGGTCGAAGACTTCCGAATAGATCACGTAGCTACACCGATATTTAAACATTCGTTCGTAGAGTCGGAGATCCTTCAACGCGCGATCTTCTGAAGAAGGGCGTCGGTTCTGGGCGAATGCTTCTTGAAAGGCCTCTCCACCATCGACTCCGTCCCCCTTCATTTGGTGTTCGTTTCGGAAAAGCAACTTCCGGACGATCTTACTCGCTTGAGAGTCAATGACCCGTTTCACTGTTCCTACCGGCGCTGTCAGCGCTGGCTCACCCATGCTTTGTTTCATCGCGTTAGTTCGAAAAATGAGCTGTCGGACACTGAGACTCGAAGAACTGAGCAGATTGTGCATGGAAACCTGGTGCTCTAAAACCATCAGAGCAAGGACATCACTGCTTCCCCCGGCGAGGTAGGGGCGCGTATCAAAAACAGGATCTAGACTCCTGAGCGCAAGATGATTGGCCACGACGGGCTTCAATGAAACACCATCTTCGTTTTCGCTGGCGATCGCGTTCCCCAAGTGAGTCTGCTCTCCAACGCTTCCTGTCGTGTACCAACCTCCCCAGCGATCCGCCAGGGCAGTTTCATCATCCACATAATGAGAGCCGGCATGAAAGATCGGCATTCCGTCGTGTTGTGCGAATACGGAACGGACCAACCCACCAGGCGCATTGTGGGTAGAAGAGCGCTGATGGCAGTTCAGGCAGGTGATTGGGCGCTCGATTTGCGGGCTTCGTTGATTCGGATCAAATGGGTCCACCAAGTAGAAAACTGCGCCAATTTCTGGGTCGTAGGAAAGGATTTCGATGCTTCCTCCCTGAACCCAGCCGACATAGGAGTCGTCAGAAAAATAGATCGCCCGTGGGTGGCTTGGTCGAATGAGGGAATTCTGGGCGCTGGTTTTCGAGAAAACGAGCACTTGGGATTCAATCGGAACTTCCAGTTCCTCGAGAATTTGGCGGAGGGCTTCACGACCAGTTGCCGCAAGTTCAAAGTCACCGGAATCGATCCGCGCCTTCAGCTTCGCAAAGCGGTCGGAAGGTTCGGATGTGCGGTAATGGATTGGCGCGGCATCCAAATCGACTCCCCAAACAGGAGACACGATGGACAGCGATAGGAAAATGAGGACTCGAAACACCATTCGAGCCGGTTACACGTCGGAAATCATCCAAACGTTTCAATCAACCAAGCTCTCGATCCTTCCCGCAACGAGACCGCCCAAGATTTCCTGAACGGAATCATTCTCAATCATGAGGATGGTTTCGTTCGCAAACCCCATGGTGATGAGGCGTCGGGCAGCCCTCTCCGGGATTCCTCGTGCGAGGAGATAGAACAGTTGCTCGGGATCAATCTGGCCAGTGGTGGCTCCGTGGCTGCAACTGACTTGATCCGCATTGATTTCCAAGCCGGGAAGCGCATTGGCCTCCGCCTCGTCACTCAACAGCAGATTTCGGCAAGTTTGAAAGGAATCGGTGTGGTGGGCTCCGTCATCGACCTGAATCAAACCAGCGAAGATGGTCTTCGCTTTGCCGAACAGTGCATTCTTGAAGAGGAGGTTGCTTTGGGCGTGCCCGCTGGCGTGATGCTGAAGCGTCCGCTGATCAATCTCTTGGGTTTCATCCGCGATGTTGAGGCCGAGCAGCTCGCAATCGGCCCCGGGAGCGGCCAATTCCGCAACGCATTCTTGGCGAACCCAATCACAGCCGAAGTTCCCGAAAAACGTGCGAATGGTCGCATCTCTTCCAGTCTCAGCGTGAGCCGCATGGACGAACTTGCTGGTGTCGCTCAGCTCCTGAGACAGAACGTAGGTCGTTTTGGCACCATCACCGGAGGAAATGGCGGACGCGTGAATGGCGAGGTGGCTTCCGTCATCGCGAGATTGGAGGCGTTCGAAAATCGTCACCTTGGAGTTGGCCTCTGCCAGAACGATGGTGAGGCTATGGGCGGCAGAAAAATCTCCTTCCACTTCGCGAACCAACGTGATCGGCTCAGATACTTCCAAACCGGAGGGAATCACGATGCAAGTCCCGACCAGTTGCCCGGAAGCTTGGGCCCGAGCCATGTAGCTCTGAGAGCCTAAACGACCTTCAATCTTGGCAAGCTGCTCGCGGACACGATCGCCATGGTTCGCAAAAGCCTCTTCAAGGGTGAGGATCCGAATCTGCTCACTGGCGTTGTGAACAATCGGTTGGCTGGCAGGGGCGTCGATGAACGCTTCGATCTTGGACCGTTTGAGGTCGGCGAAGCGCCAGTTTTCATCGGTCCTCTTCGGCCAATCCAGCTTTTCGAGCCGAGTTTGAGCTTCAGCGTGAAAATGAGCAATGGGCGAGCGATCGGTAGGCACGGATGTCTGATGGTCTTGGTCGGGATCTGGGGCGGCAAGTTGCGGCATGGTCTCGGAGTGATTGAGTTGAGTTCTTAACCTACCGAACCTTCCATTTCCAGGTCGATCAGCCGCTTCAATTCGACGCTGTATTCCATGGGAAACTCACGCACGAGATCGTTGACGAAACCATTGACGCTCAAACTCATGGCGGCAGCTTCGCTGAGTCCGCGTTGCTTCATGTAGAAGATCTGATCTTCGCTGACCTGGCTAACGCTGGCTTCGTGCTGCGTGGCATTTTGGTTTCCGCGGACGGTGATGGCAGGATAGGTATCCGTGCGGCTGTTGCTGTTGATCAACAGCGCATCACATTCCGTATTGTTCTTACACCCCTTGAGGTGCTTCGGAATGTGGACTTGCCCCCGATAGGTGGAACGCCCTTTCCCGACACTGATACTTTTTGCGACGATGTTCGATGTGGTTTCATCAGCGGCGTGGATCATCTTGGCACCGGTGTCTTGATGCTGGCCATCGTTGGCCAGAGCGATCGAAATGACTTCGCCGCGAGCTTTTCGCCCTTTCATAATCACACCAGGATATTTCATCGTCAGACGAGAACCGATGTTACAATCAATCCAGCGGATCTCTGCGTTCTCGTGGGCCAAGCCGCGCTTCGTCACCAGGTTAAAGACATTATTACTCCAGTTCTGCACCGTGATGTATTGGATCTTGGCGTCCTTCATCGCGACGAGTTCAACCACCGCACTGTGAAGGGTCGCGGTCTCGAATTTCGGAGCGGTACACCCTTCCATGTAGGTGACCTCGGCTCCTTCATCGACGATGATGAGCGTCCGCTCGAACTGACCGAATTGCTCGGCATTGATCCGAAAATAGGCCTGCAACGGGTGACCGAGTTTCACGCCTGGCGGGACATAAATGAAGCTACCGCCACTGAACGCCGCGCTGTTCAACGCGGAAAACTTGTTATCTCCCGTGGGAATGACTTTCCCGAACCACTTCCGGAAGATTTCAGGATGCTTCTTCAGGCCCTCGCTGCTGTTGACAAAAATGACGCCTTGCTTGTCGAACTCTTCCTTAATGTTGGAATAGGCGGCTTCGCTATCAAATTGAGCTTCGACGCCGGCCAAAAACTTGCGTTCCTGCTCCGGGATACCGAGGCGTTCAAAGGTCTCTTTGACATCGTCGGGAACGTCATCCCAGCTGCGATTGGTTCGCTGGCCCTTGGAAAGATAATAGCGAATTTCGTCGAATTTAATGTTCTTCAAGTCTTCGCTGGCCCAATGCGTTGGCATCGGTTTGTCATTGAATACCTTCAACGCGCGTTTGCGAAAATCGCGAATCCAATCGTCCTCACCTTTGACGTTGGAAATGTAGTCGATCGTCTCTTCGGTCAAGCCGCGACCGGCATCGTGTTCGTACTCTTCCGGGTAGGAAAAGTCTCCTTTGTCTCGATCGATCGAGACGGCTTCTAAAGTGGTAGAATCTGACATGGGTTGTGGGGAGTTCGGTGTTCTTAGTTCGATGCAACTGCCGGTTCTTCTTTCAGCCAGTCGTAGCCTTTTTCTTCCAGTTCGAGGGCGAGATCCTTGTTCCCGGTCCTGACGATTTTTCCTTTGGAAAGCACGTGCACGTAGTCTGGTTTGATATAATCCAGCAGGCGCTGGTAGTGAGTGATCATGAGGAATCCACGGTCTGGAGAACGCATAGCGTTGACGCCGGCGGCGACGATCTTCATTGCGTCGATGTCCAGCCCGGAATCGGTTTCATCAAGAACCGCATACTTCGGTTCGAGCATTGCCATCTGTAAAATCTCATTGCGCTTCTTCTCACCACCTGAGAAGCCCTCGTTCACGGCCCGTCCGGTGAATTTCCGATCCATCTCCAGTTCGTCCATCTTCGCATACATGTGCTTGTAAAATTGCACCGCATCGATGTCCTCACCTTTGGGGAGTCGGGCTTGGAGGGCTTCACGGATGAAGTTGGCGTTGGTCACGCCCGGAATTTCATACGGATATTGAAACGCCAGGAAAAAACCGGCTCTGGAGCGCTCATCAATTTCCATGCTCAACAGATCGACGCCATCCATCGTGACTTCTCCAGCGGTGATGACATAGTCTTCATGCCCGGCAAGAATTTTGGCGAGGGTGCTTTTGCCGGCTCCGTTCGGCCCCATAATCGCATGAACCTCTCCTTTCGGGACTTCGAGGTTAAGGCCGTTGAGAATTTCCTGACCGTCGACGGTCGCGTGTAGATTGGTGATTTTCAGTGAATCCATAACTAACTTATCTAAAACTTCATTGGGAGTGGCTGTCTTCGGCACACGTTGGGCAAATGCCACGCATGGACACCTCTACGAGTTGAACCTGCGAACCTTTCGGGAGTCTCCACGCTGCCAGAGGGGCATCTGGCTTGTCGGGAATTACGTCCTGGACAGCACCGCAGTTGCTGCAGAAGAAATGGGCATGTTCGTGTAAATTAGGACAGTAACGTGAGGGTTCCCGATCAATGTTGACCTGTTTGACCAAGCCAGAATCCGTCAGGGTCTCCAAACAGTTATAGACGGTCGCCAAGGAAATACCTGACATGCGGTTCTTGCTGCGAATGAAAACCTCCGTCGCGGTGGGATGATCCAGCTCTTCCATCAACACGTCGTAGACCACTTTGCGTTGCTTGGTCATTCGAAATCCAGGCTTCGGCAGATCCGTAGAGGACTGCTGACGCTCCAAATCTTCGCGCAATTTCGAGGGAGGCATGAACCGAAAGTAGGGCGGCCCAAACTGAGATCAAGAATTATTCTAATTAAAATCTGGGAATGGGAGATCCTGTCAGCGTTCTGCCGAATGAGTCGTTCTCCAAACCGTTTTCTTACTCACCACCGTGCTGGGCAATCGTCTGGCATTGCTTGATATCCAGTTTTCCGGATGCCAGGATCGGGATTTCTTCGACCGTCACGATTTGTTTGGGAATCCATAGGCTTGGCATCCCCGCTTCAAGGAGGCGATACCGCAGATCTGTCGCATCAATGGTTGAGGCGGCCGAAAGCATCACTAACGCTTCTCCTTTGGATTCATCAGGCACACCGACAATCGCGATTTGCCGGTCACTCCCGGATTCGACGCCAAGTTGCCGATTGACCGCTTCTTCAATCGTCTCGTGAGGCACCATTTCCCCGGCAATTTTCGAGAACCGAGAGAGTCGTCCCTCGATGTAGAGAAAGCCGTCCTCATCCATCCGTCCGATGTCCCCTGTGCGGAGCCAATCATCTGCTAACATTTCCTGAGTTTTTTCCGGTTGGTTGAGATAACCGTGAAACACGTTGGGACCGGCCAACCAAATCATCCCGCTCTGATGAATCGATGCAGGAGCGTCAGATTCCGGATCGGTAATCCGGATAGCCATCCCGGGAATGAGCTGGCCGACCGAGCCTTGGCGATGACTTTGCAAGACGGGACCGCCGTCCGTCCCCGGCTCGGGATCCGGCAGATTCACATTGCTGACCGGCGAGGTTTCGGTCAATCCATAGCCTTCCAGAACCGGCTTTCCGAACTTCTTCTCGAAGTCTTCGGCCACTTTGGCGGGCAATTTCTCCGCGCCAGTCACGACGAGTTTGAGCGATGAAAGCTGTTCCCGCTTCGCCTTCCGGAGGTAGCCGCGGAGAAAGGTCGGTGTCGAAACCAAGAGACTAACCTGCTCGCGCTCGATTAAATCCGCCAGCTTGGGAGTGTCGAGCGGAGTCGGGTAGGTCACGAGATTGATTCCTTCGATCACCGGGTACCACATCGTTACGGTGCAACCAAAGCTGTGAAAGAGCGGTAAGCAGCCCAGGGCCGCATCATGGGATTTCAGGCGCAGGCGACTGGAGAACTGGTTCACGTTCGCCATGACGTTTCGATTCGTTAGCGAGACACCTTTGGGTTCGCCGGAACTCCCGCTTGTGAAGAGGAGGACTGCTTCGTCTTCCGGGCCGGTCTTGGCGATCCCCAGGGTGTTGGCGAGGACGCTGGCGGGAAGGAGTTTGCTCAGGAACAGCCAGAGGGCGATTTTGGGCTTGAGTTGCGGAAGCGTCCGTTCCAGAAAGATCAATTCTCGGGTCGGCGGCCAGGGAAAGCGCTGGGTCTTACGGACAAAGGGATCTGCCGTGATGTAGCGGTCCAGGTCGGCCCGTTCTATCGCCGATTTGACGGCTGCTTCTCCGGCGGTGAAATTGAGGTTTACGGGAGTTTTTCCAGCGAGGAGGACAGCGATATTGGCCAATAATCCACCAGTCCCGGGCGGCAGAACGATTCCCACACGGTCCTTCTTGGTTTCTTCTTTGATGAGCTTACTCAGAACGATGGCCGCGGCCAAAAGCTTATCAAAACGGGTGCGCTTATCCTGGAATCCGTCATAAACGAAGTTAGAAACCCCGTGCTTTTTGAGCCCGAGCAGCAACGCATAGGCTAGGTTCATGTTGAGAGCAGGGCGTGATTCGAACGCTTTCTGTCCGGCTCCCAGGAGACGCTCTTGATAAGTCGCCAACCCGTTTTCATCAGGCTCAAAGGGAGCGGCAAAGGAAAAAACGGTGGAGGAATTTCCCGCGTCCTCAATCGCCAAGCGGGTTTCTTCCGGATGATCGACAAAGAGCGGCAGCGTGGGGGCTTGGCTCTTCATGAGGAAGGCGAGGGTCTCGCTGGAAACACTGGTCATCGCTCCGGGGCGGGCAGTCGCCTTGGACGGGACGAAGACGACAACGTTCCCTTCGGTAATCACGGAACTGATCTCCTTTTGAAAGGATTCGAGATGAGTTTCGCCGATGGCGAATTCTAACGCGGATACATCTTCCTTTTCTAAGTGAGCCTGCAAGAGGGGATCAAAGGTTCCAGACTGGTTGACCAGATAGGTGACTTCTCGCCCTTCGAGTTGTTTCGCGAAGAGCAGCAAGTCGTGAAAACTGAGGAAATTGGGGATGATGAGAACCCCGTCCGAGGGAACTTGATCTTTTCCGAGGACGAGGACGTTTTCTTGGGAATCTGCCGCCATGGTGGGAGGTGGGTTAGGTGAAGCGCGGATTATCTAGCACATCCTAGATTTTTAGAAAATAATCGAATTCTTTTTCTTTACAGATTGAACTCCAGACCTTGTTATCAGGCTATTTACAGCCTCGGGCAACGCCTTAACTCACGATAGCCCACCACACCATTCAACCCCAAAATCTACCTTATGGATTCGGAAAAATCTGATTCCTCCGCCAACGCCGCTGCCTACTGGCGCCGAAATGTGTCCATTCTCGGCGTCTTACTTGCCATCTGGTTCATCGTTTCTTACGGGTTTGGAATTCTTCTGGTCGATCAACTGAATGCGATCCGAATTCCCGGCACTGGCTTCAAGCTGGGCTTCTGGTTCGCTCAGCAGGGTAGCATTTACGTGTTTGTGGTCTTGATCGCGGTTTACGTGGTGATGATGAACCGACTCGACCATGAGTTTGGAGTGTCCGAGGAAGAATAGAGCAGAGTTCTCATTATGGACGTACAGACTTGGACCTACATCATCGTTGGGGCGACTTTCGCGCTCTACATCGGCATTGCGATCTGGTCGCGAGCCTCGACCACGGGCGAATTCTACGTTGCCGGAAAGGGAGTTCCCGCGCTGGCAAATGGAATGGCGACGGCGGCCGACTGGATGAGCGCCGCTTCCTTTATTTCGATGGCAGGCATCATTTCCTTCGTGGGCTACGACGGTTCTGTCTATCTCATGGGCTGGACTGGCGGCTATGTTCTGCTGGCGTTGCTTTTGGCTCCCTATCTGCGGAAATTCGGGAAGTTCACGGTTCCGGATTTTGTGGGCGATCGCTACTATTCAGATTGGGCACGTTTCGTGGCCGTGTTCTGCGCTCTGTTTATCTCGTTCACCTATGTTTGCGGGCAAATGCGGGGGGTCGGAATCGTTTTCTCCCGTTTCCTGGAAGTCTCCATCACGTGGGGGGTCGTCATCGGGATGGCGATTGTCTTCGTTTACGCCGTGATGGGCGGGATGAAGGGCATCACCTACACCCAGGTGGCTCAATACTGTGTTCTAATCTTCGCCTTCCTGGTTCCGGCGATTTTTATCGCCTTCATGCTGACGGGGAACCCCATCCCGCAGATGGGTTTTGGGGCGAAAGTGACCGGAGAAGATGTTTACCTGCTCGATAAGCTCGACGGTTTGCACAAAGAACTCGGCTTTGATCTTTACACGGAACGCAAAAAATCCATCATCGATATCTTTTGTATTACGATGGCCTTGATGGTGGGGACGGCAGGTCTACCGCACGTGATTGTTCGCTTTTACACGGTCAAAAAGGTCAGTGCAGCGCGGGTTTCCGCATTTTGGGCGCTCTTGTTCATCGCAATCCTTTACACGACGGCTCCTGCCATTTCGGTCTTTGCCAGAACCAATCTTCTCCAAACCATTCCCAACGCTTCCTATGTCGAGGTCCCGGAGTGGTTCAAGAAATGGGAGAACAGTGGCCTGATCGCCTGGGTCGACAAAAACAAGGACGGAAAAATCCAATATGCGGACAAGGCTCCGTTCTCAGGGAAACCCGTCTTCATCGATACTGAGGAAGGCCCGACACGGGGAACCTCGGGAGAGCGACTTGTTTCGAACGAGCCCAGTGAGGGTGCCAACGAGCTCTATGTCGACCGTGACATCATGGTTCTGGCCAACCCGGAGATTGCGAAGTTGCCGAATTGGGTGATTGCATTGGTCGCGGCTGGGGGCCTGGCGGCGGCGCTTTCGACGGCTGCGGGACTGTTGCTGGTGATTTCGACTTCGGTCGCTCACGACCTGGTGAAACGGATCGTCATGCAGCGACTCTTGAATCGCGAATTCTCCGAGAAGAGCGAGTTGCTATGCGCTCGGGTGGCGGCAGGCCTCTCCGTGGTCATCGCCGGTTTCTTTGGAATTTATCCGCCCGGCTTTGTCGCCCAAGTGGTCGCGTTCGCCTTCGGCTTAGCGGCTTCTTCTTTCTTCCCCATCATCATTTTGGGCATTTTCTGGAAGCGGATGAATCAGGAAGGGGCCATATCCGGGATGCTTTCCGGCATCGCGTTTACGGCGGGTTATATCATCTACTTCAAGTTCGTGAATCCTGCGGCGAACACGAAAAATTCCTGGTTCTTAGGAATTTCCCCGGAAGGCATTGGAACGATCGGAATGACGATTAACTTTGTCGTCTCCATCGTAGTCAGCCTACTGACGCCTCCGCCACCGAAGCACATTGGAGAGTTGGTAGAACGGATTCGGGTGCCCAACTCCATCTGATTCCTGACGCTACTCTTTACAATGGCAAAGCCCACCTCGTTTGAGCAAGCGCTTGGCTAGGGACTTTCCCCAGAAGTAGGCCCGTTTCCCGCTCCAACGAAGGAAGTTCGTCAAATTTGCCGGGTAAATAGAGAACGAGCAGACCTGGTATTTGTGGTCCGTGAATGATGACTTGTAACGCTCATCGCCAAGCAGAAAATCGATCTTGGTGACATGGTCCCTCTGAACAAACCAATCGATTCGTTTCAACAAGAGGACGTTCCCCGGGCTCACATGACGGTATTGCTGATCGAACGTCGTCAGATAGCCGTGGTAGATTCCTTCATGAGTAAAGCCAACATCCATCGCCATTAACTCGCGGCCGTTGCGTAGGGTGGAGATTCGCAACCCACTTTCAGGAGATCGACTGGCATCCAGAAGCAGAGAAACAAACTCCGGATTGGCAAAGAGGCTGATTTCGTCTTTGCGGAAGTGCTTCCGGTGAAACTTGCTGACTTCATCGATGAATTCGCGGCTGATTTCACCAGCTCGAAGAACTTCGACTGAGGCATCCGGGAATTCCCGATCCATTCGGTTCAGGTGTCGTTTTAGGTCTCCTCGGAGCTTACGGGGCAAACTCTTGAGATAGTCTTCCAAGGAATTCGGCAGATCGAGAAACGGGCAGGTCGAGTAGCATCGTTGAAAGTGAAGACAGTGATCGGCTGAGAAGCTGACGTCTTGGAGTCCTTGATACGCCCAGCCCTGCTCGCGAACTTGGTCCAATTGGAAGTGAAGCCCTTCTTTTTTGGCCCAATCCAAGAGTTTTCTGAGTGCAAATTCAGCTGAAGCTCGGTTTCGAGCGATGAAATCCTGGTGATCGCCGATCGTGTCCCCTGCGAATCGGAGAGATTTCCCTTTCCGATAGAGAGGAACGATACAGGAAATATCGTAATCCTGCCGGAAGGAGAAAACCAACATCTCATCATATTCGTCTTGGAAATGCTTATACCAAGCTTGGTTCCAGGCAAAGGATTGGAAGGGTCCGGTTCGATGATGAGTGGCCAGATCATTCCAGCGTGTTTCCAGCGAGGAAAGATCCTGAAGTGAATCGGCAATGCGGAAATCGCGAACCGCCGAGTATCCGTCGTTGCGGATGACTTCAGTGAAGGAAGTAGCGATGGGGCTGAGCGAGGTTTGCATATCAATTATGATATTAGTTGTAAATATCATAATTAAAGTCGCAAAACTAAGCAAGCTCTAATTTCGAATGGAGGGGGAGAGTTGCAGATTTTCAGCCCTGACAAAGCCCCGAGAAATCAAAGGCTTATACCATCGCGCAGCGGAACTGGCTCTCTGCCGGGCGACCGAAAGCTACTTGAAAAACCCTTTGAGGAAGTCGGTTCCCATCTGGAGAGCGTCATCTTTCGCTTTCATGGGATCACTGATGACGTTGCGACCAAAGTCCAGCGCCGTATCGACCCCTGCGTCTCGCAATTGGGCTACGAGGTCGTGCTGGGGAGCGCTCGTGGTTCCGGAAACCGTGATATCCGTCCAGAGGTAGCCGTCCCGAGATTCGACGAAGACGTTGCGCTCTGCTCCGGGAATGAGCTTCAAGGTCCCGGGAACCACTCCCAGTTGAAGGGTTCCGGAGAGTTGCTCACCTTGAATGGTGAGAGCTCCGATCAGCCTGGCGAGACCGTCGGATTGAAAATCGATGTTCCGAATCTGCGTCTGCTGGCCCTGGCGGCGAAACTGGGCCGTGCCACCATCGCGGAGGGCGATTTTCCGAAAGCGATCATTTTGGGTATAGGCACCCAGCAGATCAAGAACCGGAAGAGCTTCGATGATTCCCCCATCCAGTTTCACCGAGCCCTCGAGAACCGCAGCATCGAAGTCCTGGGGATTTCCCTTCATCTGAGCATCAATCGTCACTTCTCCCTTTAACCGGCGTTGCCAACTTTCTGCGACAAGATTCTGGAGATCGAGATTGGTGATTTCAGAGAGAAGCAGCATCTCACCTTCGGTTTGCTCATCTCCCAGTTTGATATCCCCCTCCACAGTAAGAATCGCATCGTCAGCAAGTTCGATCGTGGCCTTGGAAATATAGAAATCGTTGGAGGTGAAATTCCAGTTCAGGTCGATCTCAGAAATCTTCATTTTATCCAGTTCGGTCGATTGCAATTCTCCCCCAAGGCATTGAACCCTCATCGAATCGCGCGAACTGGTCGGGGTCAAAGTGGTTTCGATCCCTGTCGCTTGAAGCTTCTGATCATTTCGCTCCCAGTAGAAGTTCAGGTTTGTGATGCGGGTCTTATCGACTTCAATCTCTCTTGGCAAAAGCGCGGCGAGACCGCCTTCATCTGCCGAAATCGGGGCTGGTGACTCTTCCTCCTGTTGTTCGCGAAAACTGCCCGGAAGTCGACTTTCGGAGAGAACGATGTCCAACTGCGACGCCGAGATTTCCGGAATCTTCCATACTCCGCGTCGAAAATTCCTCGCACTGAGGTCGACCTGGATGCGGACGCCGGAGACTTCCAGCTTCGCAAACGCGGCGTCCTCATATCCTCGCGCCGTGACCCGGTCCGTAAACGCGGAAGAATCTTGCCAGCTAACCGGCTCGATCTGCCCGGCCGCATTGAGCTTCTTTGAGATCTTACCAGCCACCATTTCTCGGAATTTGTCGCTCCGAACATAGGATTTCGCAGCGGAGAGCGCCCAAAACAGGACCAACGCTAACGAAATCGCAAAGAGGACAAGCCCAATTCCCATGCCTGAAGCGAAACTTTTGCCCAAATTGGTGTTGGATTTGGAAGAGGGGCGTTTTCGGCTCATGTTTTCAGGAGTAAAGGAAGCATCCCATCCTGGCAAAGGCTGCAAGGTTTTGCTAGCTCTTTGGCTCATTCTTCCCTAAAAATTGCCGCACTGTGCTAGAACTTAAAAACATTCATTTCACCGTTCAAGCTGAGGGAGAAGAGCGGCATTTGCTGGAAAAAGTTTCGATCAAAGTTCCCCGAGGGCATTTCATGGCGATCGTGGGGCCTTCAGGCTGTGGCAAGTCGACTCTTTTGAAAACGATTGCGGGCATCAATTTGGAGAGTGAGGGCGATTTGATGTGGGATGGTCGAAATCTCTCTGAAGAAGGTGACCTGGAGCCTCATGAGTTTGGCTATGTTCCTCAGTTCAGCATTGCTTTTGATGAATTGACCGTGGAAGAGAGCATCGACAACGCAATCAAGCTTCGGTTGCGGTGTGGGAAAAAAGGTGAAATGGAGAAGATCTCCGATCGAATCATTGAGCAGGTTGGCCTCGATGGAATTCGGGAAAGCCGAGTCCGGGTTTTATCTGGTGGTCAAAAGAGAAGATTGGGGCTGGCCTTGGAAATGGCGACGAATCCTGACTTGCTCTTGTGTGATGAAGTTACCAGTGGCCTGGATCCCAAGAGCGAGAATGAAATCGTTCAGCTTCTTCATAAGTTGGCGAAAACCGACCAGCGCATGGTCATCAGCGTGACCCACAGTTTGGGTAATCTCGACCTCTATGATTCGGTTCTCGTCATGTACGGCGGGAAAGTGGTTTATCACGGCCCGCCTCACGCGCTGAATCACTATTTTGGCGTGAAGGAAGCAGAGGATGTCTATCCGGCTTTGGCCAAACGCGAACCCGAAGCCTGGCGAATCTCTTGGGAGAAACACGCGGAGGCTTACTATGGAACGATTCCGGGAATGAATGACGGAGTTCCGAATCGGAGCGAAGAACAAATCGTGGAGCGCAAGCGGGCCGGAAGAGGGCCTGGATTTTTCAGTCAACTGGCGGTTCTCTCCGAACGTCGCTGGAAAATTTTCTTCCGGGATCGGACCCAGCTATTCCTTCAAATGGCAATGCTGATCATTTTTCCGATCATTGTCGTGCTCTTTGCCTTCGACGGGATCCCTGATCTGAAAAGGCCTTCGGATACCCGATCTGACAATCTGGAGGCTGAGATTCGTGAAGAGCGGATGATCACGGAGAACCGAATGGAAGTAGGTGGACTACTCTCTGGCTTGGTCATGTTTCAGGTGGTTCTGCTGTCCTTGATGGGCTCCAACAACTCAGCGAGAGAGATTGCCGGTGAGCGTGAAATTTTCGAAAAAGAGAAGTTAGGAGGGCTCAATGTCTTCAGTTATCTGGGCAGCAAGGTCTTGTTCCTCTCAGTCTTGGTCTTGGTGCAATCGCTCTGGATGTACCTTTTTGTCTCGATTTTTGCCCAAATTCCTTCCCTGGCCTTTGCGCATGCAGCCATGTTAGTACTGGTCAATGCGGCGATGACTGCGGTGTGTTTGGGAATCTCCGCGACGATGAAATCCCCTGACCAAGCTTCCCTTCTGAGCGTTTACCTCGTCGGCTTTCAATTGCCCCTTTCGGGGGCCGTTCTCGCCCTTCCCAAGATTTTGGAGCCGATAATCACCCCGTTCATTGCCGCTTATTGGAGTTGGTCGGGGATCATTCGCTCATTGGAAGGCCGATTTTTTACGGCCGCTCAGCAAGTGACCGAGGCGACGCTTCGGGATGTGCCCCTTTGCAGCGTTGTCTTGGTTGCCCACCTGTTGATTGGAATGATCATTGCGTTGATCGGCGCGAACCGAGCGCGATGGGCGCATTGAGAAAGTTTAACGTTTTCAAACCAAATTTGACTCCTATACTGGACGCGCGGCGAGATGGCCGTTCTTTCACCTTCTTCAATCTATTTTTTGTATCATGCCACGTCGAGCGAGTTCTGGAATTAGCACCGGACAAATCATCGGCCTTGTCGCCGGAGTCGTCTTCATTCTCATGGTCATGTTTGTCATGGCGTTGGTGTTGATGAACGGGAGCTTTTTCGGCGGAGGAGGTGATCAATCCAACGTTAGAACCACGGCTAGCACGGAACTGGACCTCAACGAGTACATGAACAGCGCGAACTCGCTGCGTGGAAACGCCTACCGGGTCACGGGAGAGGTCGAAGAGCAACTGAAGTGGACCTCTGATCGCGGGCGTCTCTACAGCGTGATTGTGAGCCAGGGGATGAAGTCTCCCATTCCCATTCTGGTTCCGCAGAATTTCAGTCATGTGAACATTGAAAAAGGCAGCGAGCTTACCTTCGTCGTTGAGGTGGGGAACGATGGCATCCTCGTGGCCAGAGACATCAAACAAGGCTAGATTTTCCAACCGCAATTGAAAATGAACGTTCGATACTTGCTCATCTCAACGGCGCTGTTCGCGCTCGTCTGTTCCTCCGTTCGGGCGCAGGTCTTCACCCCACAGTCCACCGGAGGGGGGCAACCTGGCAGTGGAGGAGGCCCGCAAAACACGACTACCGTCACGGACAATCGTCAAAGTCAGGGGAACGAAAACATCATGGGCAATGTCTTGCCCCTGTTCGATCCCTCCAGCGAAACGCTCATGTTCGAAGGGCAGATGTGGGATATCAATGATAATCGCGTCTTCAACGCCAGATTCGAAAAATACCTCAATTCGCCGCCGGCGATGAGCGAAGAAGATATTCAATACCGGGCCACGTTGGAAGGAATTCGGGAAGCGCTTTCACCACACAATAAGCAGCGTGGAGGAAGAACGGATATGCAGCTAGCTGTGGCTCTGTTGGAGCAGGCTTCCAAATTCGATCAAGACGGTAGAATGTGTGAGTCGTTGGCGAACGCGATTTACCGTGTGTGGTTGGCCCGGAAGAGTGTCGAGAACCTTGAAAAAGCCAATGATCGCTTGCGCCAGGATCGGAAAGTGGCGGTGCGGAACTCGGAAATCATTGCCGAAGGAAGTGGGCTAAGGACTCCCAGTAGCTCCGGCGACGAGGCCGACGCCGCAAAAGCGCAAGCGGGTGACACCGTTGGCAAATTGACGCGATTGGGGGAGGAAGCGACCCGATATGCAGAGATTCAGGCGAAGATTACTGCCAACGAGGGAAAAATCGCAATCTCGGATCTCCAGAGCAAGCTAGAGTTCCAGTCGCTCATCGTGCAATTTTTTATGCAGCGACGATTTGAGCATGTGATCATGGCGGCTCGACTCTACACGGAGTTTTATTCTGATGGGGCGGGCAAGATCGAATTCAAAGAAGGTTCAGATGCGGAGAAAATGTTCAAGGAGACAGCCGGTTTTGATCCGACCGTGACCACGCTGGATACGCTGGCGAGCGAGGCCATTCAAGATACCCGTCAGGCAGTTGAAGCCTTCGATTACCTGATTGAAAAAGACGAACGTGCTAGCGCCAGTAAACGCCTGATGGAAGCCTTTATCGTCGGGGAACATCTTCCGACGATTCAGACGGTCTCTCTGGAGAAAAAGCAGTCCATTCTGACCTTTGTAAGGGCGTATAATCAGTTGCTCTCTTCCTTGGAAGTCAAAGACTATGCTTTGGCGGAGGAAAAGACGACGGAGCTTCGGGACTTGGCTGGGGACTTTGACCATTCGAAGCCGATGGCTGCGATCAATATCGCTAAAACGACCAGCAGCATGCACATTCAGACGGCCGTGAATGCCGCGTTAAAGGGTGAAAAAGAGGCTTTCCAAGAGAATATTGGCGCGGCGACCCAGATTTGGCCCACCAATCCTGACTTGAAGAGGGCGTTCGATCAAACCAGTGAGATGGGAAATGTTCAGATTCAAACCGTCAACGATCTGGATCGTCTTATCGCCACGCGGAGTTTTCGCCAGATTTACAACGATCAAGCACGCTATATTGGGGCCGTTGGGATGACGAACGACACCGAACGCCAGGAAGCACTCAAGCAAATCATTGGGAACATCACCAAGATCGATGTGGCTATCCAACAAGCGGAGAAATTAGATCAGGTGGGAAACCCTTATGGAGCTTGGGAAACCGTAGAAGAGGTGTTTAAGGAGTTTCCGGATGATCCTCCTCTCAGTAAAGCTCGCTCCGATCATGCTACCAAAGTAGCTCCTTTTGTCAGCGCTCTGAAGAAAGCGGAAGATCTGGAGCAGCGCGGTCAGCATGGATCCAGTTTGGCGTGGTTTCTGAAGTCGCGACAAATGTATCCAGCCAGTTACTTTTCCGCTCGGGGGATTGACCGATTAGTCGGAGAAATCCTTCCGGATTCTTCGGGCGGACCCGGACTACAGTAAGTAGCAACGGCCAGTAAACGATCAATCGGCCACCTTGGCCCACAAAAAAGGGAGCCGTGAGGCTCCCTTTTTTAGGTTTAGATGAAATGATTGAGAAGGATGTGTTTAGGCTTTGAAGAAGTAACGGGTGTTCTTCAGTTTGCCTTGTTTACCAACGGTGCCTTGCTCAAGGAGTTCCTTCAGCTTCTTGGCCGTTGTTTGGTAGTGAACTCCGGAAAGATCACTGATCTCCTTCTGGGAAAGACCTTCGCTTCCAGCGGTCTTAACGGTTTCGATGGTGCGGCTTTCTACTTCTTCGCTACTCATTCGGGTCCGCTTCCCGCTGCGCTTCTTAGCGGCTTTGGGTTTTACGGGAGCAGGAGTCGTAGTTGGAGCTGTTTTTGGTCCGCGACGGTTAGCAGGGGCAGAAATCGAACCCGCAGAATGAGCGCTTGCTTGCTGTAGTGCCAACTTGAGGTCGGCTTCCAACAGGCTTACGCGGCGCTTGTAAAGAGCCGTTAATTCATTCTCAACGCGGGCGATGTCTTTGTCTAGTTGAGCGATATCGCCTGTATTCATAGTTCCGCCAATTCATCTATTTCATTGCTTATGTCAATAGCGTTTTTTATTATTAAGAGGAATAATTGTTATTATACATAGTATCTTAAAGGTATCTTAGCTAATCTTATGATAAAAGCCATCGGAGGTAGTGACGCTGAATTCGCCCAATCCGTGGTCCAAAATGTGTAATTCTGAACAGTTTCTGCAAATGGATTCAGCTTTACAAGTGTCATGGGATGTGCTTATTTCCGCGCTCATCCTTCGAGTCTGACAACTGCCGTTGGTCATTTGGGGCTGGATCCGAAAATCGGATTTGGCGTGACTCGCCCAAAAGAAACCCGGCTTCCAAACAAAACTATGCCTACATCTCTCTCTCGTTTCGAAATGCCGAAGCACCTCGTCAAAGATGACGAGACCGCCACCGAAACTTACGCCAGGTTCACCGCCGAGCCATTCGAAGGTGGTTACGGACACACGATTGGAAACTCCCTACGCCGGGTTTTACTTTCTTCGTTGGAAGGCGCATCGATCACTTCTGTCCGAATTGCCGGTGCTCCTCATGAATTTACGTCCCTGCCCGGAGTGGTGGAAGATGTGACGGAGATCATCCTGAATCTGAAGAAAATACGGTTCAAGCACTTCGAAAATAAGGATCCCGCCACGATGACCATTTCGGTCGATAAACAGGGCGAAGTCACTGCTGCGGATATCCAGGAGGTGCAGTATGAGATCGTGAATAAGGATCAGCTGATTTGTACCCTTGACCGCAAGACCAAATTTGAAGCGGATATCGAAGTTCGAGTTGGTCGAGGATTTAACACCAGCGAAGATAACAAGTATCCTGAAATGCCGATTGGCGTCATTGCGATCGACTCGATTTTCTCACCGGTTCAGCGTGTCCGTTACGGCGTCGAGGCGACTCGTGTCGGTCAACGGACGGATTATGACAAGCTGGTCGTCGAGATCTGGACGGATGGACGAATCGAGCCGTCGGACGCGCTTCTCCAGTCTTCTGCGATTCTGCGCCATCACTTGGATGTTTTTGTTCACTACGATGACGATCTGGTTAGCTTCATCGAAGAGAAAGACATCGATACTGAAGAGAATGCCGAGCTGAAGAAGTTACTCAACATGAGCGTGAACGAGATCGAGCTTTCGGTTCGAGCAGCGAACTGCCTCAACAATGCCAACATCACCACCGTCGGCCAGTTGGCGATGAAGAGTGAGGCTGAGATGCTGAAGTACCGTAATTTCGGAAAGAAATCCCTCAACGAGATCAAAGAAAAGCTCTCGGAGCTGGGTCTGTCTCTCGGAATGCAATTTGATCCTGCGCTTCTGGAATCGCCCTATCCATCGCCTCTTCTGGGTGAGCCGAAGCCCCGCTCTGGCGGTTTGACGGATTTGATCGAAGGAAATCTTGCAAATTACGAAGACTAAGCTCGATTGCGGGTTCGAATTTTAAACCTGACTGAATTGGAACGTCATGAGACATCGTCGTAAAACCGTTAAACTGCAGCGCACGTCTGCGCATCGTCGCTCGCTTCTTGCCAACTTGGCCTGCAGCCTGATTGAGCATGGTCGAATCCGCACCACTCTCGCCAAGGCAAAGGCCCTCAAGCCGGTTGCCGACAAGATGGTTACCCTCGGAAAGAAGCATGAGATTTCCAAAGAAAAGGGAAAAAATGGTTCTTTCAAGTCGACTCCGCAGGCTCTTCATGCGCGGCGTCAGGCCCTGGCATTCCTCCGCCAGGAAAGCGCTGTAAAGAAGTTATTTGATGATGTTGCTCCTGCTGCCGCTGGACGTCAGGGTGGTTATACTCGGGTGATCAAGCTGGGGCCGAGAGCGAGCGATTCCGCTCCCATGGCCTTCGTCGAATGGGTTGATTCTCCGGTTGCGGTCGGGGAAGAGGATGAGTAGGCCAGTAGTCCCCGCCCATTCTAAACCAAAGTTTCAAAAGCGGCTGTCGGACTCAGGTTCGGCTGCCGCTTTTTTTGCTCGGGAATCGCCAAAACTCAGGAGAATCCTTCTGATGATTCGATGATTCCGAGCGAAACCTTAGTTTCGTTCGGGACTACTGGCTGTCGGCAACCACGGATTGGTCGGTGACAATTGGCTTTGCGCGCAAGGCCGACGACGTTTCCGAGAGGGGAGAGCTTGTTTGGTCTTGCGTGGAACGGGCGGTAGCAGATTCTGGAATCGTCGGTGTTTCCTGATGAGGAGCGTTTTCGGTCCTCTCTGGGGAGTGATTCGAAACGGTTTGCGCCTCGCTGGCACCTACGGGAATCAAAGCCTCTGGGGCGATCACCGGAGTTTCAGAAAGGATATTCAGGTTCTGAAGCCATGAATTCCAGACCGCTTGCGCCTGGTCTGGTTCAACTGCGTACCGCGGCACGAAATAGGTGGCGGCGATGAGAACTGCCGCAGCGATCGCGTAAAGAGAGCCGATCCATGGATTTCGTCGCGGTTGCATTCGAGGTCACGCAAGAGGCTCCAGATTGGCTTGAAAGTCAATTCTCCAGTCGAGGTTTGCTAGGTAAAAAGTGCAGTTTCACGATTGGAATCGTGTTTTGTTAGGACTCTTGGAGATCGAACTCGGGATAGGCTGTGGTCGAATGTTCGCTGAAATCGAGTCCGGCCGCTTGATCTTCGTCACTGGCCCGAAGTCCCAATCCAATCTCGACCGCTTTGAAGAGCAGAATCCCGATGAGATAGGCCAATCCGCAAAGGGCAACGATTCCCAACGCTTGATTCAAGAGTGCTTGGACCGAAAACCCGTCCAACCGCAGTGAGGCGGCTAACGTTCCCCAAATTCCGGCATAGAGATGAACGGGAACGGCACCAACTACATCATCGAGACCACGGTGTTCCAGGAGGACGAAGCCCCACGTGGCAAGCAAACCGGCGGCGCCTCCGATGAGCAAAGCCGTGAGAGGACTGGCCTGGTCCGCGCAACTCGAAATGGCCACCAGTCCGGCCAGGATACCGTTGAGAGCGAAATTCAGGTCGCTTTTTCCCCGATGCTTCCAAATCGAAAGGGACGCAAACACAGAGCCGCCTGCCGCCGCGATCGCAAGGTTCACGGAAATATGCCCGATGAGGTTCAAATGGATTCCGGAAGCGATCGCCTGCCCCAATCCGAGGCCAAACCAGCCAAGCCAAACCAGTAACGTTCCAATGGCGGCCAGAGGTAAGCTATGTCCCGTGACGATCTTGGGAACGCCTTCTCGACTAAACCGATCCGTTCGGGGGCCTAACACTTTGATCCCCGCCAAAGCAAAGGCTCCTCCGATCCCGTGGATGACTGCTGAGCCGCCAAAATCGATGAAGCCCAAGTTCTCCAGCCAGCCCGGGGCGCTTTCAATCCCGAAGCGCGCACCTCGCGAGCCCCAGGCGAACTGCGCTAGTAAGGGATATACGACCGCAGTAAAAATAAGCATCACCAGGAGATAGTTGCCAAAACGGGTTCGCTCCCCGGTCGCTCCGGAGCAGATGCAGGCGGCTAACACGACAAATCCGGTTTGAACCAGCCAAAAACTCCAGGCGGGGCTGTCCGCCGGAAGCTGGAAAATCCAATCGAATCTCACTCCAAACATGAGCGGGAAACCCACAAAAACAAACGCTGCCATCCCGATCGAAAGCGTTAAAAGGGACTTCATGACCGCATTGACACCGTTCCGAGCATGGGAAAGGCCGACTTCCCGGACGGCGAATCCAATGATCATCAGGAAAATACAGAGTGCCGAAACGAAAAGCCAGAGCGCCGTGGCGGATCCATCTCCGGGTAGCGAAGGGGATGGTAAAGTGGTGAGAATCGGGGCATCAAAAGCGTCCCGAAAAGATGCGGTGCTTTCGTCCGTCGCATTCGAAAGATTGAGGGGGCGAGTCACCCGTTCTGCTCTCAGGGTCTCCAACTCCGCTTGAAGGGTGCGAAGCACGATGGCGTTTTCTCGGGCCGATTCGGCTGCGGCTTCCAGTCTTTCGATTTTCGCTTTGAGGTCTCGAACTTCTTTGGCGTTCGCTTCGGCGGCCTGCTTATTCTCAAAGACTGCTTGGAGGGATTCCCTCAATTGATCCTGGCTGAGAGTTTCTTGAGCCCAAAGAACGGCTGGCATAAAAAACAGCCAAATCAGCGCTATGATTCTACATAACATTTCGCGGTGCTGCGGGTTGGAAAACAAGGGTTTCAAAGCTCAGCCTGTGGGCGGTCAAGGAGATCAGATAGTTCTGAACGAATGCGTTCTCGTTTGATCCGGTCCGGTATTCTGTTCGACACAGCATATCCTATCTCTTCAAATTGAAGAGGTGAAGGTTGTTCTCCATAAATAGCGTGTTTGGTCTTTAACTCGTGATTGAGAAACATCGTGACCGTTGAACGATTCATCACCTTCCCCAAGATACGAGTCAGTTCTTTGCGATATTGCTCCCAAGACAGGTTGAATTCGTCCGCTTCTTTGAGAACGGGCGGTTGGGGAGCGGTTTCCTGGAATTTTTCTGGCTGCTGAGGCTTCGGGAAGGCCTCTGAAGCTGCCAACGATTCGTTGGTAGCATCTGCCTCTGCCTCCTCAGGTAAGCGATCGACGTGAATGTCTGGCACCGCTTCAGCCACGGCATTCACAGAGGTCGGATCAACCGCCAGTTGTTCGTCGGTCAAGGCTCGGCTTCTCCAGACTTCCGGGAGCTTCAGTTGGAGATCGGAGCGGGAAATCGCCGCTGATTGGTCGGTTTTTGCCGCTTGGCCGCGTTCGATGCGATCCAGATCATCCAGAAAGAAGTGCCCGGTGCGGCAGACCTCGTCCGTGTCCTCCGGATTGCTATGGAGAATCAGGAGCCGATAGTCTTTGAGCGCGATCAAGGCGACATTCCCGCCATCGTAACCCAAAACAATCTCCATCGCGTTCCGACCCTGTTGGCTGTAGGACTGGATCATCCCGTCCATAATTTCGCTGAGGAGCTCAAAACGGTCTTTGGGCAGGGCGATCCGATTGAGAAGGACCGTTGACTTCCGCGCCAGACAGATCCCGCGAACTCCGTTGATTTGCTCAATGGGAGCCACGCTTCTCGTCAACTCGGCTTCGGTAAAACTGGCGCTCGTCATTCAGTCCGTTGTCAGAAGAGCGATCGCTTCGGAATAGGGGAGTCGGCGGTCTACCAGGAGACCTTTAAGCGCGCTGGGATCGACGTCTTGATCGCCCAAAAAACGAAACGCCATCGATTTCCCTTCGTCCGATACCGTTCCGTGCGAGATGCTGGTCATCCCCAGTTTTGCTCCCAGAGCCTGAGCGTAAAGTTGTAGTTGCGTGAGTTCGGCGGCGAAATCTTCGGTGTCCTGTTGCCCGCTAGAACCCTTTACCATTTCGTTTTCTACGTGAAAAAATCGAATGGGTGCAGTGTGGAGAGATGGATCGGTGGATGGGCGGCGACGCATGACCAAGCTGCCGATAGTAAGTTTCGAAGCACGCGATTGTAAATCCACTTTTGTGGATTGTTCGGAAAAGAAAGAAGAATGGGTTCTTCTCGATGAGCCAACCGGACGCGAGCCATCCCAAATTGAATGATCGAATTCCCGATTTCCTAAATTGGGATTCTAAAAATCCTTAAGTTTACGGCTGGTTGCGAGGCGTTCTATCAATCAACCGCTTGAAGGAGTTTTCTTGAACTGAATCCAAGACCGAAAGGATTTTACCGGACGCTTTAAGCTACTTGCCTATCGCCTCCTTGTGCTGCTTGAACATCGCCAGGCAACGTTCGCGCTCTTCGCTGTGATGAACGATCGGGACCGGGTATCTTTTGGCGACCGATTCTCCGGATGCCGGTTGGGTGTAGAGCCGCTTTGAATCGACCCCTGCCAGCTCCGGCACCCACTCGCGAATGTAGTTTCCTTCCGGATCGTAACTCTTCGTCTGGGTCCAAGGGTTTTGAATCCGGAAATAAGGTGCCGCATCCGCGCCAACACCAGCGGACCACTGCCAACCGCCGTTATTGCTTGCGTTCTCTCCATCTACCAATCGTTGCATAAAGATTTTCTCTCCTTCACGCCAATCGATGTGGAGATCCTTAGTCAGAAACATCGCCACGATCATGCGGACACGATTGTGCATGAATCCGGTTTGGTTGAGTTCACGCATTCCCGCATCCACGATGGGAAACCCCGTGGTTCCATCGCACCAACGATCAAAGCGCTCACCGGGTTCGTCCCAAGGGAGTCCACGCCACTGGGGATTAAACTCCACTTCGAAAACCTCCGGCCAATGGGCTAAGACCGCAATGTAGAACTCCCGCCAGGCCAGTTCTCCCACAAACATGCCAAAGCTGTCTCTGGCGCTGGGGGAATTCGCCTGACTTGAGGCTTCGCTGACACGTTGGTAGAGTTCACGAATCGAAATCAGCCCAAAGCGCAGGTCTTGACCGAGGCGAGACGTCGTTCGGCCAAATGGAGTGTTGCGATTCGCTCCGTAGTTCAAAATGGGGCCCGCGATGGCTTCTTTGAGTCGTAATCGAGCGGCTTTTTCTCCGGGTTTGAGGATCGCCACGCTGGTTTCCGGGAGTTTCCAAGTCGCCAATGTCGGACAGGGCAGAGAGGAAATCTCGCCGGGCGTTCGAAAAGACTTGGCGACCGCTCCCGGGGTCTGCTTTTCGAGTCCTCTCCAATTTCGACCGTAGGGGGAATAGACGCGGTAGGGAGATCCGCCTCCCGTGAGGACTTCATCAGCCTCATGCAAGACATGATCTTTGAATCCGAAAGTTTGAACCCCAATTTTCCCGCATTCTTCGGCCAACTGCCTCTCCTGCGCCTTGCCGAATGGATCAGGATCGCGATTGTAGAAAATCGCTTCGGCGTTGGTCTCCCGGGCGAGTCGCAAAAGTTCTGCGCAAGCATTTCCCCGCCGAAATACCAAGGCTCCATCAAATGTTTCCAGATTCCGCTGCAGAGACTCCAGACAACCGCAGAGAAACGCCTGCCGGGGTGGTCCTGTCCAGGCATGGTTCCCCTCCCAGGAACTGATGACGTAGGTCGGAATGACGTTTTCGCTGGCGGAACAGGCTGCGTTCAGTGCGGTATTATCCGTGAGACGAAGATCCCGGCGAAACCAGTGAAGAACGCGGCGAAATGGCTTGGGCATGGAGAGCGGCTACGGTTCGGGGGACGAGAACGATGCCTAGGGAATTTTTCCTTTCAGATACTCGATTCGCCGCTCGACTTCCCCTTTGCTAGCTTTCAGTTGGTTGAAGTCAAACTCGAAGGGAAGCGGATCAAGAGTTCGATCGTGGAAGAACACCACTGTATTGAGGGTCAAGAGGGCTTCTAACGGATGGTCGGTTTGAATCAAAATGTCAGCGAGAATGGGGCGAGGATCGCCTGCTCCCGTGATCCCCAGAAATTCCGCCGCCCGTAGGCGAACCATTCGTTCGGGATCTTGGAGCAGCGATTCGATTTCGGGCAGCAGGGGCAGCGCCTGTGGGCCAAACGAACTAGAGGCGTTGGCTCCCCAGTATCGAATCCAGGGATTGGGACTCGTCAAGGCTTGTTGGAGTTTTTGCTTCGCTTCGGCGAACGGTAACAGACAGAGATCCGCCGTATCGACGAGTTCAGCAATCTCGGTTTGATGGCGTTGACCAAAATCGATCGCTTGGTCAAACGCTTGGTCGTAAAGGACGCTCTCGGGATAGAAACTGAGATCAGGCAGGCTCTTGACGGTCTTTCGGAGTTCTTCCCGAAGCGTGATCAAGACTTCAGAGTGTTCCGGAGAAGCCGCGAGATTGTGGACTTCGTCAGGATCGGATTCCAGATCATAGAGCGCCTCAGCCGATTTTGGCTGGAAGAATTGGCTCTGAACTTCGCTGAGTTTACCGGCGTGATAAAGGTCACGCCATTCGGCATAAGCGAGCATCTTGTATCGATAGTTGTTCTGTAAGCCATCAGGTAAGAAGGGCTGATAGTTCCTGATATATTTGAACTTCCCTTTTCGAATCGAACGGCAGAAATCGTATTTCTCGTCAAACCGATCCGCGTAGCCAAACGACGTGTCGCGAGCGTTGACTTCTTCCATGGAGATGTTTGGTCCGAGGAAGGGTTTACCATCTACTTGTTCCGGAACCTTCAGACCGGCGAGATGGAGGAGAGTCGGGCCGAAATCAATGAAACTCACAAATCCGTTGACTTCGGACCCCGCCGCCTCATCGACCAAGTGACGGAAATTCTTCGGGATTCGGACGATGAGAGGAATGTGAAGCCCCGATTCGTAGATATAACCTTTGCTGCGTGGAAGAACGCCTCCGTGATCGCCAAAATAGAAAATGAAGGTGTCTTCGAGAAGTCTCTCGGCTTCGAGTTCAGCGACCACCTTTCCCACGTTCTGATCGATCACTTGAATACGATCGAGATATCGAGCGTGGGTGTAGCGGAATAGTTCCGTGTCGGGATGATATTCAGCTAGCTGGATGGGTTCAGCCTTAGCGGTATTCGTCTGCTGTTCCCGTTGTTTCTGATCAAAGTGGAGAGAGCTTTCATGGGATTCTCCGAAGCTCTGCATATGGAAAAACGGCTGTTCAGGGGAAGGACGATTTCTCCAAGTCGCTTTCTTCGAAGAATCGTTCCAGACGTTTTCGCCTTCGATCGTGTTGTAGTCTTTTTTGCTATTGTTGGTGGTATAATAGCCCGCCTCATTCAAATACGCTGGAAACATGCGGAGGCCAGGTGGCATCGCCGCGAGTTTGGAGCGCCGATGAAATTGGGTGCCAATTCTGGGGCCATAACATGAAGTCGCCAAGGTCGTTCGGGCGACGGAACAGACCGGGCTATTTGAAAACGCGTGGCGGAAGATCAGGCCTTCGGCGGCCAGCGCTTCCAGATTTGGAGTTGGTGCTCCGCCGGGATCAAAGAGCTGGAGATAGTGTTTGGAATTGTCCTCGGATACGAGCCAGACGAAATTGGGGTGGGCGGCAGTCGCCGATCCTGCAACGAAGAGCACTAGGAGTAGGAGGAGTAGGGTTTTAGAGAGATTCACCCTTCACCCTGGACACTGGCAACCTCATTTCAAGCGCGGAGTCTCACTTCTGAGCGAGGTCGGAATCGCTTCGTCCCCCATAGACGAGGAAACCGAGAAGATCCATGACCTCAGTCTCATTGAAGGAGTCCAACAGTCCTGGCGGCATCATGGAGACCGGGGATGGCTGAATCGCGGCGACTTCGTTTCGATCAATGCCTTCAAGCCGTGTGGGATCTTGCATTTCTGTATTCACAAAGAGCTTTTCTCCTTCTTGATCGACGATTTGTCCGATGATGGTGGATTGATCCTTCTTGGTGATCATCACTGAGCTGTATTGACTGCTGATGTGGCCACTGGGATTGAGAATGTGGTCGAGGATGTCTTTTGCTCCAAAGCGTGATGTCAAATCCTTAAGATCGGGGCCAATGGCTCGACCCTCAGGGCCAAAACTGTGGCACGACTGGCAAGAGGCAGCGCTGAACAAGCGCCGTCCGTTTTCCAGATGGGCATTGCGCAATCTCGTGCTCAAGTTTTGGTCAAAGTCATGAATGGTCCAGGATTTCACAAACGACCGTTGCGCATGGGACGCGAACGCGAGTTTGTTGACGGGGTCATCGCTTAACAGGGCGCTCAATTCCTGCTTTTCTTCCTCGCTCAAAAGGGAGAGAGCCATTTCCCGCATGTTGCTGAGATAATCGGGAAGGGATGCACCGCCCTTGAAGTCTTGCGCCTGGAGAAACCAATTCAAAAAGCGGCTCCGGAGCTCGGGGGTCCAGCCCACCTTGAGGTGGCAGAGGGATTTCGCATATCCGATTTGCTCTTCTTGAGAAGTGGCAAGCTCCAGGCGTTCAATTGCGGATTTGGCGACTTCTTCCGCTTGAAGGAAAACGAGGAGTTCTAGCATCTCCGTATCCAAAGCGGTCGATTTGGCAGGAAATCGTGCGGCCCACTTCGCGACTAACTGATCGCGGAAATGAGCAGGCGGCGGTCCCATCCGGCTGAAGAGAACCGCGTAGACGCGGGCCAGATCGACTTTTTCGGTTTCGTCGAGATTCTCCCAGTAAAGGGCATCCAAACTATCGATAATGTCTGTCTGCGTCTCTGGGGAGCCCAAACGGACCAAAGCCATGAGGGATTCGATCTTTGCCCGGGGATGAACTTCCCGGAGAGCTCGTTTCATCCAGGTTTCGATGGGCTGGTGTTCCAGCACGGTGCGGGCCGCGAATCGGACGCTTCGATCGGGGTGAATGAGATATGGCCAAGCGGTATCGACCGTTCCAGGAATGGCATGTCCATGAAATTGCTCCAGAGCTTTACGCAACTGGAACGCGACGGGGAATTCGTTGCTTTGAGGTGTTTCAGGTTCCGTAGAATCCGTTCCCACATAGCTCACCCGATAGAGGCCGGATTGGGTATTGCGTCCTCCAATGGTGAAGTAGAGTGCTCCGTCCTCGTGCACCAAAATATCGGTCAGAGGAAGGGGATGAGCGCTGAGGAATTCCTCGAATTTGGCCCGATAGCTACCATCTTGGGGGCGAGGATGGATCGCATAGATTCGTCCATGGCTCCAATCGCAGGCAAAGAGCGCTTCCTGATATTTTGCGGGAAACGTTGCCCCATAGCCGAACGTGATTCCGGTGGGGGCGCCGGTGCCAACTTCGAGCACCGGAGGAACACTATCGAAGTAGTAGCTGGGCCACTTTCCGCCGCCACCGCGCCAGCCAAACTCGGCTCCACTGACAACGTGATAGATCCTGGTCGGGCGATACCAGGGAGTCCCCAGGTCCCACTCCATATCGGAGTCGAAAGCGAAAAGCTCTCCATCACGTCGAAAAGCGGCATCGAAATCGTTACGCAGTCCGGTCGCCACGATTTCCCATTTGTTGCCTTCCGGATCGGTTTTGGCAATCCAACCGCCCGGTGCCGTAGCATGGTCCATGAATTGCTTCCCTTTTGGGCGATCCAATAACAGGTCATCCTGCCAGGCGTCTTGAATTCGGGTTCGATGCCATTCTGGAACCGGAGTCTCATTCCCAACGCAGACGTAGAGGGATGCGCCATCGGGACCCAAGACCACGGAATGAGGGCCATGTTCGCCACCGATGTTTTCGAAGACTTTCAAGTTCTCGACGAGATCAAATCGGTCGTCACCATCGATATCGCGGACTCGGTAAAGGCCTCGACCACCAAACTCATCCGAATTCACGATCACGTAAAGACTATCGAAGGCGTAGAGTAAGCCTTGCGCGTGTCCGATCTCCAACTCGATTCTGGTAACATCCTCTGATTTCAGGCTTTGGCCCGGCTGGGGTGGAGTCATCCGATAGAGACCGCCAAATTGGTCTGAGGTAATGAGACGGCCCTGATCATCAGAGCACATCGCCACCCAGGAACCTTGCTGCTCTTTCGGGACCGAATAGAGGCGTTCGACTTGGAAGCCTGGCATCACCCGAATTTGCCCTGCTGGCGTTGCTTGATCGCCAAAAGGATGTTTCGCGGCATAGGGTTCTGAGGTTGTCTCGGTGGCGGGCTGGGCCTGCACCGGTTTTTTCTCTGTCGGAGGAGTCGTTTCTGGTTTCGACTCGACCTCAACAACCGGCTTCGGTTGTGGCGTTGGCTCAGGTTTGGGAAGGGGATTGATTGCGACAGTTGCGGCGGGGATCTGCTTGATTCCGGCGGCGATTAACAGCGAATCACGATCGACCTTGGCTCGTGCCCCCTGACCCAGAGCGCCAAATGAGGTGGGATTCCCCCAGCCTGAATCGTCACAAGCGGGCGATTTCCAGTTTCCCGGGACGGAGGTGGCAATCTTCCAGGATTCGTCCGAAACGATGGCCGCAGTTGCGCCATTGATTGAGGCGGAGAGTTGAAAGAGTAGCCCTGCATCCAAATCTCCTCCATTGAAACCTTCGATCGCGATAAGATTGGAACCTTTGTCAAGGCGAGATGCAATATCCTCATAGTAGAGGTTTTCCCAACCGCGCTGAATGGTGAGCTTTTCCCCGTTCACATAGATCACCATGACGTCGGCTGCAGCCCAAAGGTGGGCTTGCTGCGGTTTTTCGGGAAGAGTGAACGTCTTGCGAAAGAATACGCTCTGGTTTTTCTGCGCTTGGGGGCCTTTCCAGATCCATTCCGGTTCAGCGGCAAAACCGGTTGAAACGAGGGCCAGGCAAAGGACTGACCATAGGGTTCGAGAGGGGAGGAGTGAGATCATGGGGCGGTTTCTCAAAAGCGGGTCGCGCAAGTGTGGTTTTTATAATAAACGCAAAAAACCAAAATGAATACTCATAATTTATGGGTTCCCTCATTTTTCCCTCCTGACGGTTTGAGACGTGGGTGCGGAAACTTCTATGCTCCGCTCCAGGTTACTCAGCGCTTTCCCGAGGCACGAATCGGGGCGAGTAGATCATCCGCCGCTGCTGAGACCATTGATTGATCCAGACTCGAAAACGCTGGCCCATCGGGACTTGATCAGAGACGGCAGAGGCGGTCTGGGCAAGATTCGAGGGGGCTCCTTCCCGAAAGAACGCGACCTGAAGAGGGGTATCACGCAATTCTGAATCGATCAGTGCCTTCGCGCTAAGGGTTTTTCCGGGAGATAGCGTGGTGTAGTTCATCCCCGCATTTCCACACCAGGCTACCAATCCTTTGGGTTCGATGCCGGGTGCGATTACCTCGTAAAAGAGGAAGTCCGCGCTCTGCCCGGGAATCGATACTTCCTGGTTCGAGACGTTTCTGAGCCGAACTTCCACCACAAAATCACCGCTGGAATCCATCGTGACCGCCACAATGGAAGTTTGAACGAGAGCCGCTCGCCCGAACAGAAGGAGATAAAGGCCGGGCCCCACCAGAAACAGGACAATGAGCCACTTCCAGACTCGTGGCCCATGGGATTGGTTCCACCATGAGGGCTGTTTCGGGAACCATGGCATGCCAAAACTTAGCGGGATAAACGGAGGAGCGTCAACTTTCTCCTCCATCTGTCTTTTCGTTGACACGAGTGTCACATTTCTCTAAAACCTGACCAATTGAGATGCCGGGGTTTCCCTGGGAAGCCTCTCAACTTTCGCACTCGATGCCCCTCGATGGTCGAAGCCAGCAGACAAGTTTATTTTCACGATACCGTTCCCCCTCTCCGCCTGATCGATGAATCAGCGGCGGTCGGAAGGTTTGTGGTCGTGGATGAATGGGTTACGCGAGAAGTGATTGAGTCGGCAGAAAACGCCGAAGGGAGAGAGGTTTTTGCCGATCTCCAAGAGGTGCAACCACCGCTCTTCGTGCTTCACACTTCTCCGTTTGGGGCAACGGCCGCGAGGCGACCCAAAACAAAGAGAATCCCGATCCTTCGACCTCGGCTTTCGCCGATTTCAACCGCTGGCGAGCGATTTCGGACTCACTATCTTCACCTGTTTGGCTCAGAGCCTCAGGATGTGCCCGGACGAAGTCCTGTGGTAGCTCAGTCTCGACCGGGTTCTCCCGCCGACGTTTTGACCGCCTTTGCCGTGGTTTTTGGGCGTTGCGCGGGCTTTTTCGTCTCCACCAATGTCAATTTCAAGACCCAGCCGCAACTGCCTCGCCAGGGCCTGGGACATCGTTCGCCCTTCAAGATCCCTAATTTCTGTATTTCCTGATGAAAAAACGTCCCGAAAGTCAAACCAACGCTTCGCTTCTCAAGCGCCTTCTCGGCAAGGAGGGTAACCAACCGGCTTCCGAAGGGAAGCGCGGCATGATGGCTGAGCTGTTGGAACCGAGAATTCTCTATTCGGCGGCTCCCGTCGAAGCGGATTCCGCTCCGGAGGCGGCTGAGAGCCCGACTGCTCAGCAAACAGTCGCTGCGGCAGCGGACCCCATCGCCGAGCAAGGCGTAGCGCCGAATTCCGGAATCGAGGCTAGTTCGGAAGCGACCGCCCCGGAAGCTGGAGCGGTCGAGGATGTGGTGAAGGGGGAAGCGAGTTCCGGAATCAGTCTCGATCAGGAGATTGTGGTGTTGGAAGATGGCGCCACTCCGGTTGCGGAAGAGTCGGATTCGCCGACAGACCTTACCGAGCAGGAACTGGGACCGATCGTTCAGGAAGCGATTCGGCGTTGGACGGATTCCGGTCTTTCCGAGGACCAATTGGCCGCTCTATCACAGGCGACTTATGAAATCGCGGATCTCGGCTTGAACGCTTTGGGGGCGTTCTCCGGGAATCACATTGTCATTGATGACGACGCAGCTGGGCAGAGTTGGTTTGTCGATTTCACGCCGGAAACGGACGAGGAGTTTGTTGCCATAAGCGTTTCGCGTTTCCAGGCCATCGATGGCGAGGAATCGGATTCACGAATCGACCTTCTCACCGTGGTCATGCACGAGCAAGGTCATGCTCTGGGGCTGGTGGATGTTGAGACGCTGGACTCGGGACTGGCCCTCATGTTCGAAGAATTGGGGAAAGGGGAGCGGCGAGTTGCCGTTGCCGGACAGGCGGAAGGTGCTGAGCCAGGCTCTCTCGACGGGCAACACCTTCTCACGGCGCTGGATGATTCCATCGCCGTGGATGCGGTCGTGGTGACGAATATTACCAGTGAGAATGGTCTTCTTGCGAATGATCTTCCAACCGGACCGCTTCAACCCACCACAGGGGCGGAGATGTTCATCGATGCGTCGGCAGATCCGGACAATGACGATCGTGCCGAGGATCAGGCGGGCTCGGGATTTGAGTTGTTGTTAGACACGGCTAATGGCGTTTCCAAGGTGCCGACTACGAGTGCGCTTCCGGGGATTTCGGCTGCCTATCAATTTCCTGGTGGGTTTGCGAACGCGACTGGTACGGCTTCGAATGAGGGAGGAGCCTTGATCGTCGCTGAAGGCGGAACCGCTCAACTGTCGTTTCAGGAATTTGCCGGTGATTGGTCCAACGAGGATGTGACGATCGAAATTTGGGTGAAGCCGGAGAATCTGACGCCTTCTCCGACCAACGGGCAGATTATTTTTGAAGACGGCGGTGGTACCGGTCTCGGCTTTTTTGTCGATAACAATGAGATTAGGATGCGAAAAGCCCCTGGAGGGGGAAATGTTGCCTATAATATCGCGACGGACCCATCCACCTTGCTAAAAGGGGCCCCGACAGCGGAGTTTATCCAAATCACGGGTACTTATGATGTTTCGGCCGGTTTGATGGAGATGTTCATCAACGGCACGTCTGTAGGAACCGCTAGTCCTGGAGGTGGTGACTGGAGCGGCGGCGACGCAGCCGGGATTGGTTCAGCCGGTGATGCAAATGTGGGGGGGATAGGGAACGACCAGGCGGCAACCGAGAGCTTTGATGGTCAGATCTCCATCTTCCGGATCTACCGGGACCAGATTTTAACGGGAGCTGAAGTTCAGGCGAATTTTGATTCGGTCGCAAAACAGGTTTTGGAGATTACGGAAGTGAATGGCCAAGCGGTGAACGTTGGTGCTTCCGTGGCCCTGACCAAAGGCTCTGTGGTGGTTCAATCCGATGGCAGTCTGACTTACACGCCGACTTCTGGAGCAGGTGGGGATACGGAATCATTCACCTATACGGTTGTCGATCATTCCGATCTCTCGAGCGATACACGCACGGTGACACTCAATTTAGTCGCGAACGTGGCGCCGACGCCGGTGGATGACACTGAAAACACGCTCGAAAACGGCACAGTCCTTGTCGATGTATTGGCCAATGATACTGATCCGGATACCGGAGACAACAGCGGCTTGACACTGACGGCCTTTGACATGGCCTCCCCGAGCGGTGGTATCATCACGCTGGAAGCCGGGCAATTGCGCTACAATCCGAATGGCCAATTCGAGACCCTCGCGCCGGGTGAAAGCGGCACGGACACGTTTACCTACACGGTTTCTGACGGGATTTCATCGACCGTGGCCAATGTAACGATCACGATCAACGGCGAGAACGATCTACCGGTGGCGAACGCGGACTCCGGAAGCGTTGCCGAAAATGGGGCGACGGTGAGTATCGACATTACCGGCAATGACACCGATGTGGATGTGCCAGCCCAAGATCTGGAGGTGCAGAGCATTGGAGCCGTGGCAAGTGGAGCGATTGTGACGATCAACCCGGACGGTGACGGAATCACCTACGATCCCAATGGCCTTTTTGAAAGCCTGGCAGTTGGTGAAAGCACGACGGATAATTTCAATGTCACCATCCATGACGGAAGTGGGGGCACTTCGACCGCGCAGGTAACGGTAACGATCAACGGTGCCAATGATGATCCTAACGCAGGCACGAATGCTGAGACGACCGACGAAGCCACCGTTTTGAATGGCAATGCTTCCGTCTTAATCGGGAGTGATCCAGATACGCTCGATCAGGTGGCGGTTTCCGAGGTTCGAGATTCGGATGGAAACGTGATTGCCTTCGATTCGACGGTTACCCTTCCTTCCGGTGCGACCTTGAGTGTCGCTTCGAACCTGCAAACCATTGCGGAGTTCGGGACGATAACCAATCTGGATGGGAACATGCAAACCATCACCCTCAGTCGCGAATTCGTGGATCCCATCGTGATCATGAGCGGACTATCCAATGACGGAGCCGCCACGGATGGGGACACCGCTGTTCCGCGGGTTACTTCCGTGATTAATCCGGGAGGATCAAACACCCAGTTCACGGTGCTTGCGGCAGAGCCGACGGCGCATGACATCACAACCGGGGATGGAGATACCATTACTCCCAACACCCCGACGGACCGGACCGTGGTCGAAACGGCGAGTTACATCGTCATTGAGAGAGGCCAGTGGCAGCTTCCGGACGGCACCCGGATCTTCGCGGATTCATTGAGTACGGCTACGCTCATGACCGCATTGGACACCGTAAATCTTCCCGCGAATCACTTCTCCAACTCGCCGACGGTGATTTCAACGGTCCAGACAAACAACAACAGCGATCTGTATCTCAACACGCGTCAGGCCAACACTTCCAGCAATAGCTTTCAGGTTGCGCTGGAGAGTGCCTCCAACGTCGATACGATTTCGGCTGCGGAGACCATTGGTTATCTCGCGATCGAGCGCGGCACAGGCGATTGGAGTGGCAACCCGTTTGAAGCGGGCCGGACTCCGCAGGATGCCGACAATGGTGTATCGACCCGCAACTTCTCCCAGACCTTCGTTTCGGCACCGGCACTTCTCACCCAGATTTCCGACGATGCGGGGGCTGATGACGTGGTGAGCCGCTACAGCAACGTGACGGTTAACGGATTCAATTATCTTGGTGAGGAAGATACCACAACCGATGAGGAGATTGGCCGCTCGGCGGAGACTCTGGATTACATCGCGCTGCAAGGTTCCGGGCTATTGCAGGCCTTGGACACTTCAGGGGGAGCGCAGGCGCTGAATGGATCGTTTGTCTACGATCCTAACGGTGTCTTTGAGAGTCTGGGCGACGGTGAGAGCGTGACAGATACCTTTTCGTATACCATCACCGACAACAATGGAGCGAAGACGACTTCGACCGTCACTTTGACGATCAACGGAGTAAACGATGATCCGTCAGCCACGGATGACACGTTTTCCGTGGCATCTGGCGCTGGCGCGACGGTCCTCGGGAACGTGCTCTTGGGTGGTGGCCCGAATGTCGCGGATTCCGACCCGGACTTTGATCCGGTCACGGTCGTTTCTTACGAAGACGGTGGGGGCGCAATCCTGGCGGGCAACGCACTGACAACACAGGCTGGCGGAGTGGTGACCATTTCAGCTGCAGGAGAAATTACTTATGATGGTTCTGGAGTGACGGGAGCCGCAAACTCGACGGTTGTCGATACCTTCACCTACACGATTGAAGATGATGGCACGCCCACGGGGACGGCGACGGGGACGATCACGGTTGATGTGGTGATTGCGGCTCCTCCCGCGATTGCGGATGATACCTACACGACGACGGAAGATGCCACGGTCGTGAGAGTTCCGGGAGATGGCGATGATCTGCTCGACAACGATGAAGCGGGCACGACCGTTGATATTACGAATTCAGATTCGATCTCGCTGAATGGCGCGACGATTACCTACTCCGGCACGGGCAACGAGGGTGACGGCGGATTCATTTACGATCCAACCGGATCTGCCCTATTCCAGAGCCTGGCGGCGGGCGAATCGATTGTTGATACGTTCAACTACCAGATTCTGAATGCGAGCGGGGCTCCGAACAGCGCCACGGTGACGGTCACGGTGAACGGCGCAGGCGCGATTGAAATCAATACCAATCTCACGATGCCGGTTACGTTTCTCGGCTTGAGCGAACCGGGGACCGATGGGACGGCTGACACGATCACCCTCGCCGAATCCGGAGGAAACCTGGAGATTCAGATCAATGGTGAAACCTTGCGCAGTGTGCCTCTCGCTGGACTATCGGGACCGACTGACATTGTCATTACCGGGTCCGATGATGGGGATACGATCGATATCGGCGCTCTCAGCCACGCCAATATTGGCACCCTCACGATTGATTCGGTGGGTGGGGCTGATGTAGTGAACATCAATGGTGCTTTGGACATTGGCGGTCTCGTGGTTTCAGCGGAAACCACGAATTTGTTCGCCGACATCACGACCAGCGGTGATCAAGCTTATCATAACGCGGTAACTTTGGCTGCTGATGTTTTGGTGACGGCAGCGAATGTTACCTTTCACAGCACGATCGACTCGGACAGCACCGCTCGTGCGCTTTCGATTTCCTCGCCAGGCACGATGCGGATCAATGGTGATGTGGGACAAACTGCCGCGCTCGCCAGTTTGGATACTTCCGTCCATGCGGCAGGCACCCTCGAGTTTGCAGGCGGTTTCGACTTGCTGCAGGGTTTGGTAGAGTGGGAGTTTGATGTCAGCCGTGAAGCAGACACCGGGGATAATCAATTAAGCGATTTGCAGGGATCCGGTTTCGTCCTGGATGGTTCCACGGCGGCTGGACTCGAGGTAACTTACGTGGACGTGTCGGCCGGTTCGGGAACTCCATCCGGCTTTGCCAACATTACTGCAGCGGCGGATTTGGTGGGTGGCAGCACCAATGATTTGGCGGAAGGTGGTTTCGCGGTTGGTGGGACAGATGATTCTCCGCTGGGAATTGGCAACGGCTTTACGGATGGCGACGCTAGTTTCGAACTGTGGGTTAGCCCGGACACCCTGACGGCGACAAATGCGCAGGCTCTCTGGGAGACCGGTGGTGGCACCGGTGTGGGCATTGCCATTTTAAATGACGGACGCTTGGCCTTCCGCGATGCAGCCGGGTCAGATCCGAACATGACCTACGATTTGCTGAATGATCCGAATGGTGTGCTGACCGTGGCACCAGTCGGCGGAGTGTATCAAAAACAGTGGATTCATATTGTCGGCTCGCTCGACAACGCAGGCAACCGGATGACTTTGCTCGTCAACGGCCAGCAAGTCGCGACAGACACCGGAACGGTTGATAATTGGGACGGTGGAGACGGTGCGGCGATTGGCGCGATAGGAGGAGCTAATATGGGAGGCTGGGGCAATACCACGAATCCTGGGCCCCAGTTCCAGAGTTTTGATGGCCAAGTCGGCGTTTTTCGCCTTTACGGTAGTGCGTTGGATGCAGCGGATGCGTTGAATAACTTCAATTTTGCAAATGCATCCAATCCGGGGGCGCCGACTTCAATTTCGGTAGCGACCAATGGAGCGCAGACGTTCGGCAACACGGTCACCAGCACTGCGCTGAATCTTGCCGGATCGACGGTGACCTTTGGCGGCACACTGGATGACGACGGTTTTACGGGATCAAGCTCCGATGTGACCATCAATTCCACAGGAAATACCACGTTCAACGCCTTGGTTGGTAATGGGAATGGGCTTTCTGAATTGGAGGTAACCGCTCCAACCGTTCACGTTCACGGCGGCGGAATCTTCACCGTGGGGAATCAGACTTACAATGGTACCGTCCACACGATTGCGGGAGCTGCCGCGTCCTACACGTCCACAGGCGGCAACATTACCATCAATGGCGACTTTACCCAGCTTTCCAACACCACGGTCAATACGGTTGATCTGACCGTGACTGGCACAACGACGATTTCGAACGCTTCGACTTTCGATGTTGTGGCTAGTGATGTGGTGACTTTCGCTGATTTGAATTTGTCCGGGGCGACCCGTATCGATGCGGACAATGACGCGTTGTTTAACGGAGCGGTCGTTGGGACGGCGATAACTCTGACTCTGGCTGTCAATGATCTAACCCGATTCGGCAGTACGGTTGATTTGAATGCGATCGTAGCGAATGAACAGACCGAAGCGCCAAATGCGGGAAGAGTCGAATTTCAAGACAATGTCACATTGCGCGGAACGGGAAGCACGAACACGGTCCTGCATCAGCAAGTGGTGATTGGTGCGGATTTGACGATCAGCGCCGATGCCGGTGGCGATGGAGATTTGATCTTCGGGCTTAGCCTGGATAGCGACAATGGTGCCAATCGGAATTTGACCATTTCAGTGAATGGCGGCTCAAATGTTGAGTTTCGTGGAAGTGTCGGAGGAGACTTGGAAACGGCGGATTCCGATCCGAGCGGGTTCGGGAATCTCACCATTGACGGAACCGGGAACCTTATCGTGAACGATCAGAGTTTTGGCTCGATCCCGGGTTTGGATGAGAAGCCGTATTTGAACTACGTGGCTTGGGCTGACTCCGATACCAGCGACACGAGCTGGGAAAACACTTCCCTCTATCGCGGTACGGCCCACACCATGACGTTGGCGGCGGCTGGAACGTTTTACGCCAATCCGGCGACCAATCGTGGCGGAATTAACGGTTCGTATGCGACGACGGCAAGCGGCGACAGCATTGAGGTAACTCCGGACAATCTATCGGACGAAAACAACTCGGTCGAGATTTGGTTCAAGGATACGGCTGGGTTCACTGGAGACAAGATTCTGTGGGAGACAGGTGGGACCGCCGGTTCTTCGCTGACCTTGCAAGATTCATTCCTCACGTTATCGGTTAGGGAAGACGGCACTACTGGAAATTCACCTGCAACCGGGGCGATGATTCAGGTTGATCTCACCAACGTGCTCTCCGCCGAGGAACTGACTGATTTCAATCAGGTGGTCATGGTTTACAATCGTAACAATACCACAACTGGAGCAAATGATACCGTAGCGCTCTATGTGAACGGAACTCAAGTTGGTTCGACCGTCAGCGCCAACATCGACGACAACTCTGGCGGAGATGGGATGGGGCTCGGGGTTACGAATGGAATTCCCGGAGCGTACCCGTTTGAAGACAATACAGAACCCGTTGCACCGACAGCGTTTGATGGCGAATATGCGATCATGCGAGTGTGGCGGCAGGCGTTGAGTGCGGCGCAGGTTGGAGAGGCGTTTGATATCATCGACAATCCGATGGTGATCAATGCCACGGGTAATATTGCCATCGCCACCGCCGGAACGAACTTGGATAGTAACGTGAGAATCGCGAGTTCAGCGGGTGATGTCACCATTAGCTCATCGGTGGATGGACAAAACAAACTGGATGTCAGAGGCGTCAATGTTTCGGTGACCGGAACCGTTGGCGGAGCAACGGCTCTGGATGATTTTGACCTAACCGGAACGACTGCGATTAATCTGGGGAGTTCAATCTCGGTGCAAGGTGACAATGACTCAACTTTCACTGGGAGTGTGGAGCTGACCGCTGACGGAGGGGTGACCCATACCGGAGCCGGTGATGTCGTTTTCGCAGGCGCAGTGGATAGCTCGTCGGGTAGTCATTTGACGATGTCGACGGCGGCTGGTCAGCACACGGTTTTTCAGCAGGACGTTGGTGTCACCAATGCCCTTGGCTCGATCACAGCGGTTGGCGTTGAATTTGGCACGGCAAGCGCGATCACGGTGACGACTGCTGGGACCCAGAGCTACGATGGCGCTTCTGTGTTGGCTCAGAATACCACCTTGGTTGGCAGCACAATCACCTTCAATCAAGGGGTCGAAGGCAGCACTGCCGGGACTGAACAGCTTACCATTACGGGAAATTTTGCCGTCAACGGTTCGGTTGGCAGCACCACCGCGTTTGATACGGTCAGTGTCAGCGGCGCGACGATTCTGAGTGGGGATTCTCACTTTGGCACGGCCAATGGCACCACGTTTCGTGGTGACGTGAATAGCCCGGACGCTTCGCCGGAAACGCTCACCGTCGATGGCAACCTGATCCTCGGCGATGGCACCAACGCGATGACCTTCAATGTCGACATTGGGCCCGGCGGGACAGTTTTCGACACGATCGAATCGGATAGCGGCGACGTGATTATCAATGCCAACGTCAGCTTGGGTGCCAACATGTTCACCGGTTTCAATCCGAGTGGAAACATGGTGGTTACCGTCATTGACAAAGCTGCTGGAGGCGCGATCACGGGAACGTTTGCCAACGCTGCTGAAGGGGGAACGGTCCAGGTCGATGGAGACAACTTTGACGTGACCTATCTCGGCGGGGATGGGAATAACCTCGTTTTGACGCGGGCGGTTACGTTCGAAGCCGGTGACGACGTTGGTTTAACGGACGAAGACACTCTGCTAGATAGCTCGGTTAGTGCCAACGCAGATACCGTCCTGGCCAACGACGCCGGTGCGAATGACATCATTGAAGTGGCCGGAATCACCACTCATACCGCCGATGTGTTTACGGCAAGCAGTGCCCTCGGCGCTTCAGTTAATCTGAACCGGTTGACCGGTCACTACACCTACGACCCGACCGCGAGTCTTGCGTTGCAGAGTCTTGCCGCAGGCGAACAAGTCACCGATACGTTCACCTACAAAATTGGTGATGGAAGCGGTGGGGAAAGCGAGGCGACCGTTAGTATCTTGGTGGATGGTCAAGGTGCCGTTGAAATCGATATGACCAACCGATTGCCCGATGGAACCATTCCGGGATCGACAGTGGGGGACGACACCATTGCCGTTTCGACCGTTGATGTTGGCGGAAATCAGGAACTGCAGATTACCGTCAACGGAGTAGTGGTGCGCAATCCCGCAGACATCTCCAATGTTGCGGCGGATCCTGATATTTCGATAACCGGAGGTGGTGATGTCGATACAGTGACGCTCGATCTCAGCCAGAAAACCGTGGGCACGGTCATCGTCGCCAGTTCGGTTGAGAACTTGGTGACTTCCAGCGCGATCAACGCGACCTCGCTAAATTCGCAGTCCGCAACTAGCAGACTGGGCGGCGACTTGACAACGACTGGCGATCAAACTTTTGGTGGTGCGGTTTTGTTAAGCGCGGATATCGTTCTGGAAGGTGTTAATCACACCTTTGCCGCCACGGTGGACTCTGATGGGACGCCACGTGCGCTAACGGTGAACGGTACGGGTATAGCCCGGTTTGTCGATGATGTTGGAGATGGCAGCCCGTTGGCTTCGCTCACCACGAACGCCGGTGGTCAGGTGGAATTGGGCACCGGAGGACCGACCCTGGCAGGAACGATCGTGCTTAACCTCGATGCCAGTCTTGATCCGAATCCGACCGACAGCGTTGCGCCGAACTTTGGCTCGGCTGATGAATTTGGAGTGTTGGACACCGGCTTGAGCATCGCGGCAGTCACGGGTTCATCGATCGCCGGGCTCACTTCCGCCTACGTGTTTCCGGGCGGTTCAGGCATCAACGGAACCGCCGCGATTCAGTTGGCGAACAGTGGAGATGCTTTCGCGAACTTGAACGATCTTGGTGGCAACTTGGATCAGAACCAAGTGACCTTTGAAGCATGGATTCGTCCCAATGCGTCTTCGTTTGGCTCGGTGAACCAGGCGCTTTATGAAACGGGGGGCGGCACAGGTTCAGGAATCGCGTTGAATGGAACGGAACTCCAGTTTCGGACGATAGGCGCCACGAGTGGAAGCCTTCAACTGGCCTACGACTTGGCAACGGACGGAGCCAATCTGGGTGTTCTGGGAGGGAATGCGATCGGCACAGAGTTTTTCCAAGTCGTTGCGACGTTCGACAACGCTACGGACGAGGGTGTTCTCTACATTAATGGCATTGAAGTGGGGCGCGCCACAACCGCCACGGATGCAACTGATATCGACGGTGGTGACGGCATGGCGATCGGTGGCGTCGGTGAGGACAATATGGGTGGTTACGGCGGAGGGCAGTCCGGTTTCCAATCGTTCCATGGCGAATACGCGGCGTTCCGGATTTACGAAGGAGTCCTGGATCAGGCGACGATTCAGGCGAACCGTAGTTTCGTGGCGAGCGCTGCTCCAACGGCGGTTTCTGTGACGACGACCGGTGCACAGACATTTGGAAATGATGTGAAGCTGGGGTTGGCGGCGACCTTCAGCGGAGCTGATGTTACCTTTGACGGTCGGGTCGATGACGATGGAGTTGTTGCGACGATTTCGACGCTGACGGTCAACGACTCCGGTACGACGACGTTCAATGGCGCGTTGGGAAGCATCTCCCAGTTCTCAGGTTTGGTGACGGGTGCCAGTGGAAATACCGTGATCAGCACGGGGCAAGTGGATGTCGATGGTGGGGCGCTATTTGCTAACGACACCACGACAAATCAATCGACGACCTTCAATGTCGGTAGTCTGACCTTTGGCGGCACCAGTGATTTTTCTGGAACCACGGTGACGAATGGAACGGTCACGAACTTCAGCGGCGCGGCGAGCTTTGCCGGCCCGACAACGATCACAGGAACGGACATAACCTTCGGCTCGACGTCTCAATTCAATGGGACAGCAAATATTGATGGAACGGGCACCGTGCAGTTGGTTGGCGAAGTGACGTTCACGACAGCGGCGACCGTCGACGGTGCTACCAATGTAGCCTTCGAGGATACCGTTGGCATGGGCGGCGACCTCACTGTCATAGCAGGCGGCGATGCGACGTTCGGTAACACGGTCACCGGGGCTGCTGCGGATACGCTTACCATTGACGCCTCGGGAATGACCACGCTCAATGGGGTGAATGTCGGGATGATTGATTCCAGTTCCGTGGGGCAGATCCACTTGGCGAGCGATCTTACCCTGACGGGTGCGGACGACACGACGTTCGGCGAACAGGTCTTACTACAGGACAGCATCAATATCACGACGTCTGGAGCGGGCAATGTCGTCTTCAATAACACGATCGACAGCGCGGATGGTTCCAATCACGATTTGACCCTCACGTTGACACAAGGGAATGCGCTTTTGAATGGCGACGTCGGTCAAGACGCGCTGGCCGGAGCGTCTGATGACGCGGGATTGGGCAATTTGATCGTCAACGGAACGGGCCAACTCTTGATTGGTACCAAGCTAAACGGGCCAGCGGCGGTGGCGCAGCCTTACGCGCTCTGGAGCGCGGATTCGAGCGCTACGGGAGCGAATGCGCTGGGCACGGGGCACAATTTAACGGTCGGTGCCAATGTTTCGATCAATCCTTCACCCACAACCCAGTATGGTCTCTTCAACTCTGCCTGGAGTCTACCGGGTGGGGCAGATGACACCGACAACTTCCTGATTGCGGGCGGCAGCTTTGATACGATAAGCGGAAACCTGGGAGATGAAGATCACGCGGTCGAAATTTGGTTCAAACCGGATTCGTTGACTGGTGGTGGACAGGTCCTTTGGGAATCTGGCGGGACCGGAACGGGAACCTCGTTGACCCTAACCGACAGCGTTTTGACACTGGCGACCAATGACGGCACCGGTGCTGACGACATCGGGCGAATTGATTTCGATCTCACTGAACTACCAGCGAGCGAGCAGGGCGACTTTATCCAGGTTCTGGTTTCCTTTGACATCAACAACGGGAGTCTTGCGTCATCGCTGAATGATACGGTAACGCTCTATGTGAATGGGGTGGACCGCGGCTCGGACACCGTCGCGATCAACGACTGGTATGGCTCGGATGCAACCGGATTGGGCGGGGTAAACGCCACAGTGGGCGGGGCAGATGATGATGGTGTTGACACCGCAGCTGTGACCATTGCCGATGTGGTGATTGCTGAGGATGGGGCGACGGCAACCTTCACCGCGACACTCGATAAAGGTGTGTTAGGCGGTTTTACGGTGGATGCAACAGTTGGGGCGGGACGCGACACCGCCACGGGAGGTGCCAATGACTACGGGCTCGCCGCGCAAACGCTCACATTCTCAGGATTCGCGGGTGAGACTCAAACGTTCACGGTCGACATCGTGAATGATGGGGATGCTGAAATTGACGAAGAATTCACCGTCGGCCTGACCAATGTGCAAGGAACCGGGGTGGCAATTGACACCAGCGACACAGCCCAAGGTCAGATCACGGACAATGACAGCTTCGGAACGCCTCGTGTCACCATAGACAACGTGGAAGTGGACGAAACGACGGGAACGATGACGATAGTCGCAACGTTGGATCAGGACGTTCTGGGCACTCTGGTCGCAGGATTCACCGTTGATGCCACGGTAGCGGCGGTTAGCGCTGACAGTGGTGACTTTACCGAGTCCTTGCCATTCACCACAACGCTCACGTTCGCGGGCACCGGCGGCGAAACGCAGAGTTTTGTCCTCAATCTTACCGATGATGCGAATGTGGAAATGCTTCGTGAAACGGTTAGCCTCTCGATGAGCAATCTGATCGATCTCAGTTCGGGAAGTGCGGGAACAGGAGTCGACATTTCCGACACTGCCGAGGGAACGATTGTCGATGACGACTATGTTGCCGACAGCGATGGGGCACCTGCGCTACCAACCACACCGTTTACCGGTGAAATTGGCCTGATGCGGGTCTACCTTGAGACGATCAACTCCGCCGAGGCGACCGCCGCGTTCACCGAAGGCTCAGCGCCGCTGACAATTACGACGACCGGCGCTCAGACCTTTAATGCGGCAGTGACTTCCGCAGGCAACGTCTTTAGCGGGAGCGATGTGACGTTCGGCTCGACCCTGGATTCGACAAATAGTCTTACCAAGGCGAATATCACGATCAATACGAGCGGCGATGGCGTTACCGCGTTTGATGCTGCGGTTGGTGGAACCAATGAGATCGGCAGGCTGACGACGAATGGAGATGGTCGGACGGAAATCGGAGCCGACATCACCGCGAACAGTGATTCGGGGATTGTTTTGAACGATGCGGTTTTGTTGGTGGGGGATTCCACGATCACCGAGAATGGTAGTGGTAATGTGAGCTTCCTGAATACGGTCGATAGTGCCGCTGCCGGTAATTTTGACCTCACGGTAACGACTCCAGGCGGAGGCAGCGCGGTGTTCCTCGCCGATGTCGGGACCGATGCTTTGGCTGGGCTTTCCCATGATGGCGGTTTAGGCAATGTGACGACTGATGCGGCGCAACTCGGCGGGTTTGGGACGGTGATTTCGGGAGCACAAGTGACCTATAGCGCCTCGGCGGATGATGGTGTGGATCGGGACGTGGCGAATCAGGGAACGGACAATGATCGGGACTTGAACTTGGATGATGTGGTCGTTCGGAATCCGGTAAGCACACCGCTCGACATCAGCCACGCCTGGACCTTTCCGGGCGGGACGACGGCGGACACGGCGACTTCAACCGGAAATCCGATGACGAACCCGGGTTCGAAAGGCGGGCTGTTTCCCGTCAATTTGGGAGCGTTTGACGGCGGTGGTGGAACCGGGGGCGGCGGCGGCACCGATGCGACGTTCGAGTTATGGTTGAAGCCAGACACTTTAGGCGGTGGTAACCAGTTCCTGTGGGAAACTGGAGGCGGCACCGGGATCGGACTTTATCTGGAGAATGATGAAGTGGTGATACGTCGTGCGGGTGGAGGTGGCTCCGGTAATGTCAGGTATGATATATCGGGCTTGGAAAGCGATTTCATCCAGGCGGTGGTCGTCAATGAATTGAGTCAACCGCTGCGACTTTATATCAATGGCCAGCTTGTCCAGAGTGGAGGAAGTGGGGGCACGGACTGGGACGGCGGCGACGGTGCCGGCCTTGGCACGATTGGTGGAGAGAATGCGGGCGGCATTGGGAATTTCAACCAAAGTCGCGTCCCGTTTGAAGGGCAGATTGCGGTTTACCGCCAATACAACGGATCGGCATTCACGGATGCAGACGTCTTGACCAACTACCAGGCGGTCGCGGGCGTGCCGGTGAATATCACCACGACGGCGGACCAGACGTTCAACGGCGCGGTAACGTTGGGTGGCGATTCGGTGCTGACGGCCCAGGACGTGAGCTTCGTAACGACGGCGGAACTGTCGAACAAAGATCTTACCGTGAATGTGAGTGGAACCGGCAGTGTCGCGGCTGGGATCATCAGTGGAACTGGCACGCTTACCAAGCAGGGCGCTGGCACCTTGTCCCTCAACGCATCGAATGATTACACGGGCACGACCACTGTCGCCGAGGGAATTCTGGACGGGGCCGGGTCGATTGCCGGTGCCGTGGATGTGGCCTCTGGTGCAACGCTGAATGCAGGAGATGCGGGAATTGGAACCTTGAGCACGGGAGACCTCACGACGTCATCGAGTGTGATGAACTTTGAGGTCAATGGAACGAACGGCGGCCAATTTGACGTCGTCAACGTGACCGGTTCGGTCGATCTCACCGGCTCGACGCTGAATCTGAGCGGCACGGCGACCAGCGTGCCGGAAGCGGCCGTGATCACGCTGATCGAAAACGATAGCAATGACGCGATCACCGGGACCTTTGCCGGATTGAACGAGGGCGACGAGGTCATTCTCAACACAGAGCGTTATGTGATCAGTTATGTCGGTGGGACGGACGACAACGATGTTACTCTGACACGGGAAAACAACGGCTTGCGCGGTGGTCTGGTCATCAACGAGGTGTTGGTTTCCGGGTTTAGCGGTGATTTTGATACCAGCTTTGATACCGATGGCGACAATTCCTTTGGCGAAGCCGGCGATCAATTTATTGAGCTTTTCAACACTTCGGGAAGCGCGATTGATGCGAGTGGCTTGCAGTTCTGGGACAACGAATTGGGTAACTGGTTTACGGTGCCGAACGCGACGACCATCGCCGCAGGCGGCACCTTGGTCGTGGTGAATAATGCGTCAGGCGGTGCCCTGCCGACTGTTCCCTCGGGGAGCGCGATTTTCGATGCGGCAGCTTCGGGTGGGGCATTCACCCTTTTCGTGGGCGACTTGGGCGATACGATCCGGGTGCTCGATCCGACCGGAAACGAGTTCATTGAAGCGATCTACAATACCGGCAACCCGAATGGGGTGACCTTTGCCTCGTTCCCGGGCGGCAACACCCAAGTGGGCGCGACGTTTGACTTTGGCACAGTGACGGACGGCAGTTCGGTGGTCCGCAACCCGGATGGAGCCGTTGCCGTTGTGGTTCACAGTTCGATCAATGGCGCGGGTGTTTTGGCGACTCCCGGCCAAACCGTCAATACTCCGCTGGTGACGTTGGACGGCTTTGGCGAGGTTCGCGTGGTGAACGAACTCACCACGAATGCCGTTCCGATTGCCGGCATCTCGGTCACGGTAGGAGATACGGATTCCGCAACGCTCGACGTCACCTTGACAACCGATACCGCCGTGGCGATCGAAATCTCCGACGGGGGAGGAGGGGCCACCGTGATCAACCCGGGGACGACAAGCGTGACGGTCAGTGGGACCATTGCCGATCTCAACGCAGCCTTGGCGACCGTCGCCCTTCGTTCTCCCGGGATTGATTTTAACGATATTGTGGCTGGTAAACAGACCACCTTTACGATTACGGCGAGCGACGGAGTCTTGACCGACACGCAAGCCGCGCTGGTAAGCTTCGCGCCCGCCAACGATCCGCCGACGATTAGTGCTCCGGGCGCGCAATCGGTCGCGGAAGACACCGATCTGGTGTTCAACACCATCAGCGTGGCGGATGTCGATGCGGCGGAAGGCACCGGGGAAGTGCAAGTGACCTTGGCGGTAGCGCTAGGGAACACCCTGACTCTGACCGGTGGGGCCACGCCTCCCGGATTGATCTTTAACGCGGGCACGATCAACGGCTCGAACAGTATCGACGTCACTGGAACCGTTGCGGCGATCAATACGGCGCTCGCCGGGCTGACCTACCGCGCCGGGCTAAACCTCAATGGCTCGGATACCCTGGTCATCAACGTCAATGACCTGGGCAACACCGGGTCTGGCGGCGCTCAAAGTGCGACGACTGCCAACGTGGCGATCATGGTCACGCCGGTGAACGATGCTCCTGTCAATCAGTTCAATGGGACCGATATCCCGGGCGGTGGCGCGAGCGACACGACTTCCATCAACACCACGCTGACCTTCGATGCCGCCGGCGGCAATCTCATTGCGGTGACGGATTTGGACGTCAACGAAACCACTCCACCTGATAACCTCCTCCAGGTGACCTTGACGGCGGATCACGGCGCGTTGATCTCTTTGAGTGGCGTTGCCGGATTGGATTTCGGATTCACTGCGGATGCGAATGGAACTGCGGCGGGTGACGGTGTTTCCGATGCCACGATGACGTTCCGAGGAAACAGGGATGCCATCAACACAGCGTTGGATGGTCTAACGTTGACACCTGCTTCCGGTTTCACCGGAGATGTCGCCCTGACGATCACGACCAACGATCTCGGAAATACCGGGATCGACACCTCGACCACTCCGACCAGTGAGTTCAATATCGAATTGAATCACACCGGCGGGCTGAGTGCGGCGCAGTTGCTCATCTTGGAAGATGCGGTGACGTTTTTGGAGTCGGTCGTGATTGGCGACGTTCGGGGAGCGGTGGATTTGACCATTGATGTGGTAGGCGCGGCGATCGATGGAGCTGGCGATACCTTGGCCCAAGCTGGTCCTGGTGGAACGGCCGCAGGAGAGAAACCGTCAACCGGGAGTGCAACCTTCGACACGGCTGATTTGCCAATGATGAGTGATCAGCAACTCTTGGAGACGGCGATTCACGAATTTAGCCATGTTTTAGGAATTGGCACCCTCTGGGAGATCAACAACCTCGCCTCTGCGGGCAGTCCTCCTGTCTATACCGGGATCAATGCGGTGGAGGCTTACAACTTCCTCTTCAGCAACACCGCCACCACCGTGCCGATCGAGGCGGATGACACGGATCCCACGCAGCCGGGCGGACACTGGGATGAGGCTACGTTTGATGAAGAAAATATGACGCCAATTGCGGAAAACGGTGGTGCGGAACCCTTCAGTATTCTCAGTGTGGCGGGGCTGGAAGATCTCGGCTACGAGGTCAACTACGCGGCGGCGGAAACCTACAATGGCTTGTCCGGTCTCGACTATCTGGCGTTCCTCGGTGGCGGGGTGCAGACAGATTCGGACACGATTACGGTCACGGTCAGTGACAATGTCGCTCCATCCTTGACCAGCTTCACGCGGCTGACGCCAAGTGGTGCAGACACCAATGCGGATACCTTGGTCTTCCTCGCCACGTTTAGCGAGGACGTCGAGAACGTCGATACGACGGACTTCGCGGTAAATGGCGCGACCACCGCTTCGGTGACCAATGTGAATCCGGTGACGGCGTCAACCTATGAGGTGACGATCTCTGGGGGCGACTTGGCCAGCTTCGAAGGCGTGATTGGGCTCAACTTGGGAGGAGCCCAGGATATCCAAGATTTGGCTGCAAACGCGTTGCCGGCGGGAGAGCCAGCAACCGATGAGACCTACACGCTCGACAATGTCCTTGCCGCTCCGACCTTTAGTCCGGTCGATGACGCTACGGATGTCGCAATCGATTCCAATCTGACCCTTACGTTCACCGAAGATATCGCGTTGGGCAATGGCAACATCACGATCAAGAATCTCACGGATGCCACCCAGGCAACGATCGATGTCGCAAGCCATGGTGGCCAGCTTTCAATCGTAGGTGGCGTTCTGACGATTAATCCGAATAATGATCTGGCCGGAGGGAAGAGCTATGCGGTGCAAATTGCGAGCACAGCGATCGTAGATCAAGTCGGCAACCTCTTTTCCGGTGTCGCCGACGACACGACCTGGAATTTCGACACGGTTTCGACGGCCCTGACCACGGTCTACGTGGATGACGATTTCTCGGTAGGCGCGATTTCGGATGCCGACCTGGGGACCACCGGAGCACAGGCGGCTACCTTTGGGGTCGATGCCTTTGCCACAATTGGGGCCGCCCTTGCCGCCGTGGATCCAGGCGGCACCATCATCGTGAATAGCGGGACCTACAATGAGACGGTCGAGTTGAACGACGGCAAGATCCTCGAAATCACGGGGCCGGATGCAAATCAGGCGGTGACGGTCACGGAACTCTCCAGCCTTGCGGGAACGACCATCACGATCGAAGGCGGTTCGACCCTGACGATCAATAACACCTCTGCGCGAACCCTTGCGGGCTCGATTGGAGGGAGTGGAAATCTGACCAAGACCGGAGCAGGAACCCTCACTATCAGCGCGGCAAACTCCTATACGGGAGCGACGACCGTAAGCGCAGGAATTTTGAGAATCGAAAATGACACGGCGTTGGGAACCGCTGGAGGCGGCACGACGGTAGCCAATGGTGGGCAACTTCAGCTATCCGGCGACATTACGGTTACCGGTGAGTCGCTCACGATCAGCGGCGGTGGCGGGAATAGCCAAGGTGCGATCCATAGCGTTAGTGGATCGAACACTTGGACGGGGAACGTCTTGTTGGGGGCCAACGCAACTCGGATCGGAAGCGCATCAGGACAGACGCTGACGATTTCCGGTGTGATCGACGACGGCCCGAATTCTTACACCCTGGCGATTCGCAACGCGAATAATAGCGGGGCCACCGTTTTGAGTGGTGCAAACACCTATGGTGGAACCACCGACATCGTGGTGGGAACCGTGCGGCTAAGTGGCGGCGCCGATCGCCTGCCAGCTGGCACGACGCTGAGAATCGGCAATGGCTCCAACGTGTCGAGTGCGACGCTTGACCTGAATGGTCAGAACCAAGAGCTGGCTGGCCTGACCTCTCTGGGGACGACGATGGCGTTGAGCGTGACCAATTCTGGAGCAGCGGCCGATCTCACAGTCAACAATGCCGGAGCCAACAGCTATCGGGGCACCATTTCGGGAGCCGTAGGATTGACTAAAGCTGCGGCGGGAGTTTTGACCCTGACAGGGGCGAACACCTACTCCGGAACAACGACGGTTACTGGTGGAGAACTTGTGGTGAATGGCACCCATACCGGCGGTGGAGCCTACGACATCGCGGTTGCGGCAACACTCAGTGGATCTGGAACCATCACGCCGACCGGCGGATCTGCCGTAACCATTGCTGGGGATCTGGAACCTGGCAATCCTTCAGTGAATGGAGGGCTCGGTTCGCTAGTGCTTGGCAGCAACGTGGCGTTAACCGGAACAGTGACGGCGCAGGTCGATGGCGCAACGGACTCGAGTGATCTTCTGGCCATTACCGGGGATGTCAATCTTACCGGAGGAACGGTTGATATTTCGGAAATTTCCGCAGCAGATGATCAAACATACGTGCTGATGACCTACACTGGAGCACGCGCGGGGGCGCTGATCGAGGGAACCCTTCCTGCGGGCTATGAGATCCGCTACGATGATGCGCTGGGCCAGGTGCTTCTGGTGAAGCCGGTTACGGAAACCGGTGGGACCGTCATTGCCGAGACCACCGCAATCAGCGGAGCTGCAAATATTTCGAACATTACAGCGGTGTTCAGCACGGAGTCGGGTGGTTCTTCTGCTTCGATTCCGGCCACGGTCGCCGGGACCTATGGTGATCTCACGATCAATGCCGATGGATCCTACCTCTACGAGTTGATTGATAGCCGGGTAGATCCGTTGAATGAGGGGGACCAGGTGCGCGATTCCTTCACGGTCCTAACCAGTAATGGAACGCCGGGCACCGCGGAGGTGTTTGTGGATATAAACGGCCTCAATTCCGGCAACATTTCGGGTCAAACCGGAGCTCAGGGATTTAGCGGAACCTGGGTTAACACCGGGACAATAGATGTCATTGCCGGAGATCTCACTTCAACAAATTATAGCCTGAATCAAACCGGAACTCCGCAATCGGTTCAAGGGGATTACGGCCAGAGCCGCGTCATTGCCAACGATCTGAGCACACCGCTGTCCGGCGAAATTTGGTTTTCGTATTTGGTCCAGAATCCTTTTGCGGACTCCGTGGGAGGTCTTTCCTTTGATTCTCTAACATCGACGGTCTCCGACTTTGAGGTTGTCGTGAAAGGAACCAATCTCTTGGTCGATGTGCCGGGAGGGACTGATGCGAATATTGCCATTCCGTCGTTCAATGTGGGAGACACCGCATTGGTGGTTGGCCGGATCAACGTCGGCACCGGGGCCGACAGTCTTGATGTGTGGGTAAACCCCGACATCGCCGGAGGCAATTTTGCAACGACGGGTCCACTGCATTCGTCAACCGGTGAATTTGGCGATGAGATTGGCATGCTTGGGATCATGACCTTCCAGGACAATGGATTGACCACTCAAAATAACGCGGGCGGAATCGTTGACGCCATCCGGATGAGCAATGCGTCGATTGATGTCATTGGAGTCGAAACTGCAACGATCACGATCCAGGTTGACGGAACGAACGACGACCCAGCGCCGACGAATCTGCCAGCAGACCTGTTGGTGAAACAGGATACGGCAACCGGGATTCACTTGAACGAACTGGCTTTAGGCGAGGTGGATGATCAGGCCATCACGGTTACCTTGACGACCTCTACCGGCGGCGAGTTGACTGCGACTAGTGGTGGAGGTGTGACGGTTGGAGGAACGGCATCCGCCACGACGTTTAGTGGAACGGTAACGGCTCTGGAGACGTTTTTCCGAAACGACGAGAATATCAGCTACCTTCACAGCGTTGCCGGAACGGTTGGAAATAACGCGGATACGATTACGGTTACGGTTGATGATGGAATTGCCGCCACCACCGCCGGAAGCGTGAACGTGCACGTTGGAGAGAGCTTCCAGGAAGGCGTTTCGCCAATTGGAACTTACGCCACGGGAGCAACCTATATTCGCAGTGGGGGCGGCAATGCAGACGCTAATTTCAACTCCGACCCGGATAACGAGATCATCGTGGGACGTTCCAGTTCAGCGCTGCGGGCGTTGCTGGAGTTCGATTTGAGTTCGTTCCCTGCGGGGACCGTTGCCCAATCCGTTGAACTGGCCCTGACTAGTTATGGCGGAGGAGCGGGCTCGAACTTTGATCTCAACGTCTACGAATACGGTTTCGACTTTGATGAAACGACGGCAACGTGGAATGCCCCGGGATCCGGTGATGGAACCGCTGGGGGCACGTTTGGAACCCTCCTGACAACGGTCTCGGTCGATGGCACTACCGGAGATCAGGCCTACAGCTTCCGAAATAGCGCCGCCTTTGTTACCGCTGTCAATAATGCCTTGGCCGCCGGCGACGACACGCTTCGATTGATCATTGCTGCACCAGGTGACACCGGGGCAGGTGCCGAGTTCATTCGGTTCCGCAACGACGAGTTTACCGGAGATCCTTCGGATCGTCCCAAGTTGACGGTTACTCCGCTGATTGCGCCGGAGATCAACGTAACGGATAACGGTGGTGATGACATCGCAAGTGGTTCGAGTGCTGCTTTAGCCCTTGACACCGACTTTGGTACCGTAGCGGAAGGAACCGCCAATATCGCGAGAACGTTCACGATTCAGAATTTGGGAACCGAAGAACTGGATCTGATCGGGACTCCGCTGGTTTCGATTTCCGGTTCTGGCGATTTCACGATCACGCAGCAACCCGCGACCGATCCACTCGGTGTTGGCGTAACAACAACCTTCGAAATCACCTTCGATCCCACCACTGTCGGCACTCAAAACGCTACCGTCACGATCGAGAGCGATGATTCCGACGAAGGAACCTATACCTTTGATCTAACAGCGGTCGTCACCGACGCAACAGCACCTTTGGTCAATGGAGCAACCAGCCCGGCGGACGATGCGATCGACGTTGCGGTAGCGACCGACTTACAGATCACGTTTGACGAGAATGTTCAGAAAGGTTCTGCGGGCAACATCACGATTCATCGCGCAACTGACGATGTTGTTGTGCAGACCATCGCGATCACGGATACCGCCGTCTCAGTATCTGGATCGACAGTGACGATTGATCCTGCCGATCTCGCTTTCTCCACAGAGTTCTATGTGCTGATCGATTCTGGCGCGATCGAGGATTTGGCAGGAAACGACTTTGCCGGTATTTCCGACAAGGCGATTTGGTCGTTTACGACCGCTTCCTCCTTCATTCCGGCATCGGCCATTGATGACAGCGCAGCAGCAACTGAAAATGGTCCGCCGTCAATCATCACCGTCCTTTCGAATGACAGTGGAGCCGGGATCCGACTCGATGGATCAAGCCTTCCGGCTACTTCTGCACAAGGAGCGACCATTTCGTTGGCTACCACGGATTCGTTGACTTCGGTCAATCTCAGCAACGATGTGCTGGTCGATGTGACCCTCGTTCGTTCCGGGACCAGCGTAACCTACACCGAAGCTGAATTGGTGGGCGTAACGGTGGTTGCCTACAACGATGCAGGGGCTTCGAATTTACTTACGGAATCTGGTGCCGGGGCTCCAGCAACAGGAACTCGGGCTGCACTTTTGGAAGACGACAGGGTTGATACCGGACTCATCAATTCAGATTCGATTACCTTGGAGTTGGGCCAGTTTGTTCGTTCAGCGATTTTATTTGAGATTGATCCCGCTGGGACAGGAGATGATACCGTGCCAGTGCAGGTGAGTTCCGACGGGATCACCTTCGTCAATCTCGGCACTCAAGGACCAAGCGGGTGGGTTGAACTAACGACCGGAAGCGCGGTTACTTATCGGACCCATTCGACCGGAAATGTGACGGATTTGAATGAGTTGGAAAATGCTTCTGTGACCGTTGGGGCCAACAATAGCCAAGACCTTTATGGAAGAGTGATTTCCTCTGCCAACCCATTTAAGTTCATTCGGGTTGCCCAAGGAAACGGGGTGGACCCAAGCTATATAGCGGGAATCCCGGATGCCATTGCCTATGCTCCAGACACGACGGCAGCCTTCGAGTCGTTGAAAGGCGGCACGGCGGGCTCGGATAGCTTCACCTACCAGATCGTCGATTCCGCTTCGGGAACGGACACCGCGACGGTGAATGTGTCGATCACCGGCGTCGAAGATCCGACGAACGTTAGCGGTGAAAGCTTCCTTGCTGGTGAAGATGCCGAGTTTGTTGCGGCAGATGGTTATCCTTCTGGGGTCCAGGCTGATAGCCCCTTGGTATATTGGCAGCTCGGCGAAAGCGCTGGCGACAAGAGTGGGGGAGGGACGGCAACGAACTTCGGAACCTTGGGCGCAATTGGCGATGGCACCTATCAGGGTGTTGTGGGCGACGTAGCAGATACCCAAATCACGAACAGTTCAGGAGCAAGCTTCGGAACAACCACAGCCAGTGGAACAACGGGCGATGCGGTGGGTGTCGAATTTACCGGCGGAGATTTCCCGACCTCCGCCTTTACTCTGGAAGGGTGGTATCGCGGTGACCTCGGCAGTCAGCCGGCTCAACCCGCGATTTTCTCCTACGATGCGCCTAGCGGCAATGGGAATGAGGTGATGGCTCTGTTCAATGTCGCGTCAGACACCGCTCTCAGTATCTTCGTCAATGGGATCCAGCATGATACGGACATTACCAAAACCCAGCTTTTTGATAGCGATTGGCACCACTTCGCGGTGACTTGGGATAATACGGGTGGGGATCTCAAGGCGTATCTCGATGGTGCCGAAGTTTGGACCAAAACGAATGTGTCTCCAGGTGAGACGCTTGCGAACAATGGAACGTTCATGCTGGGCCAGGAGCAGGATGTGCCTGGAGGCGGCTTTGGGGATACCCAGAAATACGTCGGAGATATCGATGAATTCGCGATTTATGGGGCCGCATTGGATTTGACGCAGATCCAGGCCCACTACGCATTGCGCAACGGAGCAAATTTGCTGACCAATGATGTCGATTTGGATGATACGCTAGCCGTCACGGCTGAGACCATAACATCAACCCTTGGTGCAACCGTGACGTTGAACTCGGACGGCTCCTTTGTTTATGATCCGACGGGATCCGTCGATCTTCAGGGGCTGGGTGCGGGACAAACTGCGAACGACACGTTCAGTTACACCGTTACCAACGGCAGCGATGGCGATCAGATGGCTACCGCGACGATGGTCGTTATTGGAGCGAACGACGCGCCGACGATCAGTGGCGTGGCTGCGAGCGCGACGTTCACGGAAGGTGCTGCTGCGGTAGTCGTTTCACCAGCGATTACGATTTCCGATCCCGATACAAACAATCTGGCAGACGCAAATGCTGATGCAGGTCCAGATCCTTCCCAAATGGTGGCGACTGCTACGATTACCTCCGGATTTGCGAATGGAGAAGACCAGCTAGCGGTGGGCGCAGGGGTGAGCGCCGATTTGAGCGTTGCGGTGAGCCCGGACGGAAGCACGGTTTCGATAACCGCTTTGAATTCCAATGCGACGATTGCGGATTTTCAGGACGCGCTTCGATTGGTTACCTTTGAGCATACAGGTGACAATCCGGATGGCGCGATCACCCGAAACGTAGGCTTCACATTCAGTGACGGCGAGATTCTTACCGGCGGTCCTCTCAATATCGCCACGTTCGATTTCAATGACGGCAATACCACGGTTGACTCAACTTCGTCAGCCTTGAGCGTCAGCAGTATTACCCCTGGAATAGGAGTTGATCGATTCCTGGTGAGTCAGCCGACAACTCCAGCACCTGGATATGCCTCCAATGTCCTGCGAGTTTCTCCATCCGTAGCCACACCTGACACGGCAGCAGCGATTGCCGATGATACCTACCTGGAGTTCACGGTTGGAGCGAATTCACTCACTTATTCTCTGGATAGTCTCACGTTTGATCTGGCACGGGGAGGTTCCGGTGGCACGCGGGGATACGCGGTAAGGTCGAGTGTCGATGGCTTTGCCACTGATCTGGCGGCTGAATCGAACGTGGCTACCACGTTCACGCGTCCCAACCAGAAGACGGTTGATGTTGATCTCTCAGGCGCAGCGTTTCAGGGGCTGACAACAGACCTCACATTCCGGGTTTATATCCATACACCGGCGGCGAGCAACGAAATGGATTTTGATAACGTGGTGCTGACCGGATCAATCGGGACGACGACGGGCACTGACATTACTCTGATTCCGGTGAATGATGATCCGACTCCTGTAGCGGATACGGCAACAGCGACCGAGGACGGAAACACGATTTACGTGTCCGTTTTGGGCAATGACTCGGATCCTGAGGGCGACAACCTGACGATTGATCCAACCAGCCTGACGACGAGCGCAAACGGGGCGACGCTATCATTGCGCGGGGAGGCGACTGCGATTGAGAATGTTAACGTTACGACCGATGCGAGTAACAATGTCATTTTGACTGACCTAACGGTGACCCAAGACGGGCAGTCCGTGACCTATGCGGCAGGCGATTTGGTAAACATCGATCAGATCGATTTCATCAAGGGCTCTTTCGGTGGAACGAACTTGCTGATCAATCAAGGTGGGACCGCACATACGGCTGGGGACCGTTCAACGCTGGCTGAGGACGATAATTTCTCGACCGGCCTGATCAACGCTGGAAGCGTCGGCGTGTTTGGTCAAACCGTGAAATTTGATCAGCCGATTTCATCTGCCCTCTTCTTTGAATTGGGCGGAAGTGATCAAATTGATGTCCAAGTGAGTTCGGATGGAGTGGATTGGACCTCCACGCAGCAGTTCGGCAGCTATACGCCGAGTGGAATCAATGCGGTTTACGATACCGTTGCGACAACAAGTAACATCAATTCACTGGCAGACCTTGAGGCTAGTAATTTGGGGACTCCAGGTGGAAGCAGCAGTGCGGCTGTCGGCGGCCTGATCATTGGTGCTTCCGATTTTGGGGTTGGTTCCTTCATCTATATGCGTTTCGGGGGCACGAGCACGGGAGTCGATCCCTTGATCATCAAAGGGATTTCCACCCAAGTGGCTTACAATCCGACATCTGCGGGGTTGGACACGATTGCGGCGGGCGATACGTTGAATGACACGTTCACCTATCGGGTGATCGATGGAAATGGCGGCGAAGCGACGGAAACGGTCACTGTAACGGTGACGGGAATTAATGATGCTCCGGTGGGCAGTGATATTGGCTTGCCGGTGGTGGCTGTGAACGATGCCGATCCTTCAGGAACGACAGTCACAGCCCTCTATGCCAGCGCTGGCTTTAATGATGTGGATTTCACGGACGCCATTGGGGGTGTCGCAATTACCGCCAATGCGGCGACCGCAGGAGAGGGCATCTATCAATACTCCACCGACGGTTCGACGTGGACGGACATTCCCACCAGCGGGTTGGCAGATTCAACCGCATTGTTGGTTGGGAATACCGCGCAATTGCGATTCTTGCCCGCTACCGGCTACGACGGGAATCCAGGGGCTTTGACGGTGCGGGTTCTCGACGATAACTTTGGTGCGATCACGACGGGTACCACTGCCGATGTGAGTTCCAATGCAGGCCAGACATCAATTTCTGGAGTCACGAGCGAAATCGTTGGCGCAGTAGCTTCCCTGATCACTGACGAGAATACGCCGATTGATATCACTGATTACTCAGATGTTGTCCGGATCGACGGTGTTCCCATTACCCCGGGCCAGACCGTGAATCTTGTGGGTGGTGATGGTTCGGTAACGCTAGGGATCGATGGAAATACCCTGACTTACGATCCTACCATCGACCTCAATGGTCTGAATACTGGGGAGTCTCAAGGCGTTTCGTTTCAAGTCAGCACGCAAAGCACCGGTAGCTTTGCCGGGATCGCAGAAGATAGCTTTTTGACCTCCTCAGCGACGGATGGCAACGCGACTTATAAGGACGATGTCGGGTTCAATATTGGCGCGGGTGAAGACCTTGCCAATCGCAGTGTCGTGAATGGGACGACCGGTTTCACCGCGAACTGGACTGGTTCCGGAACATCGATCATTCGGGCCCAGAATGTGGGGCTTGAGCACTCGCTGCTTGGTGAGGAAGAAGACGGAGCGGTTAAGTTTCGCCGGGATTTCAACCGCAGTAACGAACGGACCGTGGATACCGTCCCGGCTTCCTCGACCTATTACATGAGTGCGTTGCTGGAAGGTGCCGTCAATGACGGGAACGTGAATCGGATTTCAGCGGGATTCGCCGATGGTTCGGTAGCGAATGATACGACCTATAACCAATCAACGGGCGTTCATCTTGGCTTCAGTGGAACTGATATCGTCGTCTTTGCGGGGAACCAGCAATACAGCCTAGTATCCAACTACAATGTCAACGAAACCTACTTGGTGGTTGCGGAACTGGCGGTCGATGTCGCTGGAAATGAAACCGTGAACGCTTGGTTTGCGACGGAAGGTGACTCAACGTTAACTCAGGGCGTAACCAATGAATCGGTCGAAGCTTTTGCGAGCACTGCGGATATCGGAGTTCTTGAACTCGTGGCAAACGATAGCGGCAATGGAGGTGTTTTTGACGACTATAACCACGTCATTGACGAAGTTCGTTTGGCGACGTCAATGGCTGATCTCGGCGTCATTTTCGGATCGACGGAGACTGTGAATATCCTTGTTACCGGAATCACGGAATCCGCAACCGCACCCACTGCGGACATTACGGACGTTGCTCCAGATCCGAGGAATACCAATGCAGGAACAGTCCAGGTGACTTTCGATCAGAATGTGACGGGAGTAGACATTTCAGACTTCAGCCTCACCCGCGATGGCGTGGCGGTAGATATAAGTGGCCTGAGCGTAACGCCGATCGATGGGGCCAACTACTCGATTGATTTGAGCACGGTCACAGGAGGCGATGGAGCTTACACCCTCAGATTAGTGGCTTCGAGTTCCGGAATCCAGAATGGAGGTAGCGAGGCTCTGCAAACCGATGCGCTGGACGTTTGGGTAACGGAAACGATTGCGCCAACGGCATCCATTTCCGAAGTATCTCCAGACCCCAGAAACGCTGCAGTTGGGACGGTTACGATCACGTTCAGTGAAGACGTTACGGGTGTTGATATTACCGATTTCAGTCTGACGCGCGATTCGGGTAATATCGACATCAGCAGTTTGAGCGTCACTCAAGTGGATGCTCAGACCTACACGCTGGATCTCAATAGTGTGACGGCGGCGGAAGGAGCCTATGAATTGACGCTCAACGCGAATGCGACGATCGAAGACACGGCTGCGAATGCAATGACGGTCGATGCAACTGAGGTGTGGGATACGGACACCACCGCGCCCGTTTTTCAGAGCATCACGAGACAGACCCCGGCAACTTCCATTACCAATGCCGACTCGGTCATCTTCCGCGTTACCTTTAGCGAAGATGTGATCAATGTGACTCCGGCAGATTTCTCCGTTTCAGGTTCGACCGCCACTGCTACCAGTGTGAATGCGGTTTCCGGGACCGTGTATGATGTCACGGTCTCCGGCGGCGACCTCGCCGAATTGAATGGCCCGGTCGGTCTGGACTTGGCAGGTGCTCAGAATATTGATGATGTGGTTGGCAATGATCTTCCTGCGGGGGAACCGGCTATCGATGAAACCTACATCGTCAACAACGGTCCGGCTTTTGATGACGTGACCGTTACGGTTCCGTCCGGTGAGGCGGGCGTGGTTCATACCGTATCCGCGACCGATTTGGATGGGGATACCGTCAACTATTCGATCGTGCCGGGAGGAGATGGTGCGCTCTTCACTATTGATGCAGTCAGTGGAGAACTCACCTTTATCACGCCTCCTGACTACGCGAACCCGGCGGATGCAGGGGGTGACAACCAATATGACGTCACGGTGAGGGCTATAAATGTAGACAACGGAGCCACACCAACCCGTGACCGAGTCGTTACCGTGTTGATTTCCAACACAGAGTATGAGACGACCGAGGACGACACTCCAATAATCGTGACCCCTGGCACGCCGACACTGATTGATGGTGTGGCGATTACTGAGGGAGGGCCTGCCGTTCCCATCGTGGGAGGGAATGGTTCGGTATCGCTGAATGGTGGAGTCCTGACCTATGATCCAACTGTCGATTTCAACAATTTGGCAGAGGGAGATTCAGAAAGCTTCGAGATCACGGTTACCGGCGACGCTCCATCGTCAGTTCTGCAGGACGGTGTCACTAACGTGTTTACGGGAAATACAGATGGTTCCAATCAGGTAACCCTGACGGGGACGAGCATCAGCGCGTCGAATTCCAACCGTCTCCTCGTTGTGAGTATTGCCGCGGAAGATGCCCAAGCGTCGAATCCAGACGCCAGCGTGACTTCGGTTACCTATGGTGGGCAGTCACTCACCTTGCAGGCTGAAGCCAAAGGTGACGTCGATGGGCGGTTAGGCGCCGCATGGATTTTTACTCTGGACGATGCTGGGATCGTAGCCGCAACTGGGACGGATATCGTCGTGACATTCGACAACGATATGAGCGGTGGAGGAGAGGGCGTTATTGTCGGAGCGACGAGTTTCTATAACGTCGATCAAACCACTCCCATCGGAGCGACGGCGACTCCGTTCTATGAAGGGGGGGACCCGGTCGCTGCCAGCGTCAATATCACGACAACCCAGAACAATTCGCTGGTATTTGGGTCAATGATGTTCGGTGGACCTGTTGGAGCAGCAAACGTGGCGACCTCCGCAGATGTGCTATATCACGCTGATGTGAATTCAGATCCCCAAGGTTCTGCCTTGTCGTTCACCGCTCCCACAGCCGGGACTCAGACACTGAGCTTGAGTTGGCCGTCTTCCTCGTTCCGAGCTGCGTTGGCGGCAGTGGAAATTATTGGTGCACCGGAGACGTCGATTTCGATTACCGTAAACGGTAAGAATGATGCGCCGGTGGGTGGAGATCAAACCCTTGCTTCGATCAATGAAGACGACACGAATCCAGCGGGCACGGCCTTATCGGCGATGTTTACGGGAGGCAATTTCTCGGACGTCGATAATGGGGCGAGCTTCAGCGGAGTTGCGGTGACAGGTAATGCCGCGACGGCAGCACAAGGAGAGTGGCAATACTCGGCAAATGGTGGAACGACATGGACCGCCATTGGCATCACGGTCAGTGATTCTGCAGCCGTGTTGTTGGATGCCGCGTCGCAAGTCAGGTTTGTTCCCGGGGCGAATTTCAGTGGAACACCGGGAGGTCTCTCGGTTCGAGTGCTGGACGACACCTTTGCGTCGGCTTTTACCACGGCTGGAACTGAGCAAACCGCTGATGTCAGTGCGAATGGTGGTGACAGTGCCGTTTCGGGAACCGCAAATACGATTTCGATCAGCGTGGTTGCCGTGGCTGATACCCCTTCCTTGGCGGTGTTCGCCGCAAGTGGTGCGGCGGATTCGGCAATTCCTCTGACGATCACGGCGGCCCCGGCGGATGCGGATGGGTCGGAGGCGTTGGACGTCGTGATTTCGTCAATTCCTGTTGGAGCGACCGTTCAATATAACGATGGATCTCCTCAGAGTTTCACGGCTGTAGCAGGCAATACCGAAGTGGCGCTCTCGGGTACTACCCAAGTGATCCTGGATACTCTGACGATTACGCCGGTTCCCAATGATTCGACTAATTTCTCCCTCTCGGTCAACGCGACGGCAACCGAGACCAATGCCGATAGCGCGAGTGTCGGAACGCTGGCGCTCGCCGTTACCGTCAATCCCGCCGTCGCCATTTCTGGAGCTATCACGGGAAATGAAGGGACTCCCGTTAGTCTTTCCGTCACCGGAACCAGCGGGGCCACGTTCGCTTGGACGGTGACCAAGGACGGGGTTTCCTTTGCGACAGGAACGGGCGCGTCGATTGACTTCACTCCCGATGACAACGCCGTTTATCAGGCCACGGCAGTCGCCACGGATGCGGATAGCGACACAGGAACGGCCACTCACACGGTCACGGTGAGCAATGTGGACCCAACTCTGGCGATCACTGGTGCAACCACGGCCAATGAAGGAGACGCCGTGAGTCTAACGGCCTCTGCGGTCGATCCTGCGGGCGTCAACGATGCACTGACCTACAGCTGGTCGGTGACGAAGGATGGCAGCGCGTTCGCATCGGGAACCGGGACCACGATCAACTTCACGCCGGATGACAACGGCAGTTATGTCGCAACCGTGACGGTAGTGGATGACGATGCGGGAACGGACACGGAGACCCACAACGTCACTGTCAGTAATGTAGCTCCCACCGTTGGAATCGCCGGAGCGACGACTGCGAATGAAGGTGATGCCGTTAGTCTGACCGCTTCGGCAACGGATCCCGCCGGGGTCAATGATCCTTTGAGCTTTGCTTGGTCAGTCACGAAGGACGGCTCGCTCTTCAGCAGTGGCACGGGAACAGCCGTTGATTTCACGCCCGATGACAATGGAACCTACGTCGCCTCGGTCACGGTGACTGATGGAGATGGTGGTAGCACCGTCGAGACCCAAACGGTAACTGTTGCCAATGTTGCTCCGGTGGTCAGCGATCTGATCGTGACGGTAAATGGCGATACAGGGACGGTGACGGGTATTTTGACAGATCCAAGCAGTGCGGATTCGTTCGTCGCGACGATTGACTGGGGCGACGGCGTGATTGAAACGGTGAACGTCGGTCCAGGATCTGCTGGCTCCCGCCCGATTTCCTTCAACCATACCTACGCAACTTCGCCAACGACTCCGCCTGCCATCACGGTGGGAATTGAAGACGATGATTCAGGGACCAGTGCCCCGGTTTCGCCGGAAGGCCTGCTCTCGACACCGGGAAGTCTATCCGGAGCACCGGGAGCCGCCATCCCGCTCGAACTGACGACGGTTCTCGGTGGAAACAGCATGACTGTGACCCTGAGCAGTCTGCCGGAAGGAGCGATCGTTGAAGGGGATGATCCGGCCCTGGCCGGTGGATATACCGCCGCGCCCGGAGCCGATTCCGTCACGATTTCGAATCTGAACAATCTTACGATCACCTTCCCGGGTGCAGGAGCGACGTCCTTTGGAATTCAAGGAACTGTCTCGGATGGCGGAGGAGTCATTGGGACCACTCAGTTCATTACGCTGGGGAGTTCGGTCAATAGTCCCGCTTCATCTTCCCCCGCCGCGACGACACCAACGCCTCCTGCACCGGCAACTCCGCAGCCGCCCCCCCCTCCGCCGGTGGATCCGGTCGAAACCATCGTGCCGGTGACGGAGTTCACGACCGAGTCTCCGCGGTTGGCTGGACTCTTCAACTCGTTCCAAGGCCAGTCCTCTGACTTTGGCTTGAGCACTCAGATTTTTGTCGGATTTCAGGTGACTCCAGTTGGTTCCGGTTCCGGTGGGCAGGCACCTGAGCCTGGGGGACAGGTGGCTCCGAATCGTCCCTTTGGAGGCGATAGTCCGCTGGCAGGGCTTCCGCCGCTCACCACCCTGACCCCGATTTTCGCCGGAATTGCTCCGCCTGGAACCTACGTGCAGATCGAAGTGATTACGGCTGGAGGTTCCAGCGTCAGCCAAAGTGCGTTCGTGGACGCTTCTGGGAACTGGCTGCTCAGCTTCGACCAATTCGGCAGCGATCGCCCGATGGAAATCCGGGTCACCTATACCCCGGCGGTCATAGGAGGCCTCGAGCCGGAGCGTCGTTCCGTGAGTTCTCTGAGCTTTTCGGGTGCAGGAATGGCGGTTCCCCATTTGAGCGGAGAAATCAGCATCGGTGATGTTTTCGGCCAGTTGTTCTCCCTCCAATCTGAAAACGAATCCGGCCTGGAGGAATCTTTGCAATAGTCGGGGTTGAGGCTTGCTTCGTGGGGGGATTTTCCGCCATGGTCCTGGCTTTCCCGATGACCACGCCGCAAAACCCCTACGAACTCACTCCGGACCGGATCCAGGAACCGCCATCCACGTTTTTGGGGATGTTCCGGTATCTGGGACCCGGGTTCATTCTCTCCGCGTCGATTGTCGGGTCCGGAGAACTCATCGCCACCACGATCTTAGGCGCGACTGCCGGCTTCATCACCTTCTGGGTCATTCTGGTCAGTTGTTTGGTGAAAGTGACGCTGCAGCTCGAATTCGGAAAACACGCCATTCATTCGGGGGAATCGACCTTTGCCTCCTTCAACCGGCTTCCCGGTCCCAAATTCCGGGGAGCCAATTGGACGACCTGGACATGGTTAATCTTGATGTCGCTCAAATTCCTCCAGGTTGGCGGGATTATCGGAGGCGTGGCCATCATCATGAACATGATCGCTCCCGGATCGATCCCGCTGTGGACCGTTCTGATCGCGCCCCTGGTTTCCCTTCTCGTGTTTCGTGGCTACTACCAACTGATCGAGAAGCTCTCGATCGTGATGATCGGGCTCTTCACCGTGTTGACCATTGTGAGCGTCTTTGCGCTCCAATCGACCGAGTTTGCGGTGAGTTGGGCGCAGATTTCGACCGGATTATCGTTTCAACTGCCAAGAGAGACGGCGCTGATCCTCGTCGCGATTGGAGCCTTTGGAATCACCGGCGTCGGTGGTGACGAAATCATGACTTACAACTACTGGTTGCTGGAAAAAGGCTACGCAGCGAAGACCGGGCCGCGTGATGACTCCCCGGAATGGCTCCATCGGGCCAAGGGTTGGACCAAGGTGATGTATGCGGATGCGATTCTCTCGATGGCCGTCTATACGATTGTCACCGCCTGCTTTTACATCTTGGGAGCGGCGGTGCTTCACGCTCAGGGTTTGGTTCCGGAAAAGGACCAGCTCGTGGAAACCCTGGCCCTCATGTACACCGACACCCTCGGTCCTTGGGCGCGAAATATTTTTCTGCTGGGAGCCGCCGTGGTGCTCTTTTCGACCCTTTTTGCAGCCCTGGCCGGTTGGACGAGACTTTACTCGGACTGCTTTGGCCATATTGGCGTGTTTGACTTTGGTGATGACCAGAAGCGTCGACGTTGGATTGCAATCCTCGCTTGGCTGATTCCCGCGGCATGGGCCATTCTCTTCCTCGTCTTCGAGGCTCCCGGAATGATGGTTCTGGTCGGGGGAATAGTGACCTCGGTCATTCTGATGATCGTCGTTTTCGCGGCGTTCCATTTTCGCTACAAACGCCTCCCTGTTTCGCTGAAGCCAAGCCGTCTTTATGACGTTTGTTTCTGGACCAGCAGCCTCGTGATTACCGGAACGGCCATCTACGGAGTGATCATGCTTTTCTCAAAATAACCTACCTTTCGCTCAAAGAAAGGTGGACGGCGCGGCAAAGATTCGGTAAAAAGCCGGTGAAACCTAGATTCCTTTCTCCTCCTCATTACCTGCATGAAACCAACCTCTGCATCCGGCTTCGGTCGCGAAGCATGGCTCGGGGCGACATCCGTTGGCGTCTCCGTAGCTTTGCTGTTTGCTTGCGGTGAACGGGCCTGGTCCCAGGAGAGCGACGGAGGATTGCGTTCGATTCTAAAGTCGAAGCCGGCCACTGAGAGATCGGCGCAACCGAAGGGGAAAATTGATCCGGAAACTGGACGACCCTATCTCCCTCAGTTTCAGGCGGATCCCTCCGGCTTGAATAATCAAGTGTCGGTCAATCCCGCCAGGGAAGGAGATGCTGTGATCGATACTGGCCGAACGCTGCGACAATTTCAGCCGACGGGAACTCCACCGGATTTGGGAAAGAAGTTGCCCAGAAAAGCAGCCGCGCCCGCCTCTCGGCCCACAGCCTCCGGGAAGTCTCCCTTCAACCCTCAGTTCGGCCCTCCGAATTATCAGCCGGAATCCGACGCAATGCCGGGAACCGCCGCCCCGAGTTTACGCCAGTTTGTCCCGACCGGAGATCCGCCGACGGTGCCCGAACCCACTGCGCCGAAAGAACGGAAACGGCAGGTGCCAGTCGCGGTGGAGCGAGAAGACATGCGTGACATCAACGACTTCTATCGCTCTGAGTCGACCGCTCCTCCGTTGAAGTTCGAAATGGAATCAACTCCAGGGTTGCCCCAGGCCCAAGGTCGTTCCCTTTCCCAATTTGAGCCAACAGGACCTCCGCCAAAGCAAAAAGAAGCGCCTCGGCCAAAAGCGAAGGTCGCGGAAGGGCCGATGGAGCCCAAGAAGCTTCCGGATCGGTTCTACCAGCAGTCGAAATTCGCTCCGGTTCAGTTCGATCCGGAGTCTGCCGAAAATTCGGTGAAGCCGCCGATGCAGGCCTTGCAGCAGTTTGAGCCAACAGGACCGCCACCGACACCGAAGGAAGAGCGGCCGAATCGTCATGCAGGCCGGACCAAAAATCAGCTTCCATCGATCGCTGAGCGAACGGCAGAGCGTCAGGAAAAGTGGGACGAGCACTACCAATCTGAGGGCCAAAAACCGCTTCCTACCCTTGAGCCCGGAATCGGTGCCCCTGCGATGGTCGATGGAAACCTGGTCAGTGGCCCGACGTTGAAGCAGTTTGAGCCGACCGGCCCGCCTCCGAAGCAGAAGACTCCAAAGGTGAAGCCGTCGAAAGCGGAAGCGATCACCCAAACGGGACCGAAACCCCTTCCGGGCCGTTTTTATCAACAATCGGAATTTGCTCCGGTGACCTTCGAGCCTGACGCGCTCCAAGGAGCGATGGGACCGACCCAAACGTTAACTCAGTTTGAACCGACCGGCCCTCCGCCCGTTTCCAAGGAAGAGAAGAAAGCGAAGGCGAAGCCCGTGGATGTCCAGGCAGCTTCCAAACTGGCGGAACAGAAGCGAATGGAGGTCGATCAGCACTACGAATCGCAAACCGGGCGTCAACTGCCACAGCTCACCACGGATGACGCCATGATCTTGGCGGCCCAACAGGGAATGGATGTTGATCCGGGATCTCGAAGTCTCACTCAATATGTGGCCCCTCCGAATGCCAAACCCATCAAACCTCCCAAGCAGAAGGCTCCTCGGAATGATACGATGGTCGCCCAGGCCGGGCCCAAGCCGTTACCGGATCGATTCTACTCGCAGTCGGAGTTTGATCCGGTGATGTTTGATCCTCAGTCCGCCGAGGTGGAAGAGCCTGGTCAATCCCTGACCCAGTTTACCCCTACTGGTCCGCCACCGGCAAAGCCGAAAGCCGAAGAGGCTCCTGAGGTCGATCCCAAGCAACTGGCCGAAGCTTCCAAGAAACGGCAGGAGAACTGGAATCGTCACTACCAGTCCGAAACCAATCGACCATTGCCCGGGCTCGAGAATACGATGTCTACGCCGACTGGTGCTGTCGTGGAAAGTCCCCGCAGCCTGCAGCAGTTTCAAGCAACCTCCCGCCCCGGAACCCCGGCCCGAATTCGCGGAGGAAACTCCACACCGGCAGAAGCGCCCCCTCAATTGCCGCAGCCGCGAATCCTTCCTGATCGCTTTTACATGCAGTCAGACTTTACCATGCCGACCTTGAGTCCGGATGAAGCGCAGAATGCTCAGTCTCCGCCGACTTCGAATTTCGGTCCTTCCGGTGCCGGAGGGCGGACCTTGAAGCAATTTGAGCCCACGCCGCCTTCGCGCTAAAACCTCCTCTGCATTGCGAGTCTGTTTAAAAAGTCACGATTCATTTACCTTTTAAAGAACCAACAATTTTAACAAGAAGACGGGAAAAGCCACGTTTAGCCTTGACCGAGCTGGCCGGTTCCTTCCATAGTCGAAAATTCCTTACCCCCGCTAATTTTTCTGGACCTGAACCTTTTCAGTAGGTAAAGGCTGGCAACGTTAGACTCGGACCCCGAGAAACCTATGACGACATTGAAACTCAATTTAAACTGGATTGCCGGACTGATCATTCTTTCCACGGCGACCTTTTTGCATGGCCAGCAGGACGGTGTTGTCGTCGACCAATACGGCACCGAATACGCCTCCGAACTGCTTCCGCCCAGCATCAAAGCCGATGTCGCTGCCTATCAAGCCGCAGGGGAAGCTGGTGGAGCACAGGTAGACCGCTCCGGTGGACAAATTTATCTCCCGGCTCAGTCTTCTGGACTCAGTACGGAAGTTTTGGTGGATCGCTTGACCGGAATCGTTCTGGTTCCTTCGCCAGGTGACGTCATCCCTGCAGGGATTCCTGGCGTTCAGGGGATTTGGCACGATTTGGAAGAATTTCCGCCAAGCGTGGGCAATTCGCTCAATGCCTATCTGGGAAAACCGGTCTCTCTGGCCTCATTGGATTCGATGGTGAAAGACACGATTCGCGCTTACCGCGACAGTGATCGCCCAGTGGTCGATGTTCTCGTTCCCGAGCAGGACATCACTTCTGGCGTCGTCCAACTGGTGGTTGTCGAAGGTCGTCTTGAGGCCGTCCGTGTTCAAGGTGCTACCCGGGAAGAAGAGGAATACCTCCGGAGGAACATTTCCACCGAGAAAGGGGAAGTCCTCCGTTCTAGCAAGCTTCTTAATGACTTGGCATGGATGAATCGCAGCCCGTATCGCCGAGTCGATATGGTCTATGCGCCCGGTTTCCGCTTTGGAACCACGGACATTATTCTCCGAACCAACGAAGTCGATCCTTTCAACGCCTACTTGGGCTATGAAAATTCCGGGAACGAATTGCTTGGCGAGCATCGCCTTCTCGCTGGTTTCACCTGGGCGGAAGCCTGGGGTCCGGATCGCACCTTGAGTTACCAGCTAACTTCGGACATCGAGTTCGAATCCATCACCAGTCACTCCATGGTCTACAGCTTGCCGCTCCCATGGAGGCACTATGCGACGTTCTTGGGCGCTTATGTAGACTCCCAGGCACAGGTCGATGTTGACGGCACCCCATTGGACATTGGTGGTGAAAGCTGGCAGTTAAGCTCGCGCTATGCAATGCCGATCCGTTTCTGGGCTCCCGACAATTGGAGCCACGAGTTAGAATTCGGATTGGATTTCAAATCGAGTAATAACAACCTGGAGTTTGGTGGAGCCGAATTTTTTGATGCCACCACCCACATCTACCAGCTTGGATTGGGTTACAATGTTCTCCAGCAAGACAAAGGTGGCGCTACCAAGTTCGACCTGACCGGCTATCTCAGTCCTGGAGGTTGGGATGATAATAACACGACCGGGAAATTCCAGGAATCCCGCGCCGGAGCGGATTCCAGCTACACCTACCTGACCGCCAGTATCGAACGTTCCCAGCGAATTGGTCGGCAAGCGACGGCTCGGTTTCGAGCGCAAGGGCAAATCTCTCAGGATAACCTGTTGGCAAGTGAGCAGCTTGGAATCGGCGGCCCATCTACCGTTCGTGGTTACAACACCAGTATCGCCCGAGGCGACAAAGGAGGTTTGCTGAGTGCAGAACTTTACAGTCCTATCTATTCTTTGGCTCAGTGGTTCGATTGGCGTTACACCAATGACGAACTTCGTTTCCTCGTCTTTGCGGATTACGCCAGCGTCTCCAACGCCAATTTGCTCGAGGGCGAGCAATCTAGTCAAGATCTCTTCAGCCTTGGATTTGGCTTCCGCTATAACATCGATGAGATGATTCGGATCCGCGCCGATATTGGCTTCCCCATCTCCGATAACCTTCCCGAAGGTGCGGATGTGGATGATGTGCGCGCAAACATCGCTGCGACGATTACCTTTTAAGCTGGTCTCGGCTTCGGTTCAGATCAACACGAGCAGAGAATCGCGAAGCCTGAAGGGCTTCGGAGGAAGCTATATTGTATCGGCGAAGAAACGAGATACCCGAAGCAATACGCTCTGGGCGACGAACCGGAAGAGGTTCGTGTTGGCGATTCGTGAACATTCATGTCATTCGCGATTGCTCGTGTTGATGAGAAGTTTCTAACCTGCCTTATTCATGAGCCCCGGGCGCGATTGGTGCGAGATGGCATCCATAACGGCGTCAAACTTGATGTTGCGCACTCACCGTATCTCGGGCACGCCTCGTCCGAAACATCGGCATTTTCCTGGTTCTGATTGCATCTCGCGCCAATCGCCAGCCGACTTCATGAATAAGGTAGGCTAAACACAAATTGCACGAATCTCCAGGAATCGAATCGACCGCATTCGAATGTTCCGACAGCCTCTGAAGACCGGCGCTACCGAGCGCATCCTCCACCCCACCAGCCGGATCAGTTCCCTTCCGATCTGTGGATGGTAGAACACCAGGCGGTTAGCAGCAAGAATGCAAGCATGAGGCTGCGAGCCGGAGAGCAAAGCTCTTCTTTGGACTGCGTGCCGCCTGCTGCCGCTTTGGGGAAGCCGCAGCCCGCTGCGGGAGGCTGGTGCGTCAGGTGTCCGGCGCGCGATCGCGGTTAACGCCAACCGCCTGCGGCAGGCCGCAACCAGCCCAAAGCGGCAGCACGCGGCGCGCAGTCCATGGACGGGCTGCGCCCGACTGCGCATCATTCTCTTGAACGGGGCGATGGCACTAGAAAGGATGAGTTTCGCCCGAAGTCAGCACCACGAATTGGATGCTGATCCCCGAAAATTGCTGAAATCGGAAGCGAATCCCGCTTCAAGCCTTCGGATTCTTCACCCGTCCCGTTTCCGGGCGGTTTTTTTGGCGTTTTAGGGGCAGGTAGGTTCGGGGCGACCAGCGATTGGCATCATTCCCGGCCATTCTGAGGGCTTGTAGGTGAATCGGTGAATCGTCCCTCCAAGCGCTCCGTCGTCAACGTTTTCCGCTCCGGCAATCAAGGAGCAAGGAGCCGTTGCCGTCCTTCCTAATCTTCAATCGGATCAACGCACTTCCGGGCTAATCCGCTTGAATCGAGAAGTGTTTCTTCAGAGCGAAGAACGCCATGAGGACGCTAACGGTCATGGGAACTGAAAAGGCGGCCATGACCCAGTGAAATAGCTCAAACTGGCCGTTCGAAAATCCCCAAATCGCATAGGTGATGTAGAGGGGATACTTGCTGCGGATCGTTGGTGGTGAGCGAAGCCCCACGTAGTTCTGCACCACGGCGAAAACAACCATGGCAACGTAAATGGCGACGTAGTAGGCCGCTAGAGTCGGGTTGACCAGTTCATGGTGAATCGCGAGGAGAGAAACGACGACCATCCCGAGCTGGTCTGCCACAGTATCGGTGAAGGCACCGCCTTGATTCGCGGTATTCGTGATCCGGGCGTAGGCCCCGTCTAGGCCATCCAGAATGACGTAGAGCGCCAAAATCACGGTGGCCAGACCGGGGTGCGATTGAAAGAAGTAGCCGAAGGGAACCAGGAGCAATGCTCCGCAAAGGGTGATGTGATCGGCAGTAACCCCAATTCGCCCCAGAGGCCGAATCAGCGGGCCAAAAACGCGGGTCCGGAATCGCGCAAAGCGTTCTTGGGTCGCTCGCTCCCGGTCACTGAAATCGTCAATCCCTCCGGAGGATTTTGGGGGCTCAGCCATAGTTTACCTACGATACAGCAGGCTGGAATGAGCGCCTTCGTTTTGCCGCCTTTTTATGCGACTTGCGAATGGCTTTTTTCTGCAAGGCTTCTTGGGCCGTGATCAAGGCTGAACGAGAAACGTGGACGACGCGATCCCAGGCGGGTTTGAACTGGCGAGGGACGCCTTCCCGAGTCGTGTTGGTGGTCATGGCCTGATAAATGTCTTCCTGGGTGGTAGGCCATTCGGCGACATCAATCAGGCATCCATAGCCAACTTCTTGAGGAAAATGGGCGTCAGAGCCGATCGCCACGAAGTCAATGTCCACTTCGTCGAGGAATTCCTCGTCGATTTGATGCGTTTTCAGCATGCGCTCGTAGGTGATCGGGAAAAAACGGCGACCGATCCTCCGGCTCAAGGCCAGCGTGTCATCGTAGCAGTTGTTGCTCGCTTCCACCCCGCCGAGTTTTGTGGCGAGCGCTTTGGCTTCTTCCCGACCGTAATAGTCAACGGTTCCGGTGGTTCCTCTCGTGTAGGGATGAGGCAAAAAGCCTCGCACGGGGTGCTCCGGATCTTGCACGAGACGGATCACGGATTCGATGGGAGCGTGATAAGGTTCCAAAAGCGGTGCAAGGCGGCTCTCGGTGTACCAGCTTCCGCAGGGACCAAACACGACGACGTCCAGGCCTTCTTTGGTCAAAACTTCAATACCGGGAAGGAGGCGCGTTTTGCTGCCGCTCTTCTTGAATTCCTCGAGAATGTGGTAGGAATCGGTTGGTCGTTTCCAGCTGTGTTCGGAGACAACGACGACATCCAGGCGATGTTTGTCGAAGGCTTCCCAAATTTTGGTAGACTGCTTGCGGAGGCAGCGGGCAAAATTGAAGTTGGGATGGAAATGGTAGTCGGCAAATAACTGCTGAGACATATCAAATGGGCGGACTGGGGCGTGGTCGATTATCTGTACCATCTGCCTAACTCACTGGCAACCCAAATACGGCTGTCAGAAATGGCGTAATGACTTGGACTCGGTTGGGCGGATTAAGTTTCAACAATTCTGGTTCGAGCCGCAAAGGGATTCGCGGTGCTTGAATCTTGGCGAAAATGGGCGTCTTGTCAGGGTATTCACTGATCTTGTATGAAAAACGCGCCTAAAGCTCTCCTTTTGAAATTTCCCGGCACGAACTGCGATGGCGAAACCGCCCGAGCTTTGGAAGGAGCGGGATTTCGCACGGAAATTCGGCCCATCAGTTTGGTTCAGGCCGGTGAATTGGCGGATTTCGAGCTGTTGGTGTTTTCGGGGG
>CAYGQD010000005.1:0-49784 GCA_964351855.1 uncultured Verrucomicrobiales bacterium
CGTGTGAAGGATCCCTCGCTTTCACCCATGGCCCGTAAATCCAGACAGAGGCATTGGAAACCGGCAGCGACGAAGCGCTCCGCAATCGGGAGCGAGTCTTCCTTCCGCCCGCCCCGCCCATGGAGCATGATGATGGTGCCGGGCACGTTTGGTTGGATGATATTGAGCCCCGATGCCTGGAGCCGGTTCCTCATCCGGCGCGTTTTTAGGGCTTTGCCAGGTCGATCGCTCGGGCTGACCAACAGGGCGTTGAGGCGCAATCCATCTGCGGTTCGAAATTCTCTCGGCTCGATCTGCAGTCCGTATTCTGCCGACTCGGCCAGGATCTCCCGATGGTAGTCCTGTAACGCCCGCCGGTTCGGCACGAGAAGCTCCAGGGTCAAGGAGCGAAGCAGCCAAAAGGTCCCGGCCAAGGCGAAGACCAGAACCATGCCCAAGAGAAAAAATGCCGTTTTACGAAGTCTCATCGCTCTTTTTCGCCTCCCTTTGTGAAGTCCGTATGAATCGGATATGAAATTGCGGCGAAATGCCTGCAATCCTGCGATTGCATCCCGCGCAGCCTTCGCCAATGGTGCCCGCCCACGGCCCCATGCTGGAAGCTATCGAAGTTCTGTTAGATCAAATTAAGGGACGGCTGCGTCGCCGGTATGCGATCAACCGACTCCAGATCATGGCGTATCCAGGTTTCTGCAACGATACGGAAGCATTCGTCAGGGGCCGAATTCTGGTGGGGAAAGAAGTCGAGCTCGGCGGGAAGGATCACGGGGCGTGGCGAAATTTTGGGAACATGCTGAAGCGCTTTCTCAGTGCGGAGATTCCCCATGCGGTGGTGGAGGTTACCTGGCAGGGTCAGAAGCGCCGGATCACCTGCAATCACGAAGGGTATTTCTTCGAGAGTCTCCCGATCAATCCCGCCACGGAGTTAGAAGTTCACATTCGGACGATCGAGCCCAAGACGGAGAAACCGGTGGAATTGATCGAGAAAATCTTTCCCCCGGCACCGACGGCGGAACTCGTCATCATTAGCGATATCGACGATACCGTTCTTCTCACGATGGCGAGTAAAGCGGCCCGAATGGTGCTGCTGACGCTGTTTGGGAACGCCCATACGCGGAAAATGTTTGTTGGAGTATCGGATTGGTACCGTGCGCTACAAAAAGGCCGGGACGGAAAGCGCCATAACCTGTTTTTTTATGTCTCGACCAGTCCCTGGAACCTCTACGATTTTCTCGACGAATTCCTGGCGGTGAATCGCATTCCTCGCGGACCTCTCTTTCTCAAGGACCATGGACTGGAAGATGGGAAGTTGAACCTTGGCGATCATCGGACCCACAAGCTTCAAGCGATTGAACAGCTCCTGGCCTCGTTTCCTGACCGGTCTTTTCTGATGATTGGGGACAGCGGCCAGAAGGATCCGGAAATCTATCACGAGATCACCAAACGGCACCCAAAGCGGATTCTGGGAGTGTTGATCCGCAACGTTACCGCCGTCCTGATACCGCGAACCCATGAGATCGAACGAATCGGGCGAAACATCGAAGAATACGGAGCCAAGTTTCTTCTGTTCACGAACACGAAGGATGCCCGCAAGGCAACGCAGGAATGGGGCTTGCTAGCGCCGGATCTGCCCCCGGATCACGGAGGAGCGGGGCCTGCCTCTTCGGTTCCATCATCTTCTTTGCGGGAAACCAACTGATCGAGCATCGCGACCACTTCCTCTTGAATCTGGTCCACCTCTTCGAGCCGAATTTCGGGGTCCGTCACAATAAGAACTTCGCCGGTTTTTCGATGTTCGTAGATCAGCAAGCGGCGGTTTTCAATTTGCCGCACATCCACCTGCTTGATCCGTTTTTCGCGCTCTAACTTGGCCGCCAGAATGTAGCGAGCCTTGTCCAAACGAGGATCGTCGTCATCGATCATGTTCTGCAATAAGATCTCTGCGTCGCCTTTTCTCAATTGGGAGGGGTCCTCAGAAACTTCCTCGAGAGCCGGAACCTCAAACTTGGCTTTCCAGTGCGAGAACGGCGGGCGATCCGGGATTCTAGCTTTCCAGGCCGCTTCCGAAAGATCTTCGCGAAGAAAGCCGTCACTATCCGGATCCTCGAAAATGCAAGTCACATAGATATCGCCATCTCGAAAGGGCTCTCCCGTTTCCGCGCAAGATTTCGACCGCGATTGAATCTTCCAATTCTGAATGATCGCCATGGAAGCGCAGGAAGAAGCTAGGACTTCGCAAAGAGAGTTCGCAGCTTGGGTAGCTCCTTATTGTTCGCTCGCATCCAGAACAACAAAAGTCCAATCAAGCCCAGCGCCACATTTGGCCCCCAGGCACCCAGCCAGGATTTGATTCGTCCCCCTTCAGCCAAGGCAAGGAAGACACTATCGAAGAAAATGAGTGCGAAAAAGATCAGAATCGAAGCAGCAACTCCTCCCAGAACCCCTCGACGAGAATGAACAATTCCTAACGGAGCCGCCATCAAGACGATGAAGAAGCAGCGGAAAGGCTCCGCCCAGCTATAATGCCAATGGGTCCGATAGGGAGCCAGCTTCGCATCGGTCAGATCTTCATTGGTTCGCAGATAACTAGTCAAACCTGGTATTCCGAGAAATTCCGCCTTGTAGGAGGAGCTGACTACGTGCCAAGGTGTTTCATTCCAGTCTTCTCGGGTCAGGACCGGATAATAACTAACCTTGGGCGTCCCAAATTCATCGAACTCCCACACCCTCGCTTTGCGAAAAGTCCATATTTTGGTCTGATAATCCCAGTGAGCTTGATCAGCTCTGAGCGAGTAAGTTACCCGGTTGCTGTCCATCGCCTGGTTCCAAATCGCGACGTATTTCATCGGCGCATTTGCCAAATCAACCGGAACGCGCCCTACAAACCACGTCCGATGGTCAGTCGTGTTTCGATACATCCAGGCCATCGCCGCCCATTCATCCTGCTCACTGCTGCGTTCCCTCCCCTTTTCCTTGTCGTTGAGGGCGTCTTGGAGGCGATTGAGTATCCCTTCTTTGTGAGCTTCGGCTCGTGGAGCCCAATCATAGTTCAAAACGATACAAACCAGCGTGGCGTAAAATCCCGCGACGTAAATCGGCTTCAGAACCTGTCCCATGCTTAACCCGGCCCCTTGCATCGAAACCAACTCATTGGACTTCGACATTTTACCCAGTGAAAAGAGCAGTGACAGCAACAGGGTGATGGGAAGGACCAAAAGGACGATCTGCGGCAACTGAACCAAGTAATAGCGCCCCAACAAACTGAAGCCCTCTTCAGTCATGAAGACCTTCCCGTTGTCGGTCAAATCCATGATCATCCAGATGCCAACGAGGCCGAAAAAGGAGAGTGCAAGCGGCACCACCACTCCTCTGATCACATAGCGATCCAAAATCGGTCCCGCGTAGTAGGCCCATAGCAAAACCGGTGGACTCAGGACGAGGAAGGTGATCAATCCCAGCTTCACGTAGTAGGTCCAGGGAGCGGGATCTTCCCCGACTTTGCTCAGTTCCAGCGTCGAAACATTGTTGATGAAATCGGTCGGAAGCCAAGCAACCGCGATGCCCAAACAAACCAGAACGAGCGCGATTACCTGGATGGGCTTGCGCCTTCCAAAAATCAGGGCCAGGAAGAATCCAATGATCGCGAGTAGCGCCGCTCCGGCCTGGCATCCCACCAACCAGAGTGGGGTGAAGCCCAAGGCCTCGGTCTCAACTCCAGCACCAATCAGGTTCATGGCCCGTTGGTCGTCCATGTAGGCTTCGTGAGTACTCTTCGCCACGCTGGCCAACATCAGCGCCGCCAACAACGTGAGAAGACGCATGGCGTTGGCCGAAGAGTTTTCCGGCGAAGAAAAAAATCGCTTAATGAAGGCCATAAAAGTGGGGAGGCGTCGTTTTCAACAAGAAACCTGACACAGACCGCAATCATTAGCGGAAGAGGCTTTCTGGTCAAGCTGCGTTTCCATTTGAGCGTTTTGTTAGAGTGGGGTAGGAATCCACTTCGTTCGCCGCTTTTTTGATGATCTCACTAGAGGAATATTCACCCGCTGACACGTTGGCCGAAGAAATGCACGCCCTTTTCTCGGAATCGGGCAGTCTTTCGAAGTCGAAAGACTTTGAGTATCGCGCGGAGCAGCAGCAGATGGCCGTTCAGGTTGCCACGGCCCTGACTTCGGCCCAACCGCTGGTGGTAGAAGCGGGAACTGGAGTGGGAAAGTCGCTCGCCTATTTGCTGCCGGCTCTGACCTATGGCCTGGCGGAGAAGCGAAAAGTGGTCGTTTCCACTCACACCATTAACCTCCAGGAACAGCTCATCCACAAAGACATCGGGATTGTCCGTAAGGTGCTGGGTGATGATTTTCGGGCTGTGTTGTACAAGGGACGCAAGAATTTCGTCTGTCCCGCCAGGCTGGAGGCCGCCTATCGCCAGGCAGGTGACCTGTTCAACGCTGGTGACTTCACGGAACTCCAGGAAATCTATGATTGGTCAAAAGTCACCGATGACGGCAGCCAAGCTGATCTCGACTTCACCCCGAGCGCACGAATTTGGGCCCAGATTTGTAGCGAACCCCACATTTGCACCGTCAAAAAGTGCGGCAGTAGCCGCTGCTTTTACCAGCGAATGCGTCGCGAGGTTCAAGAAGCCGACATCGTGGTCGTCAATCACACGCTCCTGTTCACGCTTCTGGGAAGTTCCGACGCCGGAATGGAGGACGAAGAGGATACGGCAAATTTAGGCCTCGCCAAAACCGAGAGTGGACTGCTCTTTCCACGAGATCTGGCGATCATTGACGAAGCTCACACGCTCGAAAACGTCGCGGCAAAGCAGTTGGGAATGAATCTCAGCCACAGCGGGCTTCGCTTCCTGGTGCAACGTCTCTACAATCCTCGTTCGCGAAAAGGATTGTTTCAAATCGCCAAGGACATCGATGGCGTTCAGGCGACGTCGGCACTGCTGGACGAAGCGGATGATTTTTTCACGGCGATCGAAGAAAGCTCGCACTTTCGGGGACCAGCCCGAGAATTTCGAGTTCACGAAACAGGATTGGTCGAAGACAGTCTTTCGAAGCACCTTCTCAAGGTTCAGCAAATTACGCAGTCTCTATCAGAGCGGGTGGAGAATGAGACGACCAAGCTGGAGTTGAGTGACATCGCGGGACAACTACGCGATTCCCGACTGGGCATCTCCTCCTTTCTGGAGCTGTCAGCGGAGGAACACGTCTATTGGATCGAACGCAACGGTGGTTATGACGGACGCCCCGTGAACATCTCCATGCATGCGGCTCCTCTCGATATTTCGGAACGCCTGCGGAACATTTTCTTCCGGTCCGGTCGGAGATGCGTTTTGACGAGCGCAACCTTAGGTGTCGGAGACAAGAATCTCGGCTATTTCCGGCAACGTGTGGGTGCCGAAGAGGCTAAGGCGGTCCAGATTGGCAGCCCCTTCGACTATCAGAAACAGATGAAGCTGTTTTTGGTAAAATCGATGCCGGACCCCAAGGCACCGAAGTATGAAGAACAGCTCGTCACCTGGATTCAACACTTTCTCGATCAAAGCGAAGGACGCGCCTTCGTTCTTTTTACGAGCTATCGGCTAATGGACGCGGTCGCCTCTCAGGTCGAGGAGTTTGTCACGAAACGCGGTTGGGAACTCCTCATTCAGGGCAAGAGCGGATCCCGCTCAGCGATTGTCGAACGATTTAAAGACGCCCAGTCGGCAGTCCTCTTTGGAACTGACAGTTTCTGGACCGGTGTGGATGTGCCCGGAGAATCACTATCCAACGTGATCATCACCCGCCTCCCTTTCGCGGTTCCGGACCATCCGCTCACCGAAGCACGACTTGAGCAGATTGAGGAAAACGGGGGAAACTCCTTCATGGACTATTCAGTGCCCGAAGCCATTTTGAAGCTTCGCCAAGGAGTTGGCCGGCTGATTCGGTCGAAAAAAGATACCGGGATGGTCGTTTTGCTCGATAATCGGGTTTTGACAAAGCGTTACGGGCAGTCATTCCTCCGAGCCCTTCCCCAGGCCGAGTTGGAAGTCGTTGGTTAAGAGGCCCATCCAGCCACCTTCTAAAGCAACGATGGCTCCTCCGTTTGATCCGAGGCCCCCGCCAATGCACCCGAGCAGCCATCGACAGCGTCACTTCGCTCAATAATCTCGCTCAATTGTAAAAACTATGATCGCTCTTTGACCTTTTGGCCGCTTGACCCGAACTTCCCATAACGCTTGCATGCTATGAGAAAACGTAGCGGTTGCGTTGGAGCCGCGCTGAAACTGGAAGAAACATGACTCGCTCGTACCAAGGGACAACATATCGTGGACCAAAGGGGGATTCTCTTGATCAATTCAACAAGATCCTGGCCCAGGTCATTGCGTTTATCATCATCGCTTTCCTGCTGGTCGCAGGCACCGCGAGCGTTTCAAAAAATCTGCTGGCACCGGAAAATTTGGCACAAGCGCGTCTGGAGCGGGCTGGCTACCAACTGGACAACGAATCCGTTTTCCGAGCCGTCGAGCTTCGGGATCGCCGCTCACTGGAGCGATTCCAAATCACCGGAATTTCCCTTAACCAACCCAATGCAGATGGCTTGACGCCTTTCATGCGTAGTGTGGTCGAAAACGATCTGAAGATGATGCGGGTGTTGGTCGATCTGGGGGTTCCCAGCTATCAACGTGGCCCTGAGGGCACGCTTCCAGAAGCGATCGCCATTTCTGAAGCTCGGCACGACATGGTCGAATACCTCCTCAAACACGGTGGAAATCCCGATGTCGATATCGCAGCCGGGGAACCCTCCCTCGTTTGGGCCATTCGGCAAGGTGACAATCGGCTGTTCGACCTCTTGGTCGAACACGGGGCCGATGTTTCCAGAGGTTCTAATCTCGGCTCGCCGCTCTTTGCATCGATGCTGTTTTCCAATCTGCGGATGATGACGAAGCTGCTCGAGCACGGGGCTGATCCCAATTCCACGAGTCCCAGTGGCGATCAAATCGCCGCGATCGCGGTGGAAATGGATCGACCGGAGTTCGCGCGGAAGTTGCTAAGAGCCGGAGCCAACCCGAATCTTCGCGGCCACTCGACCAGTCCATCCGTGATCGAAGTCGCTTTTGCGAAGCGCGACGATGACCTCTTTGATTTAGCGGTGGAACTGGGAGGCGACATTTCTAATGTGGGGCTGGATCAGATGACGATGTTAGAATCTGCGGCCCGCCATGGAGATATCGACTGGATGAACAAACTTCTGGCCTTCGGAGCGGACCCCAATCAGCGGACGGCAAAGACCAACGAGCCACTGTGGTGGGATCAGTTCCAGAACTCTCAGCCGTTGCAAACGGAGATTCTTCTCGGCGCTGGAGCCGATATCAATTCGCTGGATGCGGAAGGGATTACCCCAATCGACCGGGCGATTGAGTCGAACAATCTGAAAATGGTGCGTTATCTTTTCTCTCAAGGAGCAGAAACCAGCGGCCACCTCTGGAATCCCCTGGAGGAGCGCAATCACGCCATGATCCGCTTTTTACTGGCCAATGGGGAAGACGTAGAGGTGAACAACCCATCATCAGTGGGCATCAGTCCCCTGGGATTTGCGGCAATGAATGGAGATGTTACCGGAGCCGCTCTCTTGCTGGAATACGGTGCCAATTTTGAGCCCTCGGAGAAGCCGGGTGGACATTCTATGCTGGAGTGGGCCGTTGCTCACAAAAAGCCGATTCTGGCCGAGACGTTCATCGATATGGGAGCGGATCCCAACCAACGCATTGAGAACCCAAACAGTGAGTTTCGGGAACTGCTGAAAGAACATGGTAGTCTCAGCTACTATTTGCAGAAGGATCGTGGGCTGACTCCACTGATGGTGGCGGCGGGATCGAAGCAGCATGAAATGGCACGAATGCTGATGGACCACGGAGCCAGCAAGTCGATCAACTCGAAAAGCTATCGCGCCTGGCCAGTCAACTTTGCGATCCGCGCCGAGGACATCCCGATGGCGCAAATGCTTTTTGGTCGCACTCCTGAGTTTGACGGGAATTGGTCTCGGAAGGTGGTCGTCGATCTGGGAAGTCAGCGAATCAACTTTTACGTCGATGGGAAATCCGTGTTTTCAACACGCTGCTCCACTGGGAAAAGCGGCTACCGGACGCCGACGGGAACCTTCATCATTAGCGACAAAACGCGTCTACGCTATTCCACGCTCTATGGCTCCGCGATGCCTTACTTCCAGCGCCTCAGCGGCAGTGCGATCGGCATGCATCAAGGAAACTGTCCGGGATACGCCGCGTCTCACGGTTGCATTCGGATGCCCTGGAGTTCGGCAAAAAGCCTCTACTACAAGACCAAGGTCGGCGACATTGTGGTGGTGCAGCACTAAAAACCTGCCGAAAAGTCGGGGAGGCGCGCACAAATCCCAAAAATTTGGCGAAGAACGCTGGCTTTCGGCCCTCTGATTCGATCCCGTTTTTGAGGTAGGCGATCGTCCACGCTTTGTGTTACGATTCGGCCAGATGTTCGCTCCCCGGGTTCTCCTCTCCGCCTTGTTCCTCGCTGCCGCTTCTACGGTGCCTGGTCAGGAAGTGACGATCTCGGGGATTGCCGACCCGGATCGCCAAAATCGGGAGAGAGCCACCAGCAGCTCCGGCCAATTTCTGATCTATGGGGCGGACGGACAAATCCGAAGCGACTTCGCCCGAAACACCGAGAAAATTCGCCAGGAACTCGCTGCGGTCATGAACTTGCCCAAGGGCTGGTATTTTCCTGCCGTCGTCGAAGTCCACACCAAACCCCTGCAAAAGGTGGAACGCCGTACGTTGGTTCGGGTTTTTCCGATTGAGCCCAAGGGGTTTCGTTTCCAGCTCGATATTCTCTACGATGACGATTACGACGCTTCCGATCTGCGGAATGCCATGATCCAACTCTTGGTTTTGGAGCAAATGTTCCATCCTCCCAATCGAAAAATCATCAATGACAAGATTCCGCCGTGGTTATTAGCCGGTTTGGAAGAATTGGTCATTTATCGTCGCTCAGATATTCCCTCGGACATTTTCGCCTCCCTCGTCGAATCCCACCAAATCATGTCGGTCCGGGAAGTGTTGACGACGCAACCTGCCGATCTGGACAATAGCGTTTCCAAGCGGATTTATCGCGCCTGCGCCGCCGCCTTGGTCAAAGCTCTCCTTGAACAAGGGAATGGGCCGGTCCGCTTCAGGGTGTTTCTTCAGGATCTCGCGGTCGAGAACGCCACCGTCACCGAACTGCTTGAACGGCATTTCGAAGCAATGAGGCAAGACTACGCTGGCTTGGAAAAATGGTGGGCCCTGCAAATGGCCACCATGAGCCAGAAATCCGCCTTTGATTTCCTCAGCGTGGAGGAAAGTGAGCAACAGCTTGAGCAAACGCTGCTCATCCAGTTCGAAAATTTGCCGGAGCCGACCGACTCCGGAAATTTCATCCGCCGCATTCCCAATTTTCGAGAGATCAAACGTCAGTTTGATGGTGGGCGCAGTGATTACAAGCGCGGCTCGGTTCGTGATTATCCAGAATATGCAAATCATTCCCAACTGGGAGAAGCCTTGAGTCAGGTTGAAGATCGGCTGACCAACCTTCAGAACCGGGTTTTCCCTCTCTACGTGCCGATCATTCAAGGCTACAAAGAGAGCTTCGCCCTCATGCGCGAAGGAAAGGCGCGGGAAGCGAAGGAGTTGTTGGATCTACTCGATCAAAGCCGGGCTCGGCTGCAAGTCAGTATGACGGAGGTGACCGACCACATGAATTGGTATGATGCCACTCAAGTGGAAGAAGAGAGCGATGTCTTTCGCAGCTACGAACGCGCGCTCAAGGACATCGAAAAACTGGACCGACGAAAGCGCACCGATCCGATTACAGGCTACCTCGATGACTTCGAGCGCGAATTCGGGGATTAGGGACGAAAGCGTCATCCTTCTCAAAAAGTCGCTGGCGCTCCGCCGAGCTTTTTCCTAGGGTTTGCTTCATGCAAGCCGAAAACCCCATTCATCCAGAGGTCCGGGAGGCCTTTGCCAACGAGACGTTTCCCGCAGATCGCCGCCAATTTTTGACCCGCGCCGGTGCCGCCGTCGGCGCTCTTCTCGCAGGTCAGGCGTTCGCTCAAGAACCTGCGGTTCCTCGTGACTGGACCGGAACCATCCCCACGCGCTACCCAGATCCGGACATCGTCGCTCTGGACGAACGATTCAATCGCTACAAGCTTGGCAATACCGCAATCCAACGGGTTTTCCACGATTCCAAGATGCTCTGGGCCGAGGGACCAGCCTGGAACGGGGTTGGGCGTTATCTTCTCTGGAGTGATATCCCGAATGACATTCAACTTCGCTGGATCGAGGACGACAACCGGGTCACGATTTTTCGCCATCCTTCCGGCAACAGCAATGGGAACACCTTCGATTTTCAAGGCCGCCAAATTTCCTGCCAACACGGCACCCGAAAAGTCGTTCGTTACGAGCACGATGGAACGGTCACGGATTTGGCGACCGAGTTCGAGGGAAAACCGTTGAATGCCCCGAACGACGTGGTCGTCTTCCCGGATGACGACGGCATTTGGTTCACGGATCCCGGCTATGGCAGCATGATGAATTACGAGGGGAACAAAGGGCCGCTCCATCTTAAGGAATCCGTCTATCGGATCGACGCCATCTCCGGGAAGATCACCAAAGTGACGGACGAGATCAATAAGCCGAACGGGCTCTGTTTTTCTCCAGACTACAAGATGCTCTACGTCTCGGATACCGGCACGCCGAAACCTGGAGAGGCGAAGAAGATCCGCGTATGGGATATTGTCGATGGAACTCGGCTGGCGAATGGACGCGACTTCGCTTCCATGGAATTCGGCGGGAAATTTGGCGGAGCAGACGGAATTCGGGCGGATGTCGATGGCAACATCTGGGCGAGCGCAGGCTGGGTTGGAGACGGCTACGACGGCGTTCACGTCTTCGCCCCGGATGGAACCCGGATTGGCCAGATCAAGCTGCCTGAAATCTGCTCGAATGTCTGCTTTGGCGGGAAAAAGCGAAACCGACTCTTCATGACGGGCAGCTCCTCTCTCTACGCCGTCTACGTGGAGACTCAAGGTGCCCACATCACTTAGGCTCCCAGCCTCGAAGCGCCATTGCGATCGTAAATCCAAGTTGGGTAAGGCTCAGGTCCCTGGTGTCGAGGCCTGCGTTGCTCAAGGCGACGATATTGACCTCCTTCTCGACGAGTCGACCGACAAACGTGTCAAAGCCGACCCAACACCCATTGTGCCAGGCCAAGGTTTCACCAGCGATCCGGTCGAGAATCCATCCATACCCGTATGCGAAATTCTCCCCGGCAGCCGGATTTTTCTGCAAAGCCAGTTCGACCATGTCTCGATGGATCACACGATGATTAAAATACGCAGTCAGCCATCGATCGAGATCCTCAGTCGAGGCGTAGACTCCGCGATCTCCGACGACGCCATTGAGGAAGTCATCATCGTCTTCCATGTATTGCCTCAAGACTCGATTGTAGCCCACCGCTCGATCAGGAACCTGTTTCCAGTGGAGTCCCGGCACCGAGGTTGACTCCATCCCGAGGGGATCAAACATCGCCTGTTTCATGTAGTCCGCGTAGGTTTGGCCCGTGACGACTTCGATGACCGAAGCCAGCATTGCATAGCCGCTATTGCTGTACTTTCGCTCTGATCCGGCGGAAAATTTCAGGCGCTTCCCTTCCATGTAACTGAGGATGTCCGTATTGCCGGCTTTCGATTTGAGAAATTGGAATGCGGTATATTCCGGCGGCCCCGCAGTGTGCGTCAGAAGATGGTGGATGGTCACCTCATCCCAAGACAACGTCGGAAGGTAGCGGCGAACCGGATCTTGAAGCCGAAGCTTCCCTTGCTGGGCAAGCTGGAGAATCGCCGCTGCGGTCATCGGTTTCGAAACGGATCCCAACCGGAAAGGCGTCCGCAGATCAATCGGGCGTGACTGCCCAAGACTCGCTTGACCGATGTATCGTTGATAGAGAATCGCCTTTGTGCGAGAATCCGTGACGAGAATGGCGATTCCGGGCGTTTCCTCGGTCAACTCGGCGTCTTCGACGAACTGGTTCACCGCATCGCCAATCGCTGCAGGAATCGTCTCTCCCTTCGCTTCGGCAAACACCAAGAGAAGGAATAGGATAAGGAAGCCGGAGAATTTCATCGAGCAACTGCAGGCTTGGACGCGGTCCCGTCCGCCATCTTCACCTGTATCCCTAACTGGCAGGAGTCGGAGATGAGTTCGAAGCTTCAGCCGTGGACGTTTCAGCTTCGCTAGCGCCCTCCTGGGTGATGGGAAGCTTCCCAAACAGGTTCAATTTCTCCGGGGGTGCCATGACAATTTCCGTCCCAGCCGGCGTTTCCAATCTCCCATAAACGATGGGTACAGCACTGATACAAATCCGCTCTTCACCAATGCGGGCAATATTGATCACGGCAGCACAGGTAGCGGACGTCCCCACTTGCAGCAGCCGATTCAGCTTCAAATCATAGTGTGCCGGAGGGATGGCCTCTGCGGGGATGATATATTCGAGAACCACGTTCGGAAAGTCCTCGGACTGTCCCCGCAACACGATTCCCGATGGAAAAACGTCTTTGGAACCTAATTCCCGAATCTGATCGATCCGAAAATCGCCCCGGATGTAGGTCACTCGCTCAACGCCAAGGAAATTTGTGATGTATTCCCTCCTTAAGATCGAACTAATTGATCGAAGTCCGGCTTTGTCCTGGTTGTAGTAGAGATTGTAGAGATCCCGAGACGTATTGAACTTTCCCCGTGGAGCCCCGGCCGGCTGGTAGTCCTTCAGTCCCTCAATTTTTTCGAGTTTGGTGAGGAGATTGTAGCTGAAGGCTTTTTCCGGATGCCCGAAGACATACATGCAGAAAATCCAGGAAAACGCGGTCAGAGCGGTCAAGACCACGATCAGGACCGACCAGAGAAACAGTCCATCGTCATCGCCCTTCTTGTTATTCCCAAGACGGACCTGACGGGAAAAGGTGCTGCGGTCGCTACTGAAGAAATCCATAGGCTTTCTGCGTCACATTACCATGCTAGTCACCACACTTGGATTCGATGGGCTCCGAGCTGGTTTCGGCTCCCGCCAGTTCGAACGAGGTTCCGCAGCCGCAACTCCGAGCCGCGAGTGGATTCTGAATTTTGAATCCCGCATCGTTCAGGGAATCCTCGTAGTCCACCTGACAGCCGCTGAGATACTCGCGGCTGTCCGCAGCAACGAAGAATCGAACCCCTCCCGCTTCGACGATTTCATCGTTCTCTTCGGGGGCCGCCACACTCATGATGTATTGCAATCCTGCGCAACCACCTCGCTCGACCCCAAGGCGAAGTCCTTTCTCCTCTGGAGAGACTCCTTTTTGGTCCAAAAGGACCCGCAACTCAGCAATGGCGTTTTCGGTGACAGTAATCATGCTCGTTGGACGCAAAATAGCCCTCAAAACCTAAAGTTCCAAGGTGAATCATCTTCACGGGGACTTCGCCGGTGAAAAGACTGAGCATTCCATCCTTCTTCCTCCTCATTCTCGCAAAATTCCATCGAATCCTCGCCCACTTGGTTGTAGTGTTAGTGTCCCAACTATGAAAACCCAAATCTTAGTAATCTGCCTGGTTCCCTGTGCTCTTTGGGCAGATTCACGAGTCCTCAAGGAATCCTTTTCTCATGTTCGAAACACCGCCAAACAGGAGTGGAGTTCGTTTCCTCCCGTTCCCGAGCTGAATGAGATCGATCTCACCTTTGACGCGCCCAATCCGGAAAACTGGAAATGGCTCAGCCTGAGGCAAGCGGAAACCAAGCAGGAATGGACCGTGAATTTGAACGGCCAGAAGCTGGGAACGCTCCCCAAGGACCACAACGACCAGCATCACGCGCTCGATATTCCAGCGGGGATTCTTCATCCCAAGGGAAATGCCCTCCACATTTTCACCACTTCAGAGATCCCGGATGATGTCCGAATTGGCGAGATCTCGATTCATTCCAAAACACTTCCTGATTTGGCAGGAAACAGCGGATGTTCCCTGGAAGTCGTCGATGAAGCCGGAAATCCCATCCCGTGCCGTTTCACCATTGTCGATGCGGATTCCGATTCCCTCGCGCTGCTGAGCGCAACGTCAAATGACCGCCAAGCGGTTCGGACCGGCGTGGTCTACGCTCTGGACGGGAAACTGAACGTAAAGCTGATTCCGGGAAACTACCGCATCTACATCGGGCGAGGATTTGAGTATGATTTGGTCGAGTTTTCGTTCGAGGTCGAGCCCGAGCAGATGAGTCTGGCCAAAAATCCCATCATCTTACGACGGCAAGTTCCAACTCCAGGCCTGGTCGCCTGTGATCCGCACCTTCACACCCTCGAATTCGCGGGACACGGGGACTGTAGCCTGACGGAACGCTTGATCTCGCTCGCAGGAGAAGGCGTCGAACTCCCGATCTCTACGGAACACGATCAACACATCGATTATGGTCCCGAAGCAGCCCGGATTGGCGCAAACCGCTACTTCACCCCCGTCGTGGGTTGCGAAGTAACGACCACGGAGGGGCATTTCAACAGTTGGCCGATCGAGCCGGGAGCAACGCCCGCTGAACACAAGCTGCGCCCCTGGCGGGAGGTATTCCGCAACATCTATGCCACTCCCGGAGTCAAGATTTGCATGCTCAACCACGGCCGTGACCTTCACCGGGGCTTCCGGCCCTTCGATCCCGATCATTGGAGTGTGGAAAGTGGCAGCTTTACGGATGGCCGCCAACTCCGGGCCAATGCCATGGAAGTTCTCAACTCCGGAGCGACCAAAAATGATCCGCTCCTTCTTGCCCACGATTGGATGGCGCTGGTGCGATCCGGGGAACCGATTGCCGCATTCGGGTCGAGCGATTCCCACACCGTGAACTTTGCCATTCCCGGCCAAGGCCGCACCTATTTGCCTATTCCCGATACCGAACCAGGCAACCTGGACGTCGGGGCCGCAGTCGAGGCCGTTTTGCGAGGGGAAACCTACGTGAGCTTCGGTTTGCTCACCAAAATCACACTCGATGGTGACTCACTCACCGCGAGGGTTTGGGGACCAGACTGGACCGAAGCGACGACCATGACGCTCTTCGTCAATGGAAAAGCACGTCGTCAGTTCGTCATTCCCGATTCCCAGTCCGGCCTGGCGGGAGAGAAATTCCACACGACCTGGAAAGTCGCTGATCTCAAGGTCAAGAAAGGCCAGTTCGTCGTCGCGATCGCACAAGGGCCTGGAATCACGGAAGCCTACTGGCCCATGATGCCTCCCTACCAAAAAGATTCCTCCACCTTTGAGCCCTATGTGCTTGGCGTTAGTGCAGCGGTTTATCCCTTAGGCCGATGAGGGCAATGCCGAAAAAGCCGCTTGATCCTAGCACTAATCTCACGCAAATGAGGTTTCTGAGCTAACCTTTTTGATCAAAATCCTTTCCATGCCGCCGAAACTCTTGCCTGCCACGCCCCTTCTGCTTCTGGTGGCCTTTGCTTCCGTCCATTGCGCCTGGCAAGGTGGAAAGCCGGACCCGGGCATGACAGTCACCTTCAAAACCTCGAAAAAAGCATTGGAGAAAGACCTGATCGATCTCCGCCAAATCTCTCCCAGCATCACGGTCGGGCTGCGCTACGCCACCAGCAATAATGTCACGAAGCGCCGGCTCTATCCGGAAAACATGCCTCCGTTGCTCGAAACCGATACGGGGCATCGCTTGGCCCGGGCTCAACATGAACTGCTGCAGCAAGGATATCGACTAAAGCTTTGGGACGGCTATCGCCCGCCCCGCGCCCACGTCGCGCTATGGCGATCGGCACCAGACAGCACCTATGTGGTCCAGCCGACCTCCACGTCCTGGTCCCGACACACCCAGGGCTTGGCCGTCGATGTCACCCTCGTGGATCGGGATGGCCGAGAGCTGCGCATGCCGACGGACTTCGACGAGTTCTCTCCCGCCGCAAAATCTCAATATATTGGCAGCGACCCGGAAATCCGCCGCAACCTACAAATCCTGCAGACAGCGATGCGAAACGCTGGCTTTGAGACCATCGAAAGCGAATGGTGGCATTTTTGGAACCCACATGCAGGCATAGGAAGGGTTGTGTTTGCATCTCAGTTAGGGATAGTATTACCAGAGCATGTCCGAAGAATTCAAATTCCCTGATGATCCGGTATTTGAGCTAGCCCGAGGGATTCGCGAACGCGCGGCTTCACACGAGCCTCACGAGCGTGCCTGGAAGGGGGCCACCGGGACATCGACGCCTGAAGAACTGGCCGCCGCCGCCAACCGGATTGTGGCCAAGCTCCAAGAACAGGGTCACACCGCATTTTTGGCTGGTGGTTGCGTTCGCGATAAAATGCTTCACCGCGTTCCCAAGGACTTTGATATTGCGACGAGCGCCCGGCCTCGTCAGATCCGTCAACTCTTCCACTCAGCGGGTTTTGTGGGGGCTCATTTTGGCGTGGTTCTGGTGAAAGAACCGGAAGGCGTCTTTGAGATCGCCACCTTTCGCACCGATGGACTCTACCTCGATGGCCGTCATCCCCGCGATGTCCGCTACTCTGACGCCGAAGGCGATTCCCAACGGCGCGATTTTACGATCAACGGACTGTTCTTCAATCCTGCGACCAGCGAGTTAATCGACTACGTCGGTGGATGCGAAGACCTGCAAAGCAAAGTGATCCGGGCGATCGGTGATCCCGCGGAGCGCTTCATGGAGGACCACTTGCGACTGATGCGGGCTGTTCGCTTTGCCGAAGTTCTCGAATTCGAGATTGAGCCTGCCACACTCAGCGCGATCAAGTCCGCGGCTCACAGCATTCGGCAAATTTCAGTAGAGCGCATTCGCGATGAATTGATCCAGATTTTGGAACATCCGAATCGTGTCCAAGGCTTCGACCTGCTCGTCGGAACCGGGTTGATGGACGAGATCTTGCCTGAAATCACCAATTTGATGGGCTGTCAACAGCCGCCGGAATACCACCCGGAAGGGGACGTTTTTGTCCACACTCGGCTGATGCTGAGCCTGCTCGAGCCCGATGCGACGCTGCCATTGGTTCTCTCCGTGCTGTTCCATGACATTGCCAAACCGTTGACCTACAGCTACGACGAAGCTGCGGGGCGCATTCGTTTCAATGGCCACGCCGAGAAAGGGGCCGAGCTGACCGAACGGATTCTCCGCCGCTTCCGTTTCCCCAACGAGGTCATCGAAGAAACGGTCGAGGCGGTCGCTAATCACATGAAGTTTAAGGACGTGACCGAGATGCGAACTTCGACCTTAAAGCGCTTCATGGCTTCTTCCAGCTTCGATCGCCAACTCGAACTCCACCGCGTGGATTGCCTCGGCGGCAATGGAAATTTGGCCAACTACGAGTTCGTGCGCAACAAGCAACAGGAATTTGCCAACCAACCGCTCATTCCTCCTAGACTCCTCACAGGACAAGATCTGCTCGCAATGGGGCTCGAAGCGGGGCCGAAGATTGGTGAAGTTCTCGATGCCGTGCAAACGCAACAATTGGAAGGCCTCCTGAACAGCCGCGACGAAGCGATTCAGTGGGTGAGCCAACAGTTCGGCTGAGCGACTAAGGTTCCTTAGCCGATCGCCTGCATCACCTCATCGCAGCGCTCGCACAAATCGGCAGTTGCCAGCGGAAGGCTTCGGCGGCAGCGAGCACACTCTTCGTGCGTCGTTTCGGTAACCGTAACTTCCGGTCCTTCGTTGTCTTTTACTTCGATGGCGTAGTCCGAGAGCATCAGAAACTCGAGAGCATCCTCACGGTGATTGCTCAGCAACTCGAATGCCGGGTCTGACTTCGGCAAGGCGATGGACACGGCTGCGCGTTCCCGCTTTTTGAAGGTGCCCGCTTTGACGGACTCGTCGATCTTCGCTTGCGCAGCATCGCGAATGCGGAGCAACTGGTTCACCGCGTCGATCGAATCCGTTCCTGAGAATTCAGGATCCGGCTCGGGAAAGCGTTCCAGATGAATCGAAGACTTGTGCCCGGCAAACTCCCAGGCTTCATCCGCAGTGTAGGCCAAGATGGGCGCAACCAGTTTGGCGAAGTTTTCGAACACGGCATGCATCGCGGTTTGGCTACCCCGTCGGCGAACGGAGTCAGCGGCGTCGCAATACATCCGATCTTTGGTGATATCGACGTAGAGGGCGCTGAGATCCACCGCGCAAAATTGGTTCAATTCCCCGAACACCTTGCGGAAGTCGTAAGCCTCGTAGGCGGTACGACAATTTTTGGTTACCTGATGCAATCGCTGGAGGAACCAACGATCAATCAGGGTCATCTGATCTGCGGATACCGCGTCTTTTTTCGGATCAAAATCATACAGATTCGCCGCCAGAATCCGGAGACTATTGCGAATGCGCCGGTAGGGTTCCGCCGTCTGTTTGAAAAGATCTTCGCCGAAGGGAACCTCGTTCTGCCAATCGACGCTGGATACCCAGAGCCGGAGAATGTCCGCCCCATACTTGTCGTAGAAATACTTGGCATCGACCGGTTTCCCGCCCTTAGCCGCCGACTTCGAGAGCTTTTTCTTATCCTGGTCAACGACAAAGCCGTGCGTCATCACGGTTTTGTAGGGTGCCGATCCCCGGTAAGCGACACTGAGCATGAGCGAGCTTTGAAACCAGCCGCGATGCTGATCCGTCGCTTCGAGGTACAAATCCGCCGGGGCCGACAGCTCCGGATTCGAATCCAAAACGGCGACATGGCTGGAGCCGGAATCGATCCACACGTCGAGCGTGTCCGTGCAACGTCGCGTTCCTTCCGGCAAGCCGAGTTTCTCCGCCCACTTCGCATCATCCCATTCAAACCACAGGTTAGTCCCTCCTTCTTGAACGATATCGGCGACCTTCAGGGCGATATCTGCATCGATCTGCGTTTTCCCTTCGGGCGTGTAGAACACAGGAAGCGGGACGCCCCAAGTCCGCTGACGACTGATGCACCAATCGGGCCGAGATTCGACGGTTCCATGGATCCGATTTCGGCCCCAGTGCGGTAGCCATTCCACCTCATCGATTTCCTTCAAGGCGGAATCGCGCAAGTCATCAATTTTGATGAAGAACTGCTCCACACTTCGGAAGATAATCGGCGTTTTGGAGCGCCAACAATGTGGGTAGCTGTGCGAGTAGACTTCGCGTCCCATCAGATGTCCGGATTCGGTCAAAATATCAACGATTTCCTCGTTCGCCTTCAACACATGCTTTCCGACGAGTTGATCCAGGCCGACGTCTTCGGTGAACTTGCCATCGTCATCCACCGGCGAAAGCAGTCCAAGACCCGCCTGTTGTCCCGCGACATAGTCAATCGCACCATGGCCCGGAGCGACATGAACCGCTCCCGTTCCCGTCGAGTCTTCCACGAACTCGCCCAAAATGACCTTGGAGGTTCGATCCAAAAACGGATGTTGCGCCTCGGCGCCCTCGAATTCGGCACCTTTCAGTTCAGTGTGGGGAGCTGAGTCATCCAGTTCGAACCCGGTTTTTTCCGCGAATTGACCCAACAACGGCTTGGCGATGACCAACTTCTCCGTCCGCCCGTCTTCGTGGACAAACGTCCCCGATACGTAAACGAAACGGGGATGGAGCGCGATTCCCAAGTTCGCGGGCAACGTCCAGGGAGTCGTCGTCCAAATCACCAGCGATGTTTCTCCCGCAGACTTCCCCGCAACGATCGGAAATTTGACGAAGATCGCGGTGTCCTTGACGTCCTCATATTCCACTTCGGCCTCGGCCAAGGCGGTTTTGGCCCCGAATGACCAGGATACCGGCTTCTTCGACTGATAGACCAGTCCCTTCTCAACCAGCTTGGCAAACACCCGAATCACATCCGCTTCATACTGCGGACTCAGGGTGAGGTAAGGTGAATCCCACTCTCCGAAGACGCCCAACCGGCGAAAACTGCCTCGCTGAATGTCGATGTATTTCCGCGCAAAGGTCTCCGCCCGCGTCCGGATTTCAGCAGGTTCCAAGCCCCTCGCCTCTTTCACCACTTTGAATTCGATCGGGAGTCCGTGACAATCCCATCCAGGAACAAAGGGAACGCGAAATCCTGCCATCGTTTTGCTCTTCACCACGAAATCCTTGAGCACCTTATTCAACGCCGTGCCCATGTGAACGTCCCCATTTGCGAACGGAGGTCCGTCGTGAAGGATGAAGGTTGGCGCACCAGCCTTTTTACGCTGATCATCGATTTGCTGATACAAGCTCGCAGCTTCCCAATGTTTCAGCCGCTCAGGCTCACGTTTCACCAAATCGCCTCGCATCGGGAAATCCGTCTGCGGCAGATTGAGGGTCGCTTTGTAACTTTTTGGCTCGTCGCTCATCGTGCTTTTGGCCCGGCGCTGCGGGGCGGCGAACCTAGCACTCCAGCCAGGATGCAGCAAGAGGCGGATTTTCGCGTCCGCCTCCTCGAAAACCGCCCCTATCAAGGCTTCCTCCAGCCGAAAAGGAAACAAGAAGAAGTCTTCTGCACAAACCGATTGATTATGGTATCTATATATTTTATATTGCCGAAATTTGAAGCTTCCCAAAATTTAAGATGATGATTTCCTTTCCGAGATTCGCGGTCCTTTGCTGCCTATGGATCGGTCTCCTCTCCGCTGAAGAAGAGCCTGCTCCCCCCAGACAAGCGGAAACCAGCGCATTCAAAGTCAGCGGCTTTGGGAACGACTATGACGGCGTTTATCAGTCTACCACCAAGACCTCCACGGATGGGTATTTAATCTACACCAACGGCACGCGTTTCTACGATACCGGAACCAACCATTTTTACGCCTCCTTGGAACATGCTCGAACCGGATCTAAGTCGAGCGCGCCATCTGTCTCAACGACTGATCTTGAACTGGCCCCAGCGGGTCAGGTTCGCTCACAGACTCAAGGTGCAGCCTTTGGATTCGCGGTAGCGGCAAAGCCAGCAGCGACTCCTTCCCCAGCGGAAAAAACCGAGGAATCAAACGCGGCTCCCGTCGCCGCGAAGATTGTGGCCGTTCCTATTTCCGCGAACCCGGATACGACGCCAGAAACCGAAGGTGTCCAGGAATCCTCAGAAGACGCCCCCATTCGGATCAAGGCAACGCCGATCATTCTCGCCGATCAAGGAACACCCGCATCCGTCGATGAAAAACGAACCTGGCTTTCGTTTCTCAAAAATCAACGGATCGACAAAGCCGCAGAAGCTGACCCAATTCCGGCTTCGGTCGAAGCGTCCCACATCGTCTCAATCGCATCTCCCGTTTCGGCTACCACAGCGCAAAGCGAAACTCCTATGATTGTGGAAGTCACGCCTCTCGAAGCTGACGCTGAGGAAATCCCGGCTCCATCTCAACACCCTTCATTAGCCGCCAACGAACCAGTCCTAGTGCAGTTCGCCCCCTCCGAAGAAGCACCTGCGCCCAAGACTTCCCCCGAAACGCCCCTGGTTTTTTCGACCGAAGAGCCGAAGTCGACTACCGAACCAATGATCGAGCAAATCGGTGCCGAAGAACCTTCCACATCCGTTCTCGAAAACCAGGACGCGATACCGAACGACCCTCCGGCGAATCTTCTCCCGACCAGCCATGTCGAACCGCGTTATTCCTCTTGGCGCAACCGCTACGAACTAGGCCCCGGAGACTTACTGAACTTTGGCCTTCACGGAAAGCCTACGTTGAAGAAGCTGAACGTAGCGGTGGCACCGGACGGAACCGTGAGCTTTCTCCAAGCCAAACAGGTCGATGTTCGCAGGAAGACGATTGACGAGCTTCGGTCAGAAATCGACCAAATCCTGGCTCCTTATCATCGCAACGCCCGCACGATCATTACTCCCGCGAGCTTGGGCAGTAAGAAATTCACAGTTCTGGGTGAAGTGCGAAAAAACGGAACGTTCGCGCTGGACCGACCAACTTCTCTTCTCAATGCCTTGGCCGGAGCAGGTGGATTCAACCTTGGCCGCAGTGGGGAAGGCGCCGTGCAACTGGCCGACCTGCAACGCTCGTTCATTGTTCGAAACGGCACCCACATGAATGTCGATATGGAGGCGCTCTATCTGGCGGGAGATATCAGTCAGAACATTCATATCGAGCCAAACGACTATATCTATATTGCTTCCAAGCTGCGCAACGAAGTCTATGTATTCGGTTCAGTGGTTGCCCCCGGGGTCAAGCCTCTCGAATCACGAATGACCACGTTGGGGGCGATCGCGGCTGCTGAAGGATTCACCGGACAAGCGTGGCGGGATCGGGTTCTTATCATTCGCGGAAAGATGGACTCCCCTGAGACCATCGTGATGCCCCTCAATAAAGTGCTTCACGGGAAGGCGACCGACATCGAATTGCTGCCGGGAGATATTATTTACGTCCACAACCGTCCCTGGGCCTACGCATCTCGGGTTCTCGACACCGCCATCCTCGCCTACATCGACGGATCTTTCGCCGGCTTCCTGGCTGGTGATGCCGACATCGCCATCACTCCCGGTGGATAACACCGGTCCGTCTGTTCTTTCTTTATCAACGTCATTTCTGCTATCTATCCATGAAATCCAGAACTTCTTTCTCTCTGCTGGCGCTCCTCATGAGCAGCCTCCTGACTAGCTGCTCGGTATTCTATTCCGACGAGACCTTTGATCCCCGGTCGAGCTATGGAGGCACGGCAGAAGAGGCGAAGCTAGTGTTCATGAAGCTGCCGTCACGCCGCTCGATTGCTCCTTCCAACCTCAGGCCAAGCGATGCGGCCTATCATGTGGGAGCCGGTGACATGCTCAAAATTGAAGTGGTTGAAGTCCCCGATACCGAAGCGACCACCATGGTGATGCCGGACGGAAAACTCTATTATGACGTCGTTCCGGGGATCTATGCCATCGGCAAGACACTTCCGGAATTGGAAAAGGAACTCAGCTTCGCCCTGAAAGATTTTTATCCGAAGCCGATCGTAACGATCAACGCAGCGAAGGTGCGCAGCGCCAGCTACTCGATCATGGGTCAGGTGGTGACTCCGGGGGTTTATGAGATCTACAAGCCGATCACCGTTCTTGATGCGGTGTCACTTGCCGGTGGAATCCGGAGTTCTGAAGTCGCAAGCCAGACTCAGAACCTGGCCGACTTGCGACGAAGCGTTCTCATCCGAAATAGCAATATCGTTCCGGTCAATTTTGAGAGGCTGATTGAGAAGGGTGATATGAGCCAAAATGTTTATCTCAAGCCGGATGATTACATCTATTTGCCAATGAAGGGGAACGAAAAGGTTTATGTTCTGGGGAACGTGCGTCGTCCCCAGGCGGTTCCATTCTCCAGCGAACTCACCTTCGTTCGGGCATTGGCCACAGCCGGAGGCCCGGCCCCCAGTACTTACCGCAAAGGGCTGCTCGTCATTCGCGGAGCGGCTACTCAGACCCCGCAGGTGGCTCCGGTCGATCTCCAGATGTTGCTTCGCGGCGGGATGTCAGATTTCCACCTTCAGCCCGGAGACGTGATTTGGGTCCCGAGAGCCCCTTGGGAAAAGCTCTCTGAATACGGGTTGGCGGCGGTGGACTCCGCGGTTTCCACCATCGCGATTCAAGAAGCTTTCGAAGCGCGATCCGACAACTCTTTGAATGATACGGATTCAGGCAATTCCGGAGGTAACAACAGCTCGTCCAACAACGACGTTGTCATTCTCGACCTCTCGACCGGTCCCACCGTCTTGGAACAAGCGCCTTAGCCGGGCTCAGATCTGGGGAGTGTGGGATTGCTCGAGGAGTTCGAGTAACTGTCTGACCTTGTCAGGGTGGTCTTCGAACAGGTCCTTCTCTTCGGCAGGATCTTCCTCGATCTGATAGAGTTCCGTGACCGTCTCATCTGGCCGTTGCGTGTTCAGCTGCACCAGTTTCCAGCCCTCGTTCGTCAAGATCGCTCTCTTGCCTCCTTGTTCGAGAAATTCCCAATAGAGATGGTGATGTTCTTCCTGTTCTCCTGCTCCGATGAGCGTTGGTAGAAACGAAATCCCGTCGGTCCGCGGTGCGGGGTCCGCTCCCGCCAGCTCGACGAAGGTCGGCAAGATATCTTGAAACCCTGAAAGATGGTTAGTCTCCGTTCCGGGAGCAATCGTTCCCGGCCACCAGGCAATCGTCGGAACCCGCACCCCGCCTTCATAGAGATCGCGTTTCATGCCTCGGAGTTCACCATTCGAATCAAAAAACTCCATTTGATGACCGCCTTCCTGATGCGGCCCATTGTCGCTGGAAAAGATCACCAGCGTGTTTTCGGCGATTCCATACTGCTTCAGCCGATCCAAAACGCGGCCAATGTCGCGGTCCAAATTACGAATCATACTGGCAAACCCCTTCTCCGGATTGGGCCAGGATTCGTCGGCAAACTCCCCGTAATCCGGAACCTCCATCCCGTCCGATTGCGGTGGCCGACCGCCTTCATTGTTGGTGTGAGGGACGTTCATCGCGTAATAGAGAAAGAAGGGCGAATCCTGATTGTCGTCAATGAACTGCAGCGCTTCTTCCGTGATGAAATCTGGCGCATAGTCGATCTTGATGCTCGCGACACCGGTTCCTTCTTTCGAACCTCCATCGATCCGATCTTCCACCTTCCACTCTGGCAAGGTCACGTTGCGCAAAGGGACTCGTTCGCCATTCCGATAGAGGAATTCCGGATAAAAATTGTGGGCGTGAAACATATTCACGTAGCCGAAAAAGTGATCGAATCCCATTCGCTCCGGGTCATTAAGCGGGGGCGGGTTTCCAATTCCCCACTTGCCCACACAGCCGGTGCGGTAACCGGCGTCTTTGAGCAACTTGGCCACCGTCACGGTTTCCGCAGGCAGTTCTCCTTCGCCATTTCCCCGAATCGCGCAATTTCCGGTATGAAGCCCTGTCAGCAAGACACAGCGCGAAGGAGCGCAAACCGTCGATCCACTGTAGTGACGGGTGAACTTCAACCCTTCCGCCGCCATCTGATCGAGATTCGGAGTCGACAACGTTTTCTGACCGTAGCAGCCCAGGTCACCATATCCCAGGTCGTCGGCCAGAATGTAAACGATGTTCGGGCGTTCTGCGGTTTGACCGAAAACGACGAGCGGCAAGAGGGAGAAGAAAACTACGAATTGACAAGAAAGGGGCATGAATTCGACCAAGGACGCTTTTTGTGCTCAATTCAAGACCCCGGCGAATGAACTCACTGGATGTTGAAAAAACTTCCGGTGAATCCCGTGAGTTCGGAACCATCCGTAACCTTTCCCGCCTCAGCCCCCGTTTATCTCTTTCTCATGATCAAAAAACACCCTTCGTTCTTCTCTGCCATGCTTGCTTCGGTCCTTTTGGCCACCGCCGGCTTCGCTGACGTTACCACCGACAAACCCGGCCAGTTCGTTCGGATCGAGCTCCCCAAAGGCGGAATCCTGACCCTCGCCGAGGTCGAAATTCTTTCGGGCGGGAAAAACATCGCGAAATCGGGCAAGCCGACCCAGTCGAGTCTCGGTTCCGGCGGAGTTCCTGAGCGAGCCATTGATGGCAATAAGAGCCCGAGTTGGGGAGACCAAGGTCAAACCCATACCAGCGAAACCAAGGGAGCGAGTGCTTGGTGGGAGATCGACCTCGGCAACGAGCAGAAGATCGAAGCGATTGAGATTTGGAACCGCGCGGACGGCCTGGAAATGAGGCTCGATCAATTCAAGGTTTCCGTTTTGGATGCGAAACGGCAACCCGTCTTCATGAGAGAAGGAAACCCGGCTCCGGACGGCTCGATCCACTTTGATCTGGCTCAAAAAGGGAAAATTACTCTGAAAAGCCATTCCGGGGCAGCTGGCAAAGCGGCAAAGGCCGTTGCTGCAGCGAAGAGTTCGAATCCGTGGGAAAGTTCCCGCGTTGAAGTTCCCGAAGACTATCGCGACCCGGAGATATTTGAATTTCAAACCGGCGACACGGTGGCGATGATCGGAAATGCGCTGGGCGAACGGATGCAACACCATGGCTGGCTGGAAACGCTCCTGCAAAGCCAGTTCAACGACAAACAACTCCGTTTTCGGAATTTGGCGATCTCCGGAGACCGCACCGACTACTATCCTCGCAACAAAGGGTTTTTGCCGATTGACGGCTACCTCCAACATGTCGAGGCCGATGTCGTTTTCGTCTTTTTCGGCTATAACGAGAGCTACGAAAATAACCCGGAAGGCTACACCAAAAAGCTCAATGAACTGGTTCACAAGATTCGGGCCGTTCAGCCCAACGGGAAAAGCTTTCCCAGAATCGTGCTGTTCAGCCCGATCGCCCACGAAGAACTTAACTCCCCAAACCTCCCGAACGGCAGCGAGAACAATGTTCGACTAGCCGCCTACACAGAAGCGACCAAGGCAGCGGCGGAAGCGAGCGGCGTGACCTTTGTCGATCTTTTTCACCCTAGTCAGAAGCTCTACGAAGCGAGCGAGCCCCCTTTAACCATCAACGGGGTTCATCTCAATCTCGAAGGGAATCGCTTGATCGCAGAAGCCATCACTGAAGCACTCACGGGCCAATCCGTCAATGCATCTGCCGATCTTGAACCGGTTCGAGAGGCGGTTTTGTACAAGAACACGCATTGGTTTGACCGCTACCGGGCCGTCGATGGGAACGACATTTGGGGTTCGCGCTCGACGCTGAAATTCGTGGGTGACCAGACAAATGGCGATGTGCTGATGCACGAAATGGTGATGCTGGATGTGATGACGGCCAATCGGGACAAGAAAATCTGGGCCCGAGCCAACGGCGACGATCACGATGTCTTGGATGAAAATGTCCCCGCTCCGATTCCCGTCATCTCCAACGTGGGAGGCAAAGGAAACATGTCGAGCGCGGAAAAAGAGGGCTCCTTGAAATACCTCTCCAGCGAGGAAAGCCGTGAACTCATCTCCGTCCCGGAAGGTTTTCAGGTCAATGTCTTCGCCGATGAGAAGATGTTCCCGGATTTGGTCAATCCCGTGCAGATGCAGGTGGATGCCAAGGGCAGGCTCTGGGTGGCAGCTTGGCCCACCTATCCCAAACAAGAGCCGATGAAAGACATCAACGATGCTCTGCTCATTTTTGAAGACGTCGATCAGGACGGAGTGGCGGACAAAGTCACCAAGTTCGCGAACATCCCCAATCCTCTGGGCTTTGAATTCTGGGGAGGCGGCGTCATCGTTTCCTCACAGCCGAATCTGGTCTTCCTCCGCGATACCGATGGCGATGACATCGCCGACGAGCGCGAAATCCTCCTCCACGGGGTCGGTTCCGCCGATACTCACCACGCTTGTAACAACCTGATCTTCGGGCCGGACGGCGGAATCTACTGGCAGAGCGGAATTTTCCTCCACAACAATTTCGAGCATCCCTGGGGTCCTTCGCTCAGCACCGGAAACAGCGCCATGTATCGCTTCAATCCTCGGACCTACGAGATCACGATGCATGGCACGAATAGCCCGAACCCGCACGGGATTTCTTTTGACCGCTGGGGTTACCACTATGCCACAGACGGAACCGGAGGACGCGCCTATCAAGTCCGCCCCGATGGCAAGTCGTGGAAGATGTTCCCCCTCCTGAAAAAAGAAGTTCGCCCCGTTCCGGCCAATGAAATCGTTTCCAGCGCGCATTTTCCGGATGAGATGCAGCAAGATTTCCTGATCTGTAATGCGATCGGCTTCCTGGGGATTAAACAGTACCGCCTGCATCGAGATGGGGGGCATACCTACACCGAAACCGTAGGTAAGGGCGACCAAGCGAAGACCATCGAAGTCACCACCCAGCTGGGCGAGGTATGGGGAGAGCCTTCCGGCGGGGATTTGGCCGGTGGAGCCCAGGGCTTGCTTATCAGCACGGACAAAAACTTTCGCCCAACGGACGCCGTGTTCGGGGATGACGGCGCTCTCTACGTCTCCGATTGGGCCAACGTCATCATCGGTCACATGCAGCACAATATTCGCGACCCCAATCGCGACAAGCAGCATGGCCGCGTCTTCCGGGTCAGCCACGCATCGCGGCCACTTCAGGAATCCGTCAAGATCTCACGAGCATCTCTCCCCGAATTGATGACGAACCTGGAACACCCCGTCGATGGGGTTCGGCACCGCACCCGGATCGAACTCAGCGCGCGCGACACCCAAGAGGTCATCGCTGCGGTTCAAGAGTGGACCAAGCAATTCGATCCCAACTCAAAAGACGATGCGCATCACCTCCTCGAAGCGCTCTGGGTTCATCAGCAACACAATGTGCGAAACGGAGAACTCCTGGCCGCTCTGTTACAGTCACCTGAACCTCACGCTCAAGTCGCAGCGCGGACCGTTCAGCATTTCTGGTACAACGTGGATTCTAAATCCGGAGGCGAATTCACCCAAGAAATCGATCATGGTTCCGGCAAAAAATCCGGTGTGATTTCAGACACCGCTGATCTTCTCGAGATCCGGATCAAAACCTTGGTCGAAAAGATGCGCTACGACTTCACCGAGTTCAGCGTGAGAGCCGGGAAGAACGTCAAAGTCACCTTCGAGAACCCGGATTTCATGCCGCATAACCTCCTCTTCGTTCAGCCGAAATCTGCGAATGAGCTCGCGCTCGCCGCCATGGCCATGGGTCAAGACGGTTTCAAAACCGGCTTTGTGCCGACGAGTGACAAAGTGATCGCAGCCACCCGGCTCTTGGACAACGGCGAGGAGCAAACTATCGAATTCACCGCTCCCAGCACCCCGGGAACCTACGAATTCGTCTGCACCTTCCCTGGGCATCACCTGCTGATGCGGGGAACGTGGACGGTGACGAAGTAAGGCGTCTCAACAATTCACCACGAAAAAAAGGCAACGCCGACGAGAACCGGCGTTGCCCTTTCAAATTTGATGGATAAAGCTCCAGAAATGTTCTAGCGAACCGAACCGTGCAGTCCCACTGCATTCAGAGCGGCGACCACATCGGCCGGGCTAATCATCCCTTTGACCACGAAATCACGGGCTTTCGCTTCAAGGCCTTCGATTTCTTCGGCACCTTCGACATCCATCAGAGCATCTTCAGCCGCTTCCACGCAATCGTCGCAACAGAGATGAACCTTGGAGATGCTGACCGACTCTTTCTTGTCGGTGGAATACTTCTTGGTCGGCGCAAAGGCAGCGATGCTGGGGGTCCCGTAAAAGCCCTTGTCCATGACGTATTCAAGCGCGGTCTTCACCAGTTCTCCCGATTCCCCTTTGATGGTGACATCGGAGCGACCGGCGGAAATTTCGACCCCCGTCAGCGTTCCGAGGGCACCTTCAACCGCTTTTTTGCATCCTCCACAGCAGAGATGAACGTCTGAAAGCACCAATTCGGTCGGGCCTTCCGGAATCTCCATGGCGACAGATTCTTCACTGGTTTCACCGGGAGCGGCGGGAGCCCCTGTGCTCATTTTCTCTTTCTGCCATTCCGCGATGTATTGCTGATCCTCTTCGTTCAACATGGCAATGGGAATCTCCAGGGAGGAGCCATTGGAGCGGGTGATGAGGATCTTTTCGCCGTTGATACGGGTCAGCTCTCCTTCCAGCTGTTTTCCAGTTGAAGCCTGGGTCCAGGTTCGTGCCGACGAAAGGCCCAAAGACAGTGAGAGAGCGGTGAGGATGAGAAAGGTGGTTTTTTTCACAAGGGTAGAGCAGTAGGGGTTGAGGACAGGTTCAAAACCTCAACGGACTTTCGTCTCGAAGATTTCTTGGTTTTTCTTGTCCGTCCGCCAATCTCCAACCGGGTTGAATTCGTGCAACACCAATTTGTTGATCGGCTTGGTCCCGGTTCGCGTGGTCATTTCCTGAACGTACACCAACTGCATCGCCACGATCTGTTCTTCCGGGGCATGACTCTGGTTCCAAGCCTTCATCATCCATTTTACGAACAACTTGCGATGCGCTTGATTCTTTCGCAGTCGCAGGTTCATGAGGTATTTCCGCCAACGCTGGTTTTTGTAGGTCGCGCTGACCAACTCCGGTTTTTCCCAGGTCACGGCTTGTCGGGTTCGCAAATCGATGACGTCACCATCGCGAGTTCGACCGGTGAACACATACCAGCCATCATCGAGCATCGGCTTGGGTGAGAACATCGACCAATATTGACGCAAGCCCGTCACTTCTCCGATCCAATTGAGTTTGCGAGGAAACACCCCGACATACCGGTCAAAATCCGCCGCTCGGACATTCCAACCCAAGGTGTAAGTAAACAACAGCAGAATGACCCCGGATTGCAACCACCATTGATAGCGAGGCGGAGTCGCCTGCGGAAGAGGAATCAGCCGCGATTCCGGACGCATTCCCAGTTTTAGAAAGGACAAGCTGCGCCGAGCTCTCCCTTTCCAAATCGGATACCGATTGAGCCGGGGCAAGTCCTCCTGCATCCAGCGGATCGCCCCGGGAAGTAATTTTTCCCAGAACATGGCCGGAAGAAAGAGCAGCCAGATCGCGGCGCTGGTCCATTGAAACAGCCCCAGTTCCATCGTCAGTCGAATCCCGAAAAGGTGAAAGAGCACGAAGACGCCAACCGTACCGAGCCGAAACCACGCCGTTTTCCAGGGAACAAAGGCAAACAGAGGCCCGAAAGCCTCCAGAAAATAGGTCGCGTAGCTAAGGGGCCGATGGAGCCACTCATGACCGAGCATCCATTTCCCGAGCGGCGTCGCGAATTGATCCACATTCAGCGCGTAATAGATCCCGAGGCCGTCACGCCACCAAATGGGGTCGCTTTTGAGTCCTGCGGTGAACCAATACATGAATGCCACCTGAAAAAGAATCGCGGCGGAAGCGAACGTGACCACCTGATTCGGAGTTTTCGGCGAAACGCCCAGCGGTCGAGCCATCACCGTTTCCCGAGAAAAGCGCCGATCCAGCGACCAGCGCATCCCCAGAGGAAGAAAGAGCGCCCAGAAATGCATCACCCGGATCAACATGTCTCCTCCCTGAAGAATGAACGGATTCCGATTCTGGAGCGAACAGAGCAGAACGAAGGAAAGAATCGCCGCCGCCCGGGTTCGGTAGCCCAGAATCAGGCAAACCACCGCCGCCGCCGCAACCAAGAAGAGCAGAAGCTGGAAAAAGGCGCCTCCACTGAGGAGGTGAAAGCTGTAGAGCCAGTCACTCGAGGGAAAATCGGCCAGGAGGTTCCCTCGGGGCAGCACCCCGGAATCGGTGTAAAACACGCTCAAATCGCCCAGCCGGATCACGAGGTCGATCAAGAGAATCAGGCCGAGGCTGACCCGAAACAACGCCAGCGAGCGAAGATCGATCCCAAATGTCCTTCCGATCCAGGGCTTGGCGGGGCGGGAAGTTGCGGGCGAAGCAAAGCTCTGAACCAATCGACGAAAGAAATCCACCATGGGATAAATTCGCCTCTTTTTATTAATTTTCCAAAACTATTATGAAAACTAAAATAATGTTGTAGAATTTTTGCCTCTGAAAGACTTCTTCACGCTTTTTCGTGAATGGAATCGAAACCTGAGATTCGGGGGAAGGAGAAAACGTTCTCCTTCCCCCTGGGTCAACCTTATATGCTGATGAACGCCACAACTTCACGCCGTAACTTCCTGCAGAATACTTCCTTCGGACTCGGTTCCGTAGCTCTCGCCGGATTGATGGGCCAAAACGCCGAAGCTGCCCGATACCAGTCTCCGTTCGCCCCCAAGCGTCCTCAACATGCTGCGAAAGCAAAGCGGATTATTTTTCTGACCATGAAAGGCGGTCCGTCCCATATGGACCTCTTCGATTACAAGCCGCGGCTCCAGGCCGACGACAACAAGTTGGTCAGCTCCAACGGAAATAACCGCTATCGGGGATCTCTCTGGGATTTCGCTCAACATGGTCAAAGCGGCCTCTGGTTCAGTGAATTGCTCCCCAACTTGGCAACCCAAGCCGACGAGCTTTGCATGCTGAACGGGATGGTTTCGGACAATCCCGAACATGCTCAAGCGCTCGATCTTCTCCACACCGGCAGTTTTCAATACGTTCGGCCTTCGATGGGCTCATGGGTGCTCTACGGTCTGGGCTCGGTGAATCAAGACCTGCCCGGCTTTGTCACGATCAATCCTCCAAGCGACATGGGAGGAGATAAGTATTACGGCAATGCTTTTCTCCCGGCCGCGTATCGGGGAACCCCCATCGGCGGGGACAACAAACCCTTGGCCCGAGTGAAGATCGACGATCCGAACTTCGTGTTGAAGCAGCGCAATCAGCAGCGTCAGAAACTCAAAGGATTGAAGGGAATCAATGATCGCCTTTCTGCGGGCCAAGAGGCGGCGTCAAAGATGGAAAGTGTGATTGAGTCCTTCGAGTTGGCATTTCGGATGCAGAACGTCCTTCCCCAGGTCATGGACATCTCCAACGAATCTGAGGCCACCCTCAAACTCTACGGGATGGACCAAAGCGCCTCACGCAACTTTGGTCACCAATGTCTGCTGGCTCGGCGCATGGCTGAGTCCGATGTCCGGTTTATCCAACTAACGGACGATGGCTGGGATCATCATGGAGGTTTGGCCAACGGTCTTCCCCGCCGCTGCGCCTCGATCGACCAACCGATTACCGGATTGCTGGTCGATCTTCGTCAGCGTGGTCTCCTGGAAGACACCTTGATTGTGTGGGGCGGCGAATTCGGTCGCAGCCCGGATAATGGCAATCGCGACGGTCGAGGCCATAACCCTACCGGCTACACGATGTTCATGGCCGGAGCAGGCGTCAAACACGGCTTCCGCCACGGAGCGACGGACGAACACGGTCGCCGCGCGGTCGAAGGACAAATGACGGTGCATGATCTGCACGCCACTATGCTCCATCTCCTGGGATTAGATCACGAGCAACTCACCTATCCTTGGGCAGGCAACAAGCTTCGCCTTACGGGCACCAAGGGAAAAGTCGTTCGCGAGATTCTCGCCTAATCGACGTTTCCGGGCCAATTCCGATCTACCAAATCGGCTAGCAGCTTCGACCGCCTTCGTTGACCCGTCCGCTTGCCGGAAGCGGATCCAACTGAGGCTCGAGCACGCCCTTCGCTTTGGGCCAGGCGCAGTAGGCCTCGAAGATCATCCAGCCTTCCAACGCCAAGGTGGCGAATCCGATCGTGGTCAGGAGCCAGTTCTTCTGATCGAGATAGCCACCTTCGCCGAAAATATTGAGGACCATGGCGATTCCGGGAAGGATCAACATGAAAACCATGGGAATGGCGACGAACCAGATCGGCAAATTGCGCCGCCACATCCAAAATACAATGACGAGGAAGGCGAGTCCTCCAAGGAGCTGGTTGGTCGCGCCGAAAAGCGGCCACAGGATCAATCCGCCTTTGCCAGCCGTTGCCCACGTCCACTCCGTGCCTGCGGATGCAGGCATTGCGGCAATCGCCCCGGCGATGACGATCGCGAAGATGGTGGCGGTGTGCTTGTTGGTCAGGGGTTGAATCTTCAACGTCGCCGCTAGTTCCTGGGTGACATAGCGTTGGAGACGACACGCCGTGTCGAGGGTGGTCGCGGCAAAACTGGCCACGAAAACGCCCATCAGCGCAATGGCTGAGGCGGAGTTCAATCCCATTGCTTTCAGGAAATTGGCGCTGCCTTCGACAAAGGCTCCGACCTTGGCCCCCAATCCACTGGCGGCTCCCCAAGTGGCGTAGCGCGCATCATAGGCGGCAATTCCGGCCACAGTCCCATCTCCACCGCTGATTCCCAGGCCGATGCCCGCGACACAGGCCAGAATCACCAGGACGGCGAGAAAACCTTCGGTCAACATCGAGCCATAGCCGACAAACTGAGCGTCCGTTTCGCAGCGAATCTGTTTGGAGGACGTTCCGCTGGAAACGAGGCAGTGAAAACCGGAAATGGCACCACAGGCAATCGTGACAAAGAGGAAGGGAAAGATCCACGGTGCACCAGGAGGAGCGTCAGCTCCGGTTCGAATCGCAGGTGCCACGATCTCGAGCGCAGGTCGGGCGCCGCCTTCGGTCACTGGAGCCCCTCCGGCAACCGCAGCCACGACCAGGCCGAGAACCACCAGAATGACGACGCTGAGCAGTTGGAGACTGTTGATGTAGTCACGCGGCTGGAGCAGGGTCCAAACCGGCAGCACGGAGGCCACATAACTGTAAACCAGCAACAACACGACCCACGTCATGATCGGCAAACTCGCCAGCGCCTGGTTCCATCCCTTCAGAAAGCCGGAGTCACCGTAAAACACGGTCAAATACATCAACCCGAGAGCCAGGAGCGAGGGAATGAGAAGGTTGAACCCTTTGCGATGCAACCAGACCCCGATCACGACCGCCAGCGGAATCTGGACCAGGCAAGGGAAAATGGACGCCGGGTATTGCCGAAAAACCGCCGCAATGACGAGTCCGAAAATCGCCAGAACAATGGTTAGCGCCATGAACAGAATCGAAAGAAAGAGGACCCGAGTTCGCTTGGTCAGCACGCGACCCGCAATGTCCCCGACGGTCTGCCCTCGATTCCGCATCGAAACCACGAGCGAACCAAAGTCATGCACGGCCCCAATGAAGATCGAGCCGAAGAGAACCCAGAGCAGCGCCGGAACCCAGCCCCAAATCACCGCCAAAGCCGGGCCCACGATTGGTCCCGTTCCGGCAATCGAGGTGAAATGATGCCCAAAGATGACCGACTTGCTCGTTGGGACAAAATCGCGATCATCGTTCAACGCAATCGAAGGAACATTCGCGTTGGGGTCGAGCTTGAAGATCTTTCTCGCCAACCATTTCCCATAGGTGTGATAGGCAATGTAGTAAAGAACCAGAGCGCCGAGGGCGATGACGAGGGTTTGCATGGGCCGATACTACAAATTCCAACCTTGCAATCAACCTCCGACTGGAACGATTTACGAATCCCCCCTCTAGAAATTCCCAGTTGCACCAATGAAGGATCGGCCCCACGAACGGAAGTGACTATTCATGCCCCGAACATTTCTCATCCCGCTTCTGCTTGCGCTCTGGTTCGTCCCCACCGGTCTGAAGGCAGCTCCCACTGCGGAAATCAAGGTTCGCGAAACGTCCTTCTTTGTCGGAACGCCCTTCAATTTCTACGTTCAGGTAAATGATGTCATCAACGCCCCTGAACCAGATCTCCTGAGTTCCGACTCCCTTCAGATCAGCTACATCGGAGCTGCTCCCAGCATCAAGGACGGAAAAAATTTCTTCACCTTCACCTATGAAGCCATTCCAACAGTAGCTGGAAAAGCGACGATTCCCGGGGGATTGGTGAGCATCGGAAATCAGGATATCCCCTTCGCCCTGACCGAGATCGACGTCGCTTATCCGGAAACGACGGAGGAGATGGAACTCATCGTCGAACTTTCCCATCAGGAGTGCTATGTGGGCGAGCCGGTCTTGCTCACGTTTCGCTGGATCACAAACCTGTCGCTCAATGGGATCAAAGCCGCTCAAATTAGGATCCCGGCCCTGACCGACTACCAATTCCAAGTTCGCGAGCCCCTGGAAACCGTGGACGTGGATGCGGACAACTCGATCGGGCTCCCCGTTTCCAATCAACGCATCATCTCCGCATACACCGATACAAATCGGAACGAAAAGCCCGCGGTAGAGCTGCGTTTCCAGCGGTTGATCATCCCGACCCGAGTGGGAGAACTTCCCCTTCTCATCAAACCCGCCAGCTTGGTGTGTTCATATACTGAGCCTCGTGATGGCGCATTTAAAGGCACGCGCTACCCCAGCTACTTTAACAACGACTTTTTTGATGAAGACGTAACCGGAACCTATCAGCGACTCATGGTCATGGGCGAGCCCATGACGCTGAAAGTGAAGCCGCTACCTTCCGAAGGACAACCTGCAAACTTCAGCGGAATCGTGGGAGGGTTCACCATCAAAGCGACTGCGAATCCCACCGTCGTTGAAGTGAACGAGCCGATTCTGTTGTCGCTCGAAGTTCGCGATAAGGAGCATCCCCACATTTTAGAGCTTCCAGCGTTGTCTTCGCTTCCCGCCCTCAATCGGAGCTTTGCCGCGCCGAACACTCCCATCCGCCCATCAATCAAATCCGAAGCCGCGATCTTCACACAAAGTATTCGTCCCCAACACGACGAGATTCCGGCGATTCCGGCGCTGGAATTCAGCTACTTTGACCCAATTGCTCAAGCCTACGGATTCGCCCGAACCGAACCCATTACGATCACGGTTAACCCGGTCAGTTCGGTAGACCTATCCGACGCCGCCTTCAGTGATGGCTCCGCAATAAAGAACCCCGTTCAGCCTCAACCAGGCGGCATTTATGCGAACTACACCGGTCCCGATCTGCTGGTTTCCCGGCGTCCTCCCAGTTGGACTGCCTACGCCTCCAATTGGATGTTCGCGTGGCTGGGACCTCCCGCCCTCTTCGGATTGGTTTGGTATCTGAGCCGCAATCATCGAATCGCGAGGCGCGATCCTGTTTTGGCGAAGCACCGCCGCGCGTATGGCCGTTTTCGGTTCGCGCTCTGGAAGCTCGGCCCAGATCCGGAACCCGACCAATTGAGCCACGCCCTCAAAACCTACCTTCAGGAGCGATTTGATGTTCCTCATTTTGAAAGTGGGGCCCGGGAGTTGCGCAGCATCGCAAGCCAAGCCGACGTCGATCCTGATGAGACCGACATCCTGGTGGGTCTGATTGATTCCACGGCCGCAATTGGGTATTCTCGACACGAGGTGGCACCTCCTCCGGTGAAGCGGGAAGGATTGCTTCAGTTGGTCCGCAAACTGGAACAGCGGGCCGGGAAAGTCGCCGCGATTTTCCTGTTTCTGGCACTAACCCTCACCTCTCTCCGCGCGGCAGAACCTGCAAGTCTCTTGAATCAGGCTGAAGAACTGTTCGCCCGCGCCAACGAAGCGTCCCAAGTCGATCCCTCAAAAGCGGCCAAGTTTTACGCCCTCGCTGCTGAGCGGTTCGAGAGCTTGATTCGCGATCACGAAGTCGAAAACGGGCAGCTCTATAGCAACCTCGGGAACACCCATTTCCTTTCCGGCGATATCGGGCACGCCATTCTCAATTATCGTCGCGCCGAAACCTATCTCCCAGGAAATACCCAACTTCGAGACACGCTCCGCTACGTCCGCACACAACGGGTTGATGTGTTTCCGGAAGAAACCACCGCTCTGGTCGTCAAGCGGGTCTTCTTCTGGCATTTTCTCTTTAGCCCTCGCACCCGAAGCATGCTCCTGGCCACGCTCTTCGCGGGAATCTGGTTGGTTCTCAGCATTCACTTGGTCTGGCCGCTACGCCAACGTTGGCAAATCATCGCGGGCCTCGGTATTGGGATGTTTCTTCTGGCGAGCTCGTCCTTGATTCACGCATTCAACGATACCAGCCAAGACGCCGTCATCGTCGAACGCGAGGTCATGGCTCGCAAAGGGGACTCGTTCATCTACGATTCCGCCTTCAGCACTGCACTCCATTCGGGTACGGAGATCCGCATTCTAGAGCAACGCCGCGACTGGTTCCACATCCGCACGCCGGACCGGAACGAGGGCTGGATTCCGGTCGAAAGCGCGGAACGAGTTCAGTTCTGATCGATTAGCTCAGGTGCCGAAGCGCGATCAATACTCACGATTTTTCTTGATGCCCGGCTCCGGAATCGGATAGCGCCCATCAGCATCCGGCATAATGGGTGAGTCCGAGGTGAGTGTGAGCGACTCGGAGTTCGGGCTGAATTCGTGATCGTGATTGAGCATTTGGTCGTAGGTGACGAGTTGTCCGGTGTGGCCTGCCATCCGCCCCATGGAAGTGACGAGGCTGGCTTTGAGGCCGCGATCCACTTCGTTAAATTCCGTGTCTTTCTGGATTGCTTCAATCAGCGCTTCCCATTCCAGATCATAGGGATTTGGCTCGCGAGGCTCTTGCGGATAGGCCCAGACCAGGTCCGGATGCTTCTCTGCAGTTTCGCGCCGCGCGGAACGGTGAATCACCTGACCTTTGTAAATCCGAGCCCGAGACGGAGCATGTCCTTTTTCCGAAATGACGGCGCTGCCTTTGGTCCCGTGGGCAAAGCTGGCGAACTCCTGCTGGCAGCCCACCATGTTCCGACCATCCATGTAGAGTTTGGTCCCGTCTTTGAAGGTGTATTCGACCGAATAGCTGTCGAAGTTTTGATCGATGTGATCCGGATCGCGAAAGTGGCGACCACCGCTGGTAATCGCTTCGACCGGCCAGTCGTTTTTCATCCAGCAGCATTCATCGATGTTGTGAATGAAGAAGTCGCTGAACGAACCGCCGCTCAGCCAGAGGAAGCTATGGAAGCGTTTGATCTGATACATGAGATCGCTCATGTCACCTGGATTCGGCTTGGAAAAGCAGGAAGCGACTGGCCCCTGCATCCGATAGGCCCGCATCACCAGGATTTCTCCAAGCTCGCCGTCTTGAATCCGCTGGGAGAGTTCCCCTCGAGCGACGCAGTGACGACACATGAGCCCGACACCAACCTTGAGGTTCTTCGCCTTGGCCTTCTCGTTCAACGCAAACATCTTCCGAGTAGAGGGACCATCGGCGGTCACCGGCTTCTCCATGAACACGTTGACCCCTTTCTCGATCGCGTAGGCGTAGTGGACGTGGCGAAAGGCGCAGGGAGTCGTAAAGATGGCGACATCGCCCGGACGTAGGGTATCGATCGCGTCCTTGTAAGCGTCGAACCCGATGAAGCGACGCTCCGGCGGAACATCGATATTCCTAGCCATGTCCTCACGTCGCGCCAACGCCTCATACTTCCCGTTCAAGTTCTCCTCAAACACGTCCGCCATGGCGTGCAATTTCACCGGACCTTGTTCCGTGGAAGTCTTGAGAGCGTTCTGCACCGCACCAGCTCCACGGCCACCACAGCCAACCAAGGCGAGACGAATCGTGGGATCGTCGTTCGCCGCGTGAACATGCGGCAGGGTGATTCCGGCCAAGGCGGAAGTCGTGGCAATGGCGCTTCCGGTCTTCAAAGCGGAACGGCGTGAAATCGGGGTGGGGTTTTCGTTCGAACTCATGCTGATAACCTTGACGGGATCGCGGGACTGGCAAGCAATGAATTGCCAGTTTCAGGCGGATTCTCAGAGAAAAAGATCGAGAAATTCAGGTGGTTGTGTCAGACTTTTACTACCATGAAACGATTCCTCGCGTTCATCGCCATAACCTTGGTTTTGGGCGGTCTTGGGTTGGTCCTCATTCCGTTTTTTCTGCCGGGTAACGATGCGAGCCCACCGAACTTCCAGGTTGACTCAGCCATGCCAGAACCTCAGGTGGATCGTTCAGGATCGAGTGGGATGTCTCCCCCAAAACCAACGGGGAAAGCCCCTCTTCGAACCCAATCGATCGAGGAGACTCCCGGAGCCAAAGCAAAAGACGCGTTTCAAGACGCCAACATCGCCTTCCAAACTCCCGAAGTCATGAGCATGGGCCGGGCTCAGGAGGTGGAACTCCTCTTCAGCCTTCAAAAGACCGTCGAAGAACTGAAGTCCGAACTGGGAGACGCGTTCCCAACCGACGGAGCCACGATCTCCTCTGCGCCCGTCATGGAAGCCACCCTCACCGGCAGTGCCTTTGACATCCTTCCCGCCGGCCCCCAGCGTCAAGCCGTCCGCGTGGAGGACAACACCTCGTGGGAATGGTCGGTCACGCCGCAGCAGCAGGGAAATCAAACACTGAAGCTGCGCGTCTTTGCCGTCGTCAACATTCAGGGGATCGCCGCCCCCATGGAAATCAAAACCTTCGAACGAGACATTCCCGTCGAAGTCACGATTGGCCAACGGGTCGGGCAATTTGCGATGCAGCATCCGGAACTGGTTTGGGTGGCACTGGTCGTGCCTCTGGCCGGCTTCATGAGTCGCTGGTTTCGCCGTAAAGACGGTTGAATTCAGATAGGCCACCCCTTATCTCTACCCATGAATCGTCGCTTTTTCCTGCGAGCTACCGGTGTTTCCTTGGCCCTCCCCGCCCTGGAGTGTTTTGGCCAGTCGGACTCAAGCCCTCAACGTCTCGTGACGGTGGCGAACCCTTTCGGCATGTTGCCGGACGGCTTTTTCCCGAAGCAACCCGGCCCGCTCACCGAGTTGCCCTATCTCCTCCAACCGCTCAAAGAGCATCGGAAAGATTTCACGGTCTTCTCTCATCTGGATCACGGGGTTTCCGGCGGCCACATTGGCTGTCATTCGTTTCTTTCCGGAATGCGCGATGTCGAAGCGGGACAATGGCCGGACCGAAACCTTTCCCTCGATCAACGCGCCGCAGAATACGTGGGTTCCGACACCCGTTTCCCTTCGTTGGTTTTGAGCGCCGGGCCCGTTGCCCGTGGCGAACAAGAGTTGCGCCTCAGTTGGACCCGCAACGGGGTCAACATTCCGCCCATTTCCAGCTCGCGTGCCCTCTTTGAGGCCCTTTTCAAGGCGGATAACCCGAAGGAGCAAGCCGCTCGTGCCAAATCTTACGCCCTCCACGACAGCATTCTAGATGCGGTCAACGGGCACGCCAAATTGCTTCAGAAGCGGTTGGGTTCAGCCGATCGTGAGAAGCTGGACGAGTACTTCACCTCGGTTCGAGAAGTGGAGCGGAAACTGGAGATGTCAGAGCGCTGGATTCATGAACCCAAGCCGAAGCCGGGCATCCCGATGCCGACGGATAAGGCGATTACTGAGACGCTTCCCGCGTTTTTTGATCTGGTGGCTCTCGCCTTACAGACGGATTCGACCCGGGTCGCCACCCTCGGGATTCCCAGCACCCTACGCACCGGCGATCTGGACTTATCCGGCAGCTATCACGGCTTCTCGCACCACGGCCAAGATAATATCCTGAAACGCGGTCTCACCGTGATCGAAACCTTCGAGATGGAGGAACTTGCGCGCTTCATCGGAAAACTGAAGACACTCAAGACGGCTGAGGGCTCACCTCTGTTAGACACCACCACCATCTTGTTTGGAAGCGGTCTCGGGAACGGTTCTTCCCACTCCAACAAAGATCTCCCCATTCTAGTCGCGGGCGGTAACTTCCGCTCCCACGGCTCTCATCTCGTCATGCCCAAGGAAAAATCGAAGCGCGTCCCACTCTGCAATCTCTTCACCACCTTGTTGCAAACCTTTGGTGCGGAAGTGGAGACCTTCAACAAGGCGAACGGTAATCTCAACGAACTGGTCTGAGCGATGCGTGTTCTGATTTACCTGACGCTGGTGGCCAACCTCGCCGCCTTCGAACCTGAGGCTTTTCTCTCGACCTATTGTCTCGAATGTCACGGGACGGAGAAACAAAAAGGCGATCGTCATTTCGACCAATTGGATCGCAATTTTTCGGATCTCACCACCTTGGAAAGCTGGCACGAGATTCTGGATCAGCTCAATCTCGGTGAGATGCCGCCGAGAAAGGCGAAGCAACCCGGGGCGGAGGAAACCCGAGCGGTGGTCTCATGGATCACGGCGCAGGTCGATGCGGCGCTCGAAGCTCGGGGAGCAGAACTGGCGCAACCGGTCATTCGGAGGCTGAATCGTCAGCAGTATGACCGGACGGTTCGCTCGCTCCTGGAACTTGGTCCGATGCTGGCGGAACCCACGGAATCGTTTCCCCCGGATATCGAGGTGGAACACTTCAATACGGTGGGCTCTGCCCTGGTCACCTCTGACTTTCTTTTGGAGAGTTACCTGAAATCGGCGGCGCTGCTGATTGAGAAAGCGACCTGCTCCACCAACGAGCCTCCCAACGCTCAAACCTGGAAATTTCAGGCTCCGTTCTCCCGGTTACCAGCCCGTCCCGATGGCTTGGACGAGCCCGGAAAATTCCAGCACATTCGCAAGAACAACACCTACGAAGACGGCTATCTCTGGCTCTCTAAGTTTGCCGAAGGCGTCCCCGTGGATGGCGTCTATCGACTCACGTTCAAGGCGCAGGCCATCCATCGGAACTATCCCTACGATGAAAAACGCATCGGCGTCCGAAAGTCCGAGCCGCTGCGGGTGGGGGTCGTCGCCGGCCATCCGGGATACGGGGATCTGAAGGCGGCCAACGGATCGGACCGTCCCCTCCTCGAACTCGATCTGCCGGACGAAGCCCCCAAAGTTTTCACCCGTGAGATCTGGCTCGATCAAGGCTACCAACCTCGGTTCTGCTTTCCCAATGGTCCCAACCGGACCAAGCCGTTCCGCGGATTCACCGTCCAGGAAAACCCGAAACACTTTACCGAGTTCATCCGCTTTTTGGGCCCGAACGACAATGAATTCCGACGCCTTCCCGCCCACTACCTGGAGACGGCCAAAGCCGCGAAGAAGCCGAAAGAATCAAGCGGCAAGGAATTAGACGCCACTCAGTTCTACACCAACAAAAACAGCAACGAAGGATGGTCTGCCTGGACGCGTGCCTACGAAGGTCCCCGAGTTCGGATTTACGAAGTGGAATTGGAAGGCCCCCTCACTCAAGAATGGCCGACGAAGAGTCATCGCGCGCTTTACGGAGACTACCAGCCAACCCTGGAAAATGCTCGCCCCATCCTCACCCGGTTCGCCAACAAGGCGTTCCGACGAGACGCCACATCTTCCGAAATCGACGTGCTCGTCGGGCTGACCGAGCATCGCGCCGCTCTCGGGCACAGCGAACTCGAAGCCATTCAAGCCGGTTTACAGGCCATTCTCTGCTCCCCGGCGTTCCTCTATCTGGAGCAAACCAATACCGCGACGGAGCCCGATTCCGATCATGCGCTCGCCTCACGGCTCTCCTACTTTCTCTGGTCGGACATGCCCGATGAAGCCCTCCGCGCCGACGCAGCCAACGGCAAGCTCCGGAACCCCGAAGATTTGCAACGCCACGCGCTTCGCTTGCTGAAGGATGAACGCTCCCAAGCCTTCGTCGATCAATTCACCAACAGCTGGCTCCAGCTCGATAAAGTCGGAACCCAGCCTCCCAATCACACCGCCTATCCTCACTACTTTACCCATTCCCTCGAATCAGCGATGATTCAGGAAAGCCGCCTCTTCTTTGCCCATCTGCTTCAGGAAAATCTACCGATCTCCAACTTTCTCGATTCGGAGTTCACCTTCCTCAACGGAAACCTCGCGCATCACTACGGGATCGAAGGCGTTCAGGGACACCACTTCCGCAAGACCAGCCTCCCGAACCGAAGGCGCGGAGGCTTACTCGGCCAAGCCGCCGTTCTGACGGCATCGGCCAATGGAATCGATACCTCTCCCGTGATCCGCGGGATCTGGATTCTCGAGAACGTGTTGGGAACGCCTCCCACTCCTCCGCCGCCCGATGTCGAACCCATCGAGCCCGACATCCGTGGCGTCACCACCATTCGGGAACAGCTCGTCAAGCATCGCAATGTCGAGACCTGCGCGGAATGTCACCGGAAAATTGATCCCCCGGGATTCGCACTGGAGAACTTTGACCCGATTGGCGGCTGGCGAGATCGCTACGTCCAGACCACCAAGAAGCCACCAGTCGATGCTTCCGGCGCATTCCCCGACGGAACAACGTTCAAGAACGTCATCGATCTGAAGACGATTCTCTTGGAACGTGAACATCAGTTAGCCCATTGTCTGACGGAGAAACTGCTGATCTACGCCACGGGCCGAACCATGACCGTAACGGATCGACCTCATATCGACCACATCGTGGAAGCCTTGAAAGCCCAAGGGAACGGGTTCCAGGATTTGATCCTGCTCATCATTCAAAGCCCGATGTTCCGCGGGGAGTAGCGACAAGGTCTTGGAAAAAAGCGTTCCAATTCACGAAGCGAGCTGAAGGCTCGACCGACCAAAGCCCGGCGTTTCAACCGGTTTCGGTCTCAGGGCTGAAGCCCTAAGCTTTGCGCTTTCGAGCCTTCGGCCCGACTTGCGCCCACCACTTTCATTCACACCTGTTGGTGGGGTTGGTGGGCAGTGTCGATTTCTTCCACTACCCTTGCAGGCGGCAGGGGCCACACCGTGGCCACCGGGCTAACAGCATCACCTCCACCGACGCCAGGTCGGAGAAAGGAGAAAAGTCGGCTCGATGCGGAAGATTACCATGAAGCTCATGAAGGCCAAGGCTCTGAAAAGGCTTTGGAGGCATCCGTTGGAAGCGAACATGGATGGACAGGATATTCAGGATCGCGAAACCCGGTGGGGCTGCGGAGATTCCCGAATCTTCATGTCCTTCATTCTCTTCATGGTAAAAATCAGCGGAGCGAGGGCTACGGAGGGTTTGGGCGATGAGCCGGTTGGGGGAATTTTTGCCAATTCCGCTACGGGATTGGCGGGAAGGTAGGGGCTTCCTGCAGAGAGGCTTTTGATTCGGCGGGGGTTTTGACACGACGGGCACGAATTTCCGCGAAGGGCACGAACATGGCGGACGGGCCTCTGAGCGCGTGAGGCCGTCTTGAAACCACTCTCCAGCCTGCGTGTGCGCTTGCCGCCACCCCCGCTTCATCATCCCCTTGAAAAAATCCTGCCCATCCTGCCCATCCTGCTTATCCATGTAGGCATCCGGAGAAAGCGAACATGGATACGCAGAATGTTCAGAATGGTACAACCCCGGGAAACTTCCGCTTCTGGAAGCGCTATTTGGCGAACATCTCGTGCTCGGAATCGCCGCTGCTCAGAATGTAGGCGAGGAGGTCAAGGACTTCTTCCTTCTTGAGCATGTTCAAGAGCATCGGCGGCATGGGAGAGACTTTAGAGACTTCAATGGTTTCCACTTGTTTGCGATCCACGTTCACGCGCTGATTGGGATCGGTCAGGTCCGTATTCAGAGTCACGCCATCGCCACTGAGATTGACGACGACCCCGGAAAGGGTCTTTCCGTCTTTCATCTTTACGACGATGGGGGCGAATTGCTCGTTGATCTCTTTGCTCGGATTAATGATCTGGTCGAGCAGGTCATGTGGGCTGTAGCGCCCTCCGGAGCCAGTCAGGTCCGGACCGGTCATTCCTCCCGCGTTTCCGAAGCGATGGCAGGCATAGCAGGCCGAGGCGGAGAACATGCGGCGACCGTTCTCGAAGTCTCGTCCCTTCATTCCGGTATTGGCGGCGGCGCTGAGTTCTTCGAGCGTCCACATCGTCGGGGTGCGCCCGACAAAGAGCGCTCCCAGATTCTCGATCGCGCTTTTGCGTTCCGCCTTCTTCGCAATGAGTTCTGCATGACGCGTTTTCTCGTTCTCGGTGAAGGTGGCGAGGCTTTCTTCACGGATGAAGCCGATGAATTTCTCGAAGCTGGCTCCTCCACGGTAATTGGCCGCTTTGAGGAACCAATTGAGCTGTTGCTCCCGCAGTTCCGGTGTCCACCCAACGCGCAGATGGCGCAGACTACGGGCATATTCCATCTGAGGCTCCTGGCTTTCCGCCGCCAGGATCAAGGCCATCCCCTTGGCGGCCGTGTTCGGGGCCTGAAGGTGGACCAAGGTCTCGCAAAGTAGCCAGTTAAGTTCAAACGTCTTTGCGGGAAACACCGGGTCCAACTTGCTGATCAGGCGCTGGATCGTGGCGGCATCGGGATCGCCAAAGCGATTGAGAACGACCTGAATCGTCCGGACATAGTCAAGCTGATCGCGAGGGCTGAGGTCTTTCCACTGGAGACTGAGCAGGCTGGAGAAGAGATGGTCACGCATGGCTTCGTCCACGACGTGATCTTCGGAACGGTGACTCGGGCAGGTGCCGGAAACGCGGGCCAAGGCGAGAAGAGCGGGAATCTGGCGGCTTGGCTTGGGCTCCGACAGAGCGAACCCATACCAGAGGTTCACCGGCTGGTGTTCCAAAGCGACGCGTGCGGCCCAGGCGATGAAACGATCCTGATGATCAAGGTGTTCGAACGCCATCGAAATCGCTTTTGGATCTTGTTTGCCGTGGAAGGCTTCCAGTTGGTGGCGCAACTGGCGGAGAGGACTCACCTTGGGCGTCAAGTCGACAGGTGCGGTGCTTTCTTTTCCCTGATAGGTGACGCGGTAGAGTCCGGATTGAACGCGGCGACCACCAATCGCGAAATACATCGCTCCGTCCTTTGGATGAATGATGGCATCGGTAACCGGGAGCGGGGCTCCGGTGATGAATTCTTCCTTCGTCCCGGTATAGCTGGCCCCGTCTTCCTGGAGATGAACGGCGTACACTTTCCCCCAGCTCCAGTCCAAAACGTAGTAGGCATTTTGATATTTTGCGGGGAACTTCGCTCCATATCCAAAACGCGTTCCGGTAGGAGAGCCGGGGCCAATATTCAGCGTGGCAGGGAGATTATCCGCATAGAACTCCGGATACTTTCCTGCGCCGTTGCGCCATCCGAATTCCGCGCCACTGACGACGTGGTTCACCCGCGTCGGACGATACCAGGGAGTGTTGAAATCGTATTCCATATCCGCGTCGTAAGTAAACAGCTCACCATCCTTATTCACGGACGCCCCATAGATATTGCGAAAGCCCGAAGCATGGATTTCGAATTCTTTCCCATCCGGGGAAACGCGGTAAATGATGCCACCGGGAGCGAGAACGTGGCGATTGTGACCGCGTCCATCGAGCATGCGTGGCAGCAAATGATCGTCTCCCCAAATTTTTGGGACCGGGGAGGAATCGAGGGTCTCCGTCAGGATCGCATTGTTTCCCGTCACGAGATAGAGAGCTTTTCCATCCGGAGTGGGCAACACCGCGTGAACACCGTGATCGCTCTTCGCATCAAAGGCGCGCAACTGCTCGACCTTGTCCAGTTCATCGTCGCCGTCACTGTCGGAGATGCGATACAGCCCACTGTGCATTTTCTGCTCGTAGTCATTCACGCCGGCGTAAAGAGCACCAAACGCGAAGATCATCCCATTGATGGCCCGGATATTGACAGGCACTTTTTCAACGTCGCTTTCCTTGAGAACTTGGCCCGGCTTCGGGGGAGTGAAACGATAGAGGTCTCCATATTGATCGCTCGCATAGATTCGCCCTTGATCATCATTACAGAGCGCGACCCATGAACCTTGCTCCACCCCAGGGACGGAGTAGAGCAGCTCCACCTGAAAGCCATCCGGGACCTTGATGCGATCCACCGGAGTCGCTTTGTTTTCACCGACGCGAGGACCAACTTCCGTGGGACGTTTGGGACGGGGTTTTGCCGCTACCGGAGGCTTTGGCTTGGGTTTCGGTTGAGGAGCGGCTTTGGGCTTGCCCATTTCTTGGGCGTCCGAAGGGACATTTGCTTTCGCAAAGGACGTCACGCCACCGTCAGGAAGCCGCTTCAATCGCACCTCTTTGATCTGGACGGTCATGGCGGGTCCCTTGTGGACTTGAAACGCGAGCAATCCACTCATCGCGCGACTCTTCTCGTCGTAGTCCGCAAACTCGATGGTGAGCTTGCCATCAATGAAGTGCTGAATGTGGTTTCCCTTGGCGACGATGCGGTATTCGTGCCACTGGGAGATATCCACAGCCACGGGATCGCGCTCCGCCACGATCCACTTTACGCCTTCAGGATCCGCCGTGACGCTCTGACCGTTTTTGACAACGATCCCCCTGCCCCGCTCATGGTAGATCATCGCGTTGTAGGGCGCATTGGAGTGGATATCGCATTGATAACCACCGATGACCCATTTCCCGACATCGGGAAGTTCCGCGCTGCGGTATTGAATGCCGGAATTGTTATTGCCGGTGACGCGAATTTGGGCGCGGAATTCGAAGTTTTTCACCTCTCCGCCCCGCCAGATCAGGAACTGATTGTAGCTGAGATGTTCGGGCCCCTTCGTCTTTCCGGTGATCACTCCATTCTCGACGCTCCAGAGTTCGGGATTGCCATCCCAACCGGTAAGGTCGTTCCCATTAAAGAGCGATTCAAATTCCTGAGCACCAACGGGAGCCATGCTCAGACCTAGCCATACGAAGACGAAAAAACGGAGATTTTGGGGCATAACAATCTGCAATACGACGCCCTCAGGAGTTGTGAAACGAATTCTTGAGAAAAATGATGTGATCCGGGAAAAGGGAACATGGAAGAACAGGATATTCAGGATGGCGGAAACCTGTTGAAACACTCGCGTCATCGCGCCCTTGAAAAAAATCCTGCCCTTCCTGCTTATCCATGTAGGCACCCGGACACGAAAAAGGTCGCGAAACCTGCTCCGGCTCCGCGACCTCTGACACAACGAATTCGTTGCCCTGTTTTTGGGTGTTATTCCGGAGGCACCAGCCCGCGGAGAAATCCCATGACGCTTTCAACGACGTAGTCGTCTTTCAGCAAATTTTCGACCAGATCCAAACCGCTGACTGCGGCCGAGCCATCGCCGATGTTCCAAGCCTGCATCCACTCCGTCTTTCCTTGGGTGTATCCAGCGGCTTCGAGACGCTTCTTGAAGTCAGGCATGTGGCCAGCTCCGTAAAAGACGGCGATGTTCCGCTGCCCGTTGGAGACTTGCTCTTCGATCGCGTCCATCACGATCTTGTTCCGCTCGCTAATGATGACGGTGCCATCTTCTCCTTCGATCATGTCGATGAAGGTTTCGCTTTGCGCCAGCATCGGAGCCAGATTCCGCTTCAGCTTGTCCGGATTGAATTCGGTGATGGCTTGTCCCAGTTGGACCATCATTTCTTCATTCCCCATGGCCTCAATCTGATCCTTCATCGCCGGATCGCTTTCCAACGCCATGGCCCGCTTAAAGAGGGTGCTCATGTTCTGATTCCGGGTTTTCATGAGGTGATCCCATTGATCCCAAGTCGCATCCGCATGGACGAAGTTCGGCTTATCGTAGTCGATCCCTTCCAGTTGGTAGCGCAGGCCCAAGATGTTTTGGGTGAGGCGCTGTATGAGATGGGTGAGGCCCAAGTCTTCCCGATTGTTCTCTCCGCGATTTTCCATGGGACCGCCGACCAATTCGTAGAGAACGACGTCGTAGTTAGCCAGGCGCTGGTTAATGCGATCAAAGTAATCCTGATCGCCAATGTGAACGGCCCCGACCAGGTCCACTACGGCACCGTCAGGATGCTCGAAGGTTACGACCGCCGTCTGGAGTTCGGAATTCCCATCGGGACGTTCGAAATACCGGATGGAGTCCAGCACTTCGCCTTCGGCATTTTGAGCGAAACTGAGGCCGGAGGTGGCGAAAAGGGTGATGGCACCTAACAGCGCCCCGGTTCGGGTCTTACAGTCTTTCATCGATTGTTGTCTTGGAGTTGCTATTCGGGACAGTTCAGAGTCCGCGTTCTGCAAGTTCATCGCCGGTCAGACGTTCGATTGTCTAATCCGGGCGAAAATTCTTCCTCCGAGAAGACGAATCAATGGAGAAAGTGCCGATGCCGACTAAAGACCATCGCCATTTCGCGTTCGTTGGCCGCTTTGATCACTTCTTTGTCGCGAACGGAACCGCCCGGCTGAATCGCCGCTGTTGCGCCCGCTTCCGCTGCGGAAATCAAGCCATCGGCGAAGGGAAACATCGCATCGCTGGCCACGACACTGCCATCGAGGTCCAATCCAGCTTCCTGCGCTTTCCAAACCGCAATCCGAACGGAATCGACTCGCGACATCTGTCCGGCTCCAATTCCCAAGGTTCGATCACTGGTTCCAAAGACGATCGCATTCGACTTCACGTGTTTAACCACGCGCCAGGTGAACCGCATCGCCTCAATTTCATCGCTGGTGGGAGGACGCTCCGTGACAACGTTCTCTTCCATGTCCTCGGTCCCCAAAGCGACGGGATCGCTGTCCATTACCATGAGACCACCGATGGTCGAACGGATAATGGGCTCTGAGAATACGTTTTTCACTTCATCCGCCATGCGAATGAGTCGCAGATTCTTCTTCTTCTGGAGTAGCGCTCGCGCTTCCGCTTCGAATTCCGGCGCAATGATGACATCCGTAAAGATTTCGCTGATGACCCGGGCCAAACTCTCGGGCATCGGC
>CAYGQD010000005.1:49794-81960 GCA_964351855.1 uncultured Verrucomicrobiales bacterium
GAGCCAACGAGAGTCTGACTGTGGATGAGGTTGAAGGGCTCTACGTGGTGGAAGGTGGTGGCAACGTCCTCGGTCTGCTCACCGACGTTGACGGGAATGTCAGTCAGTTTCGCATCCGGTTTAACTTTCAGGATGGCGACGGTGGGTCGCCGAAACTCACAAATCAGTTCTGCGGCGGAAGCGATGTCGAGGACGTTCGTGTAGCTCAGCCCTTTGCCATGGAGCTGCTCAAAGTAGTCGCCAAAATTCCCGTAGAGCCAGGCTTCCTGGTGAGGATTATCCCCATATCGAAGCTTCTGTTCGAGGGGAATGCTGACGCTGAAGGAACTCCGCGTCTCCTGGTTCTTGTTCAGATATCTGGCGATGACATCGTCATAGGCCGCCGTCTTCTGGAACACTTTGATCGCCAGGTATTCGCGCGTTTTCAGATGGGTGGCCCCCTCATTGGCCAGCATATCGCGAATCACCCGATCATAGTCTTCTGGATCCGAAACCACGGTCACGCTTTGGTAATTCTTGGCCGCGGAACGCAGCATCGAAGGACCACCGATGTCGATCTGCTCGATCGCTTCCTTCAGTTCGATGTCCGGCTTGGCAATGGTTTCCTCAAAGGGATACAGGTTCACCACCACCAAGTCGATCGGCTGAATCTGGTTCTCCTCCGCCTCCCGATTGTGCTTTTCCGAGTCCCTTAGGTAAAGCAGCCCACCGTGGACCTTGGGATGCAAGGTTTTCACCCGTCCTTCAAACAACTCCGGAAATCCCGTGTAGTCAGAAACATCGGTGACCGGAATTTCCAGATCTCGAATGAACTTCGCCGTTCCACCGGTGGAAAGAATCTCGACATCTTGCTCATGCAAGGCTTGAGCGAGGGCGTCCAGACCAGTTTTGTCCGACACGGAGATGAGGGCGCGTTGTATGCTCATATCAGGGAAGTTCCGCAGCAACGTTAGGGTTCCGCAGAAAGCGAGCCTTGCGCGGGAAGCTCACGGGTTCAAGCGTAAATCTCAACCTCCCAACGGGGGAACGGAGGTCAGTCGTAGGAACTGGTCTTTCCCGATTTTCAAGAAAAAGTGGTTCGGATTCAGCTCCCGAGGACTCCCTTTGGGAAGCGTTTCCCGGTAGACGAGCCAGCGCTTGGAATCGTCCCACTGGCCTTCTTGCATGAGCCAGGCTCGCTTCCCCGTCAGGCCTTCGGAAAGACGAAACAAGGGTTTCCCTCCCAATCTTACCACCTCGGCACCTGGAGGAAACGTCTCCTCTTTTTCAAAGAGCCCGTCATCGCCCAGGGCGGTGGGAAGGGTGACGATTTCCAGGCTCTCCCGCCGCTGCTGATCAATCACCGTAAATCCGGCAACCACGCCAAAGAGGCCGGTGAACAAAAGAAGAAACTGGAGGGCTTTTTCGGGCACGGCAACCATCCTGACCGAGCTACTACGGATTTGCAAGCCATCGCAACCACTCGGCCGACAGCGATCCCCCCAAAAATCTCGGGCTTGCTCATTCCTCACGGAAACGCTACCACGAGCCATGTCGAAGTATCGCACTGCTCCCGAATCCCGATCTGATTTCCCCCCGGGAATCGCCTACATCGTCGGGAATGAAGCAGCGGAACGCTTCAGCTACTACGGCATGCGCAACATCCTGGTGGTGTTCATGGTGGGATATCTTCATCTGATGGGAGACCTGCCGGGCGAACCGATGACCGGGCCGGAAGCGAACGCGAAGTTCCACAATTTTGCCGGTCTGGTTTACCTCACCCCGATTTTCGGGGCGCTGCTTGCCGATGTATTTTTCGGCAAATACCTCACCATCGTCTGGCTTTCGATCGTCTATTGCCTGGGGCATCTGGCCCTGGCTTTCATGGGACAATTTGGCGAAGTGGAGATGCTGTTGATGACCGGACTCTGGCTCATTACGGTGGGTGCCGGCGGGATCAAACCCTGCGTTTCGGCCCACGTGGGCGATCAGTTCGGGCGGTCCAACAGCCATCTCCTGACCAAGGTCTTTAACTACTTCTATTGGTCGATCAACTTGGGTGCCTTCCTCTCGTCGATGCTGACGCCTTGGTTGCTCAAATGGCACGGTCCTCACTGGGCCTTTGGCGTTCCGGGGATTCTCATGGCCCTGGCGACCCTGGTTTTCTGGATGGGACGCTGGAAGTTTGTCCACATTCCCCCGCGCAGCATGGCGGCGGTGAAGGAAATGTTCAGTGGGGAGGGGCTCGCCGCAATTGGCAAACTCGCGATCATCTATCTCTTCGTGACCATGTTCTGGATGCTGTTTGATCAGCACAGTTCCTCCTGGGTGCTCCAGGCTCAGGACCTCAATCTCAAGTTCGGAATCACTTGGCTCCCGTCCCAGGTCCAGGCCATCAACCCGATCCTGGTCCTCACCTTCATTCCGCTCTTTACGATGGTGGTTTATCCCCGGCTCAACCGGGTTTTCGAGCTCACGCCCCTGCGAAAGATCGGGATTGGCCTCTTTCTCACCGCGCTCTCTTTTGTCGTGATCGCCCTGGTCCAGGAAGCGGTCGATGCGGGGGCGCGCCCCTCGGTCGGCTGGCAATTGCTGGCCTTCGTGCTCCTGACCGCCGGTGAAGTCATGGTTTCGATCGTCGCCTTGGAATTCAGCTACACCCAGGCTCCCCGAGCCATGAAATCCGTCATCATGGGGATCTTCTTTCTCTCCGTCTCGCTGGGGAATTTCATCACCGAGGGCGTCAACCATGCCATTCAAATCGCGACTCCGGTCGAAGCCGCTGACAACTTCATCAAAGGTCGCGATGCCGCCCGTGGCGAAGTGGATGACGATGGGAACATCGTGACGCTCCGAGGAAAAGACCATCAATTCGGCACGATCGACGACATCGTGGTGCGCTACAATGGTGAGCAACGGGACGATATCCGCTTTGCCAGCCGCGAAGCCCTCGAAGAGGCCGCCCAGCGAATCGAAGCCGCCATTCCCGAAAACGACTGGCTTTGCCTGCCACAGGAAGAGGGCCAGGCTCTGATCGAGGGGCTCATCGATCCCTGGGGCGAGCCGCTCGTTTACACGCTGGTCACTCGCGCTCAGTGCCGGATCGTCTCAGCCGGACCAGATCGGATCCACAAAACGAAATGGGATCAGGGGATTCGGCTGGAAGTCTCCTTGCCGGAAATCGAGAGCGAGGGCGGCGTTCTCGCGAAGATGGCGAGGGTATTTCGCCCCGAAGTTGCCTGGATTGATCGACGCAAGCAAGAACTCGGACTCGCCAGCGTCGAGACCACTGCCCCCGGCCAGGCTCCCCGGGCCTCCGTCAACCGGACGTTCTTTGCCGGCGGTCTCACTCTGCTGGAAGGCGCTCCCTATTTTTGGTTCTTCGCCATTTTTATGCTGATTACGGCCCTGGCCTACCTTCCGGTCCTTCGCCTCTACAAGCCAAAAGACTATCTCCACGAAGAGGGCGATTAATCCTGATTGAGACGCGCGGAGCGATGGCGCTCGGCTTGGAGAATTGCGCCAAACTCCGCAAAATCGACTTCCTTCTCCCCGCTGATGATCGTGTAACGGTATTCCGGCCAGTGCCGCATCTCTTCACCTGCATTCACCATCCGCACCGCCAATTCTTCATCCGCCATTGGCCCACGATTACGGACCCGCTCCATCAGCTCTTCAAGCGAGCGGGGAAGGATGAACACATCGACGAGGCAACGCCGAATGTAGTCATCCTCGATCTGGCGAAGCTGGGCCGCGCCTTGGATATCGAGATCCATCAGGACATCAATCCCCTGTTCCAAATTCTCGATCACCGTTTTCTTGAGCGTTCCGTAAAACCGACCGCTCCCGTGAACTTGAGCGTATTCCAGCAGCTCACCTTCCTCGATCTTCGCTGAAAACTCGTCTGAAGAGAGGAAATGGTAATCGACCCCGTCGATTTCCCCTTCTCGGGGCGGTCTGGTGGTGCAGGAGACGGAGTAGTGACAATCCGGCGAGGTCTCTGCCATTCTCCGACAAAGGGTCGTTTTTCCAGAGCCGGAAGGGCCGGAAACCACACAAAGAATTCCGTGACGAGACGCTTGGGACATAGGTGAGGCACATGGAACCCGAAACACCGGTTTCGCAAACGGCAAAGTCACACGGGATCACTTGGCAAAGGCTCATCCCCCACCGTTTTCTGGACTCGCTTTCACCGTTAAAAGGCTCCGTCGGCAGCTTGCGGATTGACAAGCGCATCGTTTTTCGATGGCGTGAGTGATCGTGCCCCACCTCACCTCGCTCCTTTTTCTCCTCTGGGTCTACTCCCAGAGCCTCGCGTTCTCCTCACCGCCGAATATTCTGTTGATTGTTTCGGATGACCAAGGTTACGCGGACCTTGGCATTCTCGGGATAAATCCCATTCTGACGCCCAACCTCGATCGCCTGGCCAAAGAAGGGGTCCGGCTGAGTAATTTTTACGTGGCGTGGCCTGCCTGCACACCGTCGCGGGGTGCCCTCCTCACCGGACGCTACCCTCAGCGCAACGGCACGTATGACATGTATCGAAACGAGGCTCCAGACTATGGCTACCGATATCCTCCTGACGAATATCGCTATACCTTTGAGCGAATTGCGGGAATGGACGAGCGTGAGATCCTGATCCCTGCCGTCCTTAAATCTTCTGGCTATCGAAGCGGAATCTTCGGAAAATGGGACTTGGGAATTCATCGACGGTTTCTTCCCCTCGCACGCGGGTTTGATGACTTCTACGGACTCGTCAATACCGGAATCGACTACTACACTCACGAACGCTATGGGGTGCCGAGCATGTATCGCGGAAACTCCCTCACGGAAGAGGACAAGGGAACCTACTGCACCGATCTCTTTGCCCGGGAGTCCCTCCGGTTCCTCAAGGAACAAGGCGATTCGCCCTTCTTTCTTTACGTTCCCTTCAACGCTCCCCACAATTCATCGGCTCTGGAGCCCGATCTTCGGTCTACGGTCCAGGCACCTCAAGAGTTCAAAGACCTGTATCCGCCTCTTGACCAAGAAACCAGAAAACAGACCGGATTTAAGAAATACGTTCATCCACCTTTCAACGGTGAAGTCGAGACGGTAACCAAAGAGGCGCGAATTCGCGATTATCGGGCCGCCGTGACCTGCATGGACGACGCCATCGGCCAAGTTCTCGATTTTCTCGACGAAAACGATCTCGCGGAGAACACGTTGGTCCTCTTTTTTTCTGACAACGGGGGCTCTGGGGGCGCGGACAATGCTCCGCTGCGTGGTCACAAAGCACAACTCTTCGAGGGAGGCATTCGAGTGCCGTGCTTAGCCCGCTGGCCGGACCAACTTCCAGCAGGCGCCGTCAATGACGAGTTTTTGACCAGTTTGGAAATTTTCCCAACGATTCTGGCCGCCACCCAAACGGCCTCACCCAAAGAAATCACCCTCGATGGGTTCGACATGATCCCCGTTCTACGAGGCGAAATTCCATCGCCCCGCACGGAAATGTTCTGGCAACGACGCGGGGACAAAGCCGCCCGAGTTGATCACTGGAAGTGGATTGAAAGTGAGCGCGGCAACGGATTGTTTGATCTTTCTCAGGATATCGGTGAATCCAACGATCTTTCAACATCTCACCCGGAGGTGCTCGCTCGCATGAAGGCAAAATTTGCGGAGTGGGGCCAATCGATGGCGAATGCCGAGCCCCGGGGGCCGTTTCGAGACTACTAGTGCATCGTCTGGAAAGTAACAGGTGCACTTCGCGAGAGATTTGGTTCGAGTTCCAGGCGCGAAGAAGGAACGAAGCGAGCTTCGTGACTGATGAAGCAACGCAGGAATCGGGCAAAAGATCCGCGACTCCCTATTTTTGCGAGAGGAACGAGCCACCTTTTCTCTTCTTAAAGAAACCATCGAGTGTGCAGGTTAGTTTTCGGATGATGCACTAGTTCTACTTAGCTATCGCGCTCACAACTCCTCAGGCTTTTGGAGCAATTCAGAAACGCGCTGAAGCAATCTTCCGGCCGCTCCTCCATCCAGGACACGATGGTCAAAACTCAGGGTGATTTCCGCTTCAACGGCGGGAACAAAGGTCTCCGTTTCGTCACTCCAGACCGGCATTTTGCGCCCAGCGCCCAGCCCCAGGACCAAGTTTTGTTCAGGGAGCGGAATCGGCGTTGCCCAGACAAGCCCAAACGTTCCAAAATTCGTGACCGTTGCGATCCCTCCACCGAACACGTCCGGTGGCAATTTGCGCTGCTTGGCTCGCTCTACCAAACGGTTGTAGTCATCAACCATTTCACGGAGAGGCTTCTTATCGACATTGCGGAGCACCGGAACCATGACTCCATCATCAACTTCGACGGCAAACCCAATGTCAATAGACTTCGGGTGAACAATCTTCTCCCCGACGAGGCGACCTCCTACTGCAGTGTTCTCCGAGATCGCGATGGCCAAGGCCCGAATCATGTAGAGGGCAGGTCCCGGTCGCGGGTTGCTCGATTTTCGATGGAACAGCATCCGATCCATCAATACCGGACGACCGACCGTGGCCAACGGCCGGAACCAACTTCGGCGCATGGAATCAGCTACGGCGATGCGCATGGAGGATGCGTCTGATTGCGAATGATCGTCCAATTCCTTGATGAAGCGCTCGAAGTCCTCAACCGTGACACGCCCGCCCGCTCCAGTCCCTGCGATTCCGGACAAATCCGCCGCATTGAGCCCCAATTCTTGCATCCGCGCCTTCATGCGAGGCGATAAGTAGGTCGCCCCTGTCGCATTCGCCGGCACAGGAAGCCCCACCGTCGGACTGACTCTCCAAGGTTGGTTTTCCTGCTTCTCGATGACATTCTCCGCATTGACTGCAAAATGCACATCCGCTTCTTCGTCGTTCGAGATTGCTGAAGTCGCTTCCTCCTCCGGTTCATCATCGCCAATTCCGGCAATTTGCGCATTTGCATCCGTCACCTCCAGGTAGGCCAAGGTCGCGCCGACCGGGTAACTCTCATCAATCTTCGCAACGATTTCGACAATCTTGCCCGCAACCGGCACCGTCACTTCCAAGTTCGCCTTATTGGTCTCGACCTCGATCACCTCCTGATCCGATTTCACCTTCTGGTTTTTCTTCACGCGAATCGTCCGGACGACCGCCTCGGCAATCGCTTCACCCAACTGGGGCATCTGGATGGGAATTTTCGGCATAACTGGAACGTTCTAGAATCGGATCACTTTACGCAGGGAAGAGGCGATGGAAGCCGCCGTGGGACGATGGGCTGCCCAGAGATTGGGATGATACGGAATGGGCGTGTCCTTCGAGTTGAGCCGCATCGGAGGAGCATCCAGAAGATGAAATCCCTCTGCTACTACCCGTGAGATCACTTCGGCGTTCAGACCACCCCAAGGAAACGATTCGGCGACACAGAGCAAACGACCCGTCCGAGCCACGGAGCCCAAAATGGTATCCGTATCGATGGGCTTTGCCGAGCGAAGATCTACGACTTCAATTTCCCAGGCTTCTTCGCCCAATTGCTTGGCCGCTTTGAGAGCTTCATGAACCATGGCGCTCGCGGCAACAACGGTAGCATCTCGTCCCTGACGCACGATCCTCGCCTTTCCGATCGGGAGTCCCGACTCAGGCAATTTGTCGGCTTTGAGGTGATAGTAGAGAAACTTGTGTTCGCAAAAGATAACCGGATCATCCAGCTTCACTGCTTCGAGGAGCATAGTGTAGGCATCTTCAACCGTTGCAGGCATGAGGACGACCAACCCTGGGAAATGCGCGTAAAGCGCTTCAAGACTTTGGCTATGAAAGGGTCCGGACCCCTCATTCCCCCCGCTGGGAAGCCGGATCGTAAACGGGATCGGGACGCCCGTTCGATAAAAGTGGGTCGCGGCCTGGTTGACGATTTGATTGAACGCGATGGACGAAAAATCCGCGAACTGCATCTCGACAATGGGACGCATTCCGTCAATCGCCGCTCCAATCGCCATTCCGACCATGGCGTCTTCACTGATCGGGCTGTCGATCACACGGCCAGGAAATTCTTCAGCTAAATTCTTGGTGGCTTTGAAGGCTCCGCCAAACTTGGCGACGTCTTGACCGTAAATAAACACCCGATCATCCTCGGACAGGGCCTTGGCTTGGGCTTCACGAATGGCCTGAAGGTAACTAATCTCCTGCTTCATACGTCCGGAGCTCCTTCACAGAGGTGCTTGGTGCTCAGGGCATACCAGGTTTCCCGAGAAGCATTTGGCTTCGGCTCTTTGACCACTTTACTAACCGCTTTCTCGACTTCTTTGACGGCTTCCGCCTTCCAGGCATCCAGTTCGGCTTCATCAGCCCATCCCTGGTCCATCAATTGACGACGGGCGAGTACATTGCAGTCCACGCCAAGCTCTCCGTCTTTCATCGCCTGAGGGACATAGGCGGCGGTGTCGTGTTCTCCGTGCCCCGAAAGTCGAAGCAGGTCTCCGACGACCAATTGCGGCCCCTCTCCGGCCCTGGCGCGACGAACGGCTTCTTCGAAGACCTTGAGGCATTCCTCCAACGACGTGCCGTTGAGATGAAACCCTCGGATTCCATATCCCTTGGCGCGATCGACCAGATTCTCACAGGCGTATTGGCGGTCGCAGGAAGTCGAATAAGCAAACTGATTATTGGCAACGGCCACCACCAACGGAAGTTTTTCGACAGCCGCCTGATTGAGAGCTTCGTGAAAGGCACCGGTCGATGTTCCCCCGTCTCCGATGCAAGCTCCTCCCACAATCTCATGTCTCCCCTGAAAACGCCGAGCCATTAGCATTCCATTGATCACCGAGACCATCGCCCCGAGATGACTGATCATTGCGGGAGAACCTTGCTTCGGGCGCCCACGGTGGATATTCCCGTCCCGCCCACGCATGGGCCCCTCCACCGATCCCAAATAAGCGCGAAGAGGATCCAGAAGCGGCTCTCCGAAGGCTAATCTGCCCGCCATATCGCGAATCAGCGGACCGTAGACGTCGCCACGTTTCTGATCCAAAAAGACGGCAAGAGCGGCACTGAAGGCTTCCTGCCCTCGCCCCAAGTAAACTCCGCCGACGATCTTATTCGCTCGATAAAGGCTTGCCAGCTTGTCTTCCAGGGCACGAGCCAGCAACATCCACCGGAACGTGGAAATTGTTCTCTCTTTGAGACTGAGAGAGGGCACTTTCGTTCCCTTTTTGGCTGTTTTTGCCGAAGCCACGATCCTCGCACCATTCATAGGGCAATGATCAGCGCAATGGATTTTTTCCGCCGAATGATCCGGAATCTTGACCACAAGGAGGCAATCATTGCGAAGAGTTCATTTTCGCCTAGATTGGAACCATCGGACCTTTCGAATTTTCTGTCATGCTTCAAAAACTTTTTCGCGGTCTTGCGGCCCTGTTTCTCCTCCTTCTGATCACGTCGACCATGACCTCGTGCGACAAACTCTGGGAGATTGGTCAGAAACTCAAAGCTCCGGAAGAACCTGCTCCCGCAGAACTGATTGAACAAATCGCAGCTGCGGAAGAGCCCGAAGTCATCGAAATCATCCCTCCGCCGCCATCTGAGCCAGAGGGCCCCGTGATTGACGAAAATATCGAGGTCTCAATCCTGGGCTACCACGATTTCGCAGACCAGGATTCTCGCAACAACATGGTAATCAACACGAGTCGCTTTCGGTCACAGATGGAGGCCCTGAAACAAGCCGAGATTCCGGTCATCCCCATGAGCGACTACGTTGCCTGGAAGAGAGGCGAGAAGAATATCCCCAACCCGAGTGTCGTTATCACGATTGATGATGGTTGGGAAGCCGTCTACACCCATGCCTTTCCGATTTTGAAAGAATTCGAATATCCGTTTTCGATCTACCTTTATAAAAACTACATCGGCGGAGCGGGCCGATCGCTCAGTTATGAGCAGATCAATGAGATGATCGCGAACGGATGCGAAATCGGCGTCCACAGCGTCAGCCACTCCGATATGTCACGAACGGCTGGTAAGGGACCTGAAGCCTACGAAGCCTGGCTTCGGGAGGAGTTGGGCGAATCCTTGCGCTTCCTCAAAGAAAACTTTGGTGACGCAGTGATCCCCGTTTTCGCCTATCCCTACGGAAAGTACAACACCAAGGTCCTGGAACTGGCGGAAGAGCACGGCTACGAGGTTGGGGTGACGGTGGCCCCAAAAAAGGCGCGCTACGACCTCCCCAATTTGGAAGTAGGACGCTACATCATTCATGGGGACAACAATACCAACATTGGCTACGCCATGAGTTTTTCGAGCAACCAAGCCACGGTGGGAAATACCCTCACCTCCGCCCAATCCACCGAGAGCGGCGAGGAAGAGGCTCCCCTCGTTACGATGTGGCCAGAACAGAACGAAGCCATCACAACCCGGACACCGACCATTCAGGTTAACCTCTCCAAATTGAATGGAGTCAGTACAAGTGGAATGAGTATGACCGTCAGTGGCCTTGGGAAAGTTCCGTTCGATTTCGACGCCTCGGAAGGAGTGGTCACCTACCAAATCATTGAACCCATTCGGGCAACCGACTGCAAAGTGACATTGGTCTTCAACCGCCGCGGGGAATCGAAAGCCGATGTAATTAGCTGGGTTTTCAACCTGGACCGAACCGCGATTTATCTTCAAGAGCCGATCAAGGCTGAACCGATCGATGCGCCCTCGGAGCAGAACGTGATCGGCGAAGGCAGCGAAGAGGCTCCCGCCGCCTAAACGCGCCAGCGCCAGGATTGGCTTTCGACGGGAGCCATTCCTAGCGGTATCGCCACCAATCTTGCTTTTGAAGCGGCCTGATCGAGCTAGAGAAGAAGTGTCACCTTCCTGGGGCATTGATTCAATTCAGAACTCAGTATCGCCTTCACCAATCCGAGGTCGAGGTCCCAGATAGGAAACCCAATCGAACTCTTCATTCGGATTCTCCTCTTCCCACCACATTTTCCATGCGTCAAAATCCGGTCCGAAGTCCTTTCCGGTGATCTCGTTCAAATATCCAATCCGTACCTCGTTGGCTCTGCTCGCCGAGTGCCGAAGCGCTTTGATGAGATAAGGCACCGCCTCTTGCTCGCCACAAGCACCCAAATAGTCAGCGGCATTGAGCCAAAGGTAGTCATCCTCGCTCTTGAGATGGGAGATTGCTTTCGCAACCGCGATCGGATCACTTCTCCGTTCAAGATAGTAATAACTTTCAATCACCTCATCCAGGTCATCCGAATCCAGTCTCTTCACCAGTTGCTTGGTTGGAGGCCCTTTCCTTGGATCGTTGGTGCCATCCAAAACGGCAAACCCAACCACCGCGACGAGGAGAACGAGGTTTCGAACCGTAAACGTTTTCTGCGATTTTATCTCCCGGCCGGGATTCTTCAAGCTCTCCCGCCATTGGAAAATTCTACCGAACAGATAAGCCAAGAAAATCACTCCAAAAGTTTCGGCGACCATGTGGATCGGTGAGCCGGGATTCAGCAAAGTCGTCACAATCCCTGCAATGAACCCTAAAGCTAGGATCAGGAGGAGGCAGGTCGCAGCAGCGGTCGATTCTCGCCAGAGCAGCGCCCAACAAACCGCAGAGGTGATCCCGAATCCGATAAACAGGATGCCGAAGCCTGATCGGAGGAAGTCACCGCCGAACACAAATGGCAAAACTGCAGTTACAATGCCCCAAAGCCCAAAATAGATCGACCAAATATTCAGTTCACCACCCGGGGGAATAAGAAATTTCCGTTCGGCAGGCATCTCTGAACTACCGGGGCAAAAAGCCCCGCGCAACTGCTATCACTCGTCCCTCCAAAGAGCTAAGGGACCGAAGGGTTTTCTTCCGAGGGTTCCGTGTCTTCGGTGGTAGGCAAGTGCGCAACTTTCGACCACGGAAATCACAGAACACTCGTTTTTCGGCACGTCCTGACCGTTTCCTAGAAATTTGGCGTTCGGGAAACCGCATTCCTAGCGCAACCAAACCTCGATCTTTACGAATTTTGCAAAGAATTCTCGAAGAGTTGACTATGAAGAGGCTATGATCGCGTCCAACACGCAATCTTTACCTCTTCCGATTTACTTCTTCGACCTATGCCTTCTCTCACTGCTCCTCTTCCAGTTTCACCAAAGACGAACGACATTCTGGAAAGGAGCAGCAGGTTAGTTCAAAAGCCCAATCAAGCCAAACGGATGGGGATGATGGCTCTGGGGATTTTGAGTTTGGCAGTGGGCTTCGTTTTCTTCCTGATCCCTCCCATTCCTCTGGGAATGCCACTCTTTGCCATCGGCTGCACCCTGATGATGAAGTCATCCAGTGCGTTTCAAGCGTGGGCGCTCAAGCGCACGGTGCGACTCCCCAAGATCCATGCCTTCGTCTTGCGACAGCAAGAAGAGCTGGGCCGGTGAATCTCACGCTCGGATCCCCAAGCGTCTGACGAGACCAAAAAAAGGGCCGCAGAAATTCACCACGGCCCTTTTGAGATTCTGAAAACGAAGACCGCTTAGCCAAAGAGCGAGGTCACCGGCTTGCCTTTGTCGGCGAAGGTAAACGGACGGCGACTTGGCGAGTAAATGGTCTCTTCCAGCGGGATTCCCAGGCCGTAACCGATCGTGGCCATGAAGTCCTCAGGGGTGACTTCATTGCTGACGATTTTCTTCCCTTGTTTGTCGGACTCTCCGTAGAGTTGCCCGCCAGCAATACCTCCACCAGCCAGGACGGTCGAATACGTGGCCGGGAAGTGGTCGCGACCATTGTTCATGTTGATGTTCGGAGTTCTTCCGAACTCGGTCCCGATCGCGACCATTGTCGAATCCAAGAGTCCTTTGGACTTCAAGTCTTCGAGCAACGCAGCCACGGCTTGGTCGAGCACCGGGAATACGCCGTTCGCACGCGTCTCCAAATCTTCGTGCATGTCGAAACCACCGGTGTGGACTTCGATCACGCGCACCCCACGCTCGACGAGTCGCCGGGCGAGCAAGCAACCCAAACCAACGCGGCTCTCGCCATACTGAGCACGATTCGGCTCACCGCTGATATCGAAGGCTTCCAACTCGGTGCTTTTCAGCAAGCTCGTCGCCTGCTCATAGTATTCCACGTAGGAACGAGGGCCACTATACTTGAATTTCTCGACGAACTGAGTGCCCAGCTTTTGCGCGATCTCCATTCTCCGGTCGAACCGCTCATCGTTGGTCAGCAACATCGCATTGGGAACCCCACCATTCGGATCAGCGATTGGCAGAGGACTGAGAGACGGGTCCAGGTAGCCGGAATTGGAGGTGCTTTGACCGACAATAACGCTATCCGGAAGGATTTCTCCGCGTTTCCCGAGGAGTTCCTGGGCGAAAGGACCGATGCGAGGGTGAACGATCGTCGCCCGCTTGTTATAGCCCGTCAGCATGATGTAGCTACCGCCTTCATGCGCTCCGTTGGTGGAATGCATGCTGTTGATGATCGCCAGCTTGTCGGCATGTTTGGCCAAGTTGGTGAACTTCGGCCCCAGTTGGATGCCGTCCACATTGGTGGAAATCGGCTTATCGCGCTGGAACATGACTGCTGAACTCTTGTTGGTGCAGTCAAAGCTGTCCAAATGGCTCATTCCGCCTGAACAATAGATGTAGATGAGACTCTTGGCCTTTCCCGCGCCCGCTTGGGCACTAGCCTGGTTCATGGTGGCGGCGAAGGGAGTCGTGAGACCAACTCCAAGGGTCATTTTTGCGGTCCGCTCCATAAAGAAACGGCGGCTTTGGGAATCTTTCCCGGCTAGTTCTGCGATATGCATGGTCGTAAGTGGATGAAGGTTTTTAAAAAATCAGACTATTGGATGAAGAGGAATTCCGGGCTGTTCATGAGTGCCCAAGCAAGGTCTCGAATTCCGTCGTCGCCATATTCATCGAGAATATCGACGCCCATCGACTGCTCTTCATCGGTCGGAAACCGAGAAAGCATCGTGAAGTAAACGGCCCGGACTTTGTCTTCAGGTGCATCGAGTTCTTCGAGATCTTCGACCACTTTGGAGCCGCTCCCGGTGAGGCGATTGGTCACCGCACCATTCATGAGAGCCAGAACCTGGGGAACTGAACCATCGTAGATGTGCTCGTCCGTCACCAAACGGTCAGACTGACCAAAGGTGTCAAGTAGGGAGGCTCCCGGGGCAGGTTGCGCCATCTCCGAGGCCCGGATCAGTTCTAGGTTCCCCATGCGTGGAACGTCCGGATTGCGAGGAGTGAGTTGTCCCGGTTCATCGACGATCCCGGAACCCAACATCCGAAAGTTGGACTGCCAGGCTTTGTATTTCCCGAAGATTTCTTCCATTGACTCATTGTTGAAGTCCACATCGAGGAGCGTCCGAACAAAGGAACCATCGCGTCCCCGAACGGTATCGACTTCCGGACCGTGAGCCAAGAGCATCAGGGAATCCCAAGCCTGTTCGGCGCGCATCCGGCGAAGAACCGGACCTTGGAAGGTGTAAGAACGGGCTTGGCTCGGCTCTTCATAGGTGGAGATCGACTGGTAGGCGCGGGTGTTATATAAGGTGCGCATGAACTGACGAAGGTCATAGTTCAGCCCTTTCATCACCCCAGCGGCATACTTGGCGGTTTCGGCTTGAGCAGAATCGCTTTCCCATTCCACCGGAAAATCGTGAACGGGTTCGACCAACGCTCTTCCGAAAGCCCGGCTCCACATCCGGTTTGCGATGACCAGAGCAAATCGAGGGTTCTCCTCGCTAATCAACCAATCTGCGAGGGCTTCGCGGCGGGTGCGCCCGCTCATTTTTGCTGGTTTGCCAACCATCGTTTTCGGTTTGAAAACCTCGCCTCCGATGTCCTCCACGTTGGTGGGCACAGGCATGTCAGCTCCTTCGATGTCTGCCAAGTTCCATCCCAAGAAATTGAGATAGTAGCGAAAAATCCGTGCGTCTTGTTGGTCCTTGAGGTCGATTCCTTGGCTGGAGGCATACTGCTCAAATTCCCACTTCCATTTTTCAGGGGCATTCGGCATTTGACCTGCGCCGCCATCCATCATCATGGCACCACCGGAACGGAACGTGGTAAAGGTCCGCTGGGTTTGCCCAAAAAATGCGGCCATCTCGTAGAAATCATCCATCGTCCAATCATCGAACGGATGATCGTGGCACTGGGCGCAGGAAATATCGATTCCCAACATCACTTGGCCAAAGTTCGAAAAAGCATCGAACTCCATCCCTGCGTCCCTCAAAATAAAACCGGCCGCAGGATTGTGCCCCATGTTCCCGTTGGCCGTGATCATCTGCCGCACCATTTCATCGTAATGCACATTGTTAGCCAACGACTCTTTCCACCACTGAATGTAAGGCTCGAACCGGACTCCATTGGGGAAATCCGCATCTCCATGGAGTCTGAACATGTCCCCGAAGTAATTGAACATGTGGCTGGCGTATCCTGGATGGGTCAGCAGTTCGTCGATCAATGCTTCACGCTTGTCGGTCCGAGGGCTTTCCGCGAACTTCAGGAATTCTTCACGAGTCGGAATCCGACCGATGATGTCGAGATAGACGCGGCGGACGAACAGATCGTCAGGCAGCGGTTCATTGAATCCCTTGAACCCTTCTTTGGCGAGCTTTCTGGCGAGAACCGCGTCGATCGACTTTGCAGCCTTCATGACCTGGGTGTCGTCTCCCAGGATGGCGAAGCGCTGAGCCGCTTCTTGGTCGGCGGCCGTGAAGAGATTGACCGGAGCTTCCACCGTTTTCCCGGTGGGGAGCCTCAGTGTCAGCTTTCCATCTTCTAAGCCTACAAAAGCGGCTTCGAGTTGTTTCTTATCGCTGGCGCGAGTCCAGCTACGGCCAAACGAAGGGCCAGCCAACAGGAGCGTGATTGCAGCGAGCCAGCCTAATCTGACGAGCGCTGTAGTTTGAGCGGAGATTTTCATGCAAGTTGTAACAAGTGGGGGCAGTTATGAGATTCACGAACCTTCGTGAGGAATAATTCCCATTTTTCGATTCTGTAACGTAGATTTTTTGAGAGCAAGCTTAAAACGCATCAGTAATGTATTGATTTCTAACATCTGCAAAATGTTTCTTACCTTCCCTTTCTGGTTTTGAAGATAACTCCCCTTGAACTCAGAGCCCGTTTTCTGGACGCGATCGATCCCGACCTTCACTTTTACAAGCTCTTCGATCATCTCCAGGGCATCTTGTTTTTCGCGAAAGACTGTGAAGGAAGACTTCTCGCTGCCAATCGTCCCTTGCTGCGGCGCTATGGCTTTATGCAGGAAGAAGACATTCTCGGGAAAACCGATTTCGATCTGCTTCCCCGCAGCTTGGCCGAGAAGTTTCGGGAAGATGATCTTCAGGTGGTGGAAACGGCAAAGCCGCTCTTGGAGATCGTCGAACTCTTCATCAACCGCGAAGGAATTCCGGATTGGTACCTTACCAATAAACGCCCCATTCTCGATCGCTCCGGGGTCGCCATCGGAGTCATGGGCACGATCGAGAATTACGACTCCCATCGGGAGTGGCTCCCACCGGAAGAAGACATTTCGCGGGCACTTCGTCACATTCGCACCCATTTCAATCAGGATCTCTCGATCCGCGCATTGGCCAAAAGCTGCACCATGTCCGTTCGCCAGTTCGAACGGAAATTTAAGCATTACCTGAAAACGACGCCTCAGCAGTTCATCATGAAAATGCGGGTCCACGCCGGCTGCGACGCCTTGCGAAAAACCAGCCGCTCGATTGCGGAAATTGCGGTGGACCTCGGCTTTTACGATCAGAGTTCTTTCACGCGTCATTTCCGCAAACACATGGGAATCACGCCGCTTCAGTATCGGAAGGAATACCGGTAAACCGCTTGCAATACTGGGTTTGGCCCGGACACTGGCCTCTTTCACATGAGTTCTCCCTCTTTCGCCGATCTCGGCCTCGACGCCAGGTTGGTCGCCTCTCTGGATTCCCTGGATATCCGCGAACCGACGCCGATCCAAGCCCTCGCCATTCCCATCATTTTAGAAGGTGAGGACATTGTCGGTCTTTCCCAAACCGGTTCCGGAAAGACGGCGGCATTCGGCCTTCCGTTGTTGCAACGGATTGATCCGAAATTGAGGGCCGCCCAAGCCTTGATCGTCTGCCCGACCCGAGAACTGGCGGTTCAAGTTGGCGAAGCGCTGACAAGTTTTTCTCGCGACACTCCCGGATTGCGTGGAGCCACCCTTTATGGAGGGGCGCCGATGGACAAGCAGATCCGTGACCTCAAAGGGGGAGCCCAGGTCATTGTCGGAACTCCGGGACGCGTTTTCGACCATCTCAAACGAGGGACGTTGGTCCCTGACAAGATCAAATACGTGGTCCTGGATGAGGCTGACCGGATGCTGGACATGGGCTTCCGGGATGAAATGGAAGAGTTGCTCGAAAAACTCCCCGCCGAGCGCCAGACCCTCTTTTTCTCCGCCACGATGAACAAGCACGTGGAGCGGCTCATCAAGAAATTCGGCAAGGAGGCACGCAAGATCGAAATCGAGCAGCCGGTCTTGACCGCCGACACCGTCGTTCAGGCTTACTACGATCTGCGTTGGCCTTCCAAGCGGGAAGTGATCTGCCGCCTCTTGGAGATGGAAACGCCGCGACTCACGATCGTGTTCTGCAACACCAAGAAAACGGTCGATGAATGCAGCGAAGCCCTCCAAGAACAAGGTTTCCCGGCGGACCGCATCCACGGTGACATGACCCAACCGATGCGCGAGCGAGTCATGAACCGTTTTCGCGAGGGACAAATTTCGATTCTCATCGCCACGGACGTCGCGGCTCGTGGTCTCGATATCGACAACATCGATCTCGTGATCAATTTCGACCTTCCCGGCGATCCCGAGGATTACGTGCACCGGATTGGCCGGACAGGGCGTGCCGGAAGGGCCGGGCGTGCGGTCAGTCTTGTGGCCCAACGTGAAATCAACCGTCTCCGAACCATCGAGCGCTACGCCAAACTGAAGATCGAGGAGTTACCGGTCCCGGGTCGCAAGGATTTGGAGCGTGGTCGGGCCAAGGCGATGCTCGAAACATTGCGCGCCCAACTCAGCGAGGATGACAAGACGGACGCGCTTCCGGACTTCGCCGCCTTGGGCGAAGAGTTCGAGTGGAGTAACGTGGCCAACACCCTGTTTAGCCTTTGGTGTGATGCATCGATGCGCGAGATTCAACCCATTCCGGAGGATGGCGGCAAAAAAGAACGCCGTCGAGAGGAACCACGCGACCGGGATCGGCGCGAACCGAGAGATCGAGATCGCGGAGATCGACAGGAAAGACGGGACCGCAAACCTCGCGATCGGGATTCCGGCCCTCCCTCGCAAACGTCTGCGCCTCCACCAGGAAAGCGCCGAATCTTCATCGGACTCGGCAAGGTTGAACAAATCCGCCCAGGAGAACTCATCGGCATGCTCTACAACGAATCCGGAATTCCCGATGGTTCGATTGGTCAGCTTCACCTCTTTCCCCGCCATTCCCTGGTGGATGTCGACGAAGACTACGCCGAGAAGCTGGTTCACGGCAGCCGGAATGCACGCTTCCGGGGTCGGGCGATCCGGATTCGATTCGACGATCGGACGTAGAATCTGGGTGAATTAGCCAAGTTCGATCCCGAAGTTCGGCGCAATCGCAGCAAGCTTGCCTTTTTCCTCGGGACCTGGCTCAGGTAGCTGCCCTTGCTCCGAATCCCACGGTTGACCGGTTTCGAAAAACATCTTCTCGAGTCCTGCCGGAGCGACGAAAATGAGCATCTCCGCGGATTGATCACTTTCGTTCTTGAGTCGGTTTGTTCTCCGGTGGCCACGATCCGGACTGGCAGCCCGTGAAACGAGAACCAAAAGCCTTCGTGAGGTTGATAGATGCTCGGTTTCATCGATTGCGCATTTCTTCGCGCCGCATCGGCATCTTGTCGATCAAATCGAACAGCTTTTGCAGGTCAAAACGTCCTCCGCGTTGCCGTGCCTTGATTCCCCCATCGTTCCCAATCAAGAGCAGTTGAGACTCGTTCCTCGAAAGGTCGAGGCGAAGATGCAAAACCTGGGCCTGATCCGATGTGAGTTTCACCGCATAGGAGGGAGTCTTCCCGGGAAACTCTCCGGTGTGAAAGAGCAGCAGATGGCGGTCGCGGATTTCGGCCCGTTGACGTTTCACCTGTTCTTCCAGGTTTTTCAATGCAGCCTTGCCGCTCCGATCATCAGGAAGATGCACGACAATGAGCCGGTTTTTCCAACGAAACTGAGATAGGGGATTTTCGGCCATCGCCATTGAGGAAAGGGCGAAAAGAAGGAGAAGAATGATTGAGTTTCGCACTAATCCATCTACGGCCCTATCACGTAACTGGATTGGCGGGTAATCGATCGATCCCGCTCCGCTCCTCTTCTTCATGCCTACCGACCAACCTATTGCGATCGCCGGTGCCAGTGGCTTTGTCGGCTCCTGGTTGCTGCGGGAGCTGGGCAGCCAGCATCGTTGGGTTGGGCTGTCCCGTTCCGAGCGCGTTTCGGAAGATGACCAAATCGGATGGCGCCAGGCCGATCTCTTTTCCTTACCGAATTTGACCAAAGCGCTCGAAGGAGCCCGCGTTGGGATTTATCTGGTCCACTCCATGCTTCCCAGTTCGCGTTTGGTCCAGGGCAGTTTTGCGGATCTCGATTTGCTGTTGGCGGATAACTTTGTCCGGGCAGCGGAAGCCGCCGGAGTCGAACACATCATTTATCTCGGTGGACTCATTCCGGATGACGACGATTCCCTTTCGGATCATTTGGCGAGCCGACAAGAGGTGGAAAAGGTGCTGCGCAGTCGATCTCTACCCGTCACGGTGCTGAGATCCGGTTTGATCTACGGGAGAGGCGGCTCTTCGATCCGGATTCTTCTGCAATTGGTCCGGCGTCTTCCCGTAATGGTGTTGCCACGATGGACGAGGCAATTGACCCAATCAACCGATGTTCGAGATGTGGCTCGCGCGGTTGAACTCTGCATCAGCGAAGATCGGTTTCGTGGAGGAACTTGGGATATCGCCAGCCACGCGCCGATGACGTATCGCGATATGATTTTGCGATCGGCGGAAGTTCTCGGCATGCGACCCAAAACCGTGGATGTGCCGGTCAATTTCATTGGTCTGTCGAAACTCTGGGTCGCGACGATTAGCCAAACCTCTCCGCGCTTGGTCAACCCGCTGCTCGCCAGCCTGCGCCACAGCATGGTCGCGAAGGACAATGCCTTGCTCCAGGAATTGCTGCCGGGCGCGATTCCCTTTGAAGAATCGGTTCGTGATTCGGTCGATGCAGAAGGGAATCCGGTCGGTTATCCGGAACCGAGCCAACGTCGTCACAAACGCAAGAAACTGCGAGAAGCGCGGCGGGTTCGCTCCGTTCAGCGGATGCCCTTGCCAAAGCATTGGAGTGCCCAGCAGGCCGCAGATGCCTACGGTCAATGGCTCACCCGAACCTCCGCCACCATCATTAACGTCCAACAGTCGGAAGACGGAACCCTTCGTTTTCTCTGGCGCTGGCCGCGCATTTCCATGCTGGAGCTGCATCCCTCCGACTTCACCCGCGATCACGAATACCGCCGCGTGTTTTACATACGAGGTGGCCTCCTCACCCGGACAGAAACCTTGCCCCACGGACGCTTCGAGTTTCGCGTGGTCGAAGAAGGAAAGGCCGTCATCGCCGCGATCCACGAGTACTCGCCCCGACTTCCCTGGTGGATCTATCAATTCACCCAAGCCCAAATTCATCTCCTGGTGATGCGTGCCTTTGCGCGTCATTTACGCGGATTACGCGACAACGGGGAAGCCGAGGAACCCGCCTAACCTGCGATTCTCTCAGCCACTTCCAAGCCCGTTTCCAAGGCCCGATTGACCCGCCCCTTGCCGATTAACGCGTCTCCCGCGACAAACAGTCCATCGGATTCGGAGGAGCGCAATGGCTCGGGATCGGCCGCGGAAAACGGATGGGCGAACTTCCAACGTTGGGAGTCGAACCAGTCGGGAGCGACCTCCCAGCCCAAGAGCTGGTTCAGATGATGGGCGGCGGTTTCCGCGAGTGCATTGCGATCATCTTCGAAATGCTGTCGACTCCAGTCCGGCTGCATCTGCACACTGACAACGGTTTGCCCCGTAGGAACGTGACCGGGTTTGTCGTTCTCAAAGGCTAACCAAGCAATGAGATGCTTTCCGTCGAGATTCACCATGGCGTGGAAGTCTCCCGGACGAGGGGGCTCCCCTTCAAAACCGAAAGCAAAGGTAAATTGGCGATGGTATTCGGCGCGTTGCAGGGAGGGAATGAGCGGCAAATCGCCCAAGCCACTGTCTTGCAAGATTCGCACCGTTTGGGGAGCGGGAGGCGTGAACAGGACCGAACCGAACGGCCCGAAGCGCTCACCGGCTTGATCCTCCAATTCCCAGGCATCCTTTCCACCGTGAATCCGGGCGATTTGGGTTTCTCTACGAATTTCGCACCGCGCGGCCTCAGCAAGCAGCTTTCCGAGCGTGCTGATTCCGCTGCGGTAGGTCCACTTTGGCTCACGGTTTTGAGCAGGATCGCCCGGCTGGATTCGTCCCTTCTCATCAAAGGTCCAGATCTCTCCGGGAATCTCGACGAGTTCGTCGCTCGGCAATTGATGCTTGAGAAGATCTTCGATTTCCGGCGATCCCATTTTGATGAAATTCGCCCCGGGATCGAGCCGAACTCCATGTCGGGTCCGAGAAGCCGCGCGCCCGCTTAATCCCCGACTCTTCTCAAAGACGGTGACGTCCCAATCCGAAAGGCGAAGTTTCCATGCGGCGGCTAATCCCGCAGGCCCGGCTCCAATGATGGCAAGTCGTTTCATTTTCTGGAATCTCTTTTAGAATGGCCGTCGTTTGAAGTTCGATGACTGGTAGTAACCTTCAGCTTTACACTCTCTTGGCCCAATTGCTTTCTGCCACAGCGATGGCTGCGGTGATTTGGTTCGTCCAGATTGTGACCTACCCGCAGTTTCTGGAAGTTGGCGAGTCGCAGTTTCGGAGCTACCACGAAAGCTACAGCACTCGGGTCTCGTTCATTGTGATCCCACCAATGTTTCTTGAATTGGGAGCCTCGTTCTTTGGAGTTTATCTGTTTTGGGATCAGGGACATCTGCGAGGATGGATGATCGCCGGAGCGGTGATCACGGCACTGGCCTGGCTTTGCACCTTTGCGATTCAGGTTCCGCTTCATACCCGCCTCATGAACGGGTTTTCCAGAGAAGCGATCGTTTCCCTGGTGCAGACGAATTGGATTCGGACGGTATTGTGGACGATTCATCCTGGAATCGTGATCATTGCGCTCCAGCGCTGGATGAGTTCTTCAAGTTAGCCAAAACCACTTCCGCCGCAGCCAAGCCAGAAATAATTGCGCCCTCGATCGACGCGCAGGTGAGATGATCGCCAGCCACCACCAACCCATCGATCATTTCACAAGCCTGCTTCGGAAACTGCCCGGCGGGAGACGGAATCGGTAAGGCCTTGCGGAGGTGATCGGTCTTGAGGTGTCGCCACTCATTCACCTCAGGACCAAACCACGCGTTCATCTCAGCTTTGACAGCTTCCTCCAAACCTTCGGCTTTCGGTTGTCCCAAAACCGAGACAGAAACGAGGGCCCGATTTGGCGGCGCGTAGTTTGCCCGCACGTCGGAGGGGACACAGACATTATTGACCAATCCCGTCTTTTCGCCGTTCAACGCGATGATGGGTTCGCGCAGTGGCGACTTTGGTGCGTCGAAGTAGATCGCGGAAACCGCCTGCCAGCGCGTCTCGTCCGGCGACCTACCTAACCAGGCGTTTGCTGCGGAACTGTCAGTCGCAATGACGACCTGATTCGCCTCGATTCGCTCTCCGCTCTCGAGTTCCACCAACCCTGATCGGACGTGCTTGACCCGTTGGTTGAGCCGAATCGATCCAGCCGGAAGTCGATCGCTGAGCTGTTTCGGAATCATCCCCATTCCCTTGGCGGGCAACGTGGCCGATCCCTGGGCGAACATCTTGAAAGTGAACTCGAACATCCGGTTGGAGGTCTCTAGCTCCCGCTCCAGAAAAATTCCGCCGTAAAACGGCCGAAAGAAGGAATCGATCATGCCCGCTGAAAAACCGAGGTCTCGGAGGTAGTCTGCGGTGGGGCGATCTGGCTTCGCCCAGATGTCTTCGATCGAGGTTTTGAGAAGACGCATGCGTAATTGGGCGACTTTGAGTTTGTCTGCCAAACTGCCGATGGGTTGGATCGCAGAGATCGGGGCCCACTGCGGACGTCGCCACACATCCATGATGCGGCGAAATTGTCCGCCTTTGTGGACCAAGGCCCCCGGTTCAAACGTGCCCAACTCAAGGGCACCAAGAGCCAGAAGCGTTCCGGCCGTGGGATAGGCGTCGAGATAGACTTGAAAACCACGATCGAGAAGAAAGCCGTTCATCTCATCAGTCCGCACACGCCCGCCGACCGCGTCATCCGCCTCCAGAATCAGGATCTCCTTGCCTGCTTCGGTCAGCTTGATCGCGCAACTCAACCCTGCGAGGCCCGCCCCGATGATCATAATCTCCGGGCGGTTGGATTTCGATTCCGATGACACGTTAGAAAGTTCGAACCCCAGACATTCCGCCGTCAATCTTCAAAATCTGACCGGTGATGAATTTGGAAGCATCGCTCAACAGGTACCTGACGAGTTCCGCGACATCGGCGGGATCGCCCACTTGCTTGAGCGGGTGACGCTCCCGGGCGGCCTCCACTTTTTGGTTGGAATCGAGGAAACGTGTAGCCAAGGGTGTATCGGTGAGGGATGGAGCAATCGCGTTGACTCGAATTTTCGGTGCCCACTCGGCGGCGAGCGAACGGGTCAGACCTTCCACCGCTCCTTTGGCCGCTGCGATGCTGGAATGAAAGGGCATTCCGGTCTGGACGGCGACAGTCGAGAACAAAATCACCGATGCGGCATCAGCTCGTTTCAACGAAGGAAAGGCGGCGCGGAGAAATCGAGTGGCCCCGATGAAGTTCACTTCGAGATCGTTCTGAAAATCCTCCTCTTTCAAACTCTGAAACGGCTTGAGGTTGATCGTTCCCGGAAAATACACAGCCCCATCGAGCTTCTCAGGGAGATCCACGTTTCCTGCTTCCAGTTCCGCAAACGAGACCGCCGTCACATTGGGAGCCGCTTCGATGGCTTCGGGACTGCGGGAAGCGCAGATGATGTGGGTGTCTTGGGAGGAGAGCAGCGAGAGCGCTTTCTGGCCGATCCCTGAGCCGGCGCCAGCGATGAGAATGTTGCGATTCATAGTTAGTTTTGGTGAGCGAAGAGTCGGGTGAAAAACGAAGGATGAAAACGGAAAGGGCCGGTCGCCTGAAAAGCGACCGGCCACAAACTACCAAGTAACCAAAGGAGATTTATTTGGCCTTCTTCGGAAGAATGACCGAATCGATGACGTGAATCACGCCATTGGTGGTTTCGACGTCTGCTTTCACGACGGTGGCTTTGTCGATCATGACTTTCCCATCAGCGACGACCAGCTTGGCTTTTTTGCCGTTGACGGTTTCGACCTTGCCGGTGGTGACGTCAGCCGCCAACACTTTTCCAGCGACGACGTGATAGGTCAGGATCGCGACGAGTTGATCCTTGTTCTCCGGCTTGAGGAGGTTTTCGACGGTTCCTTCCGGAAGCTTCGCGAAGGCTTCGTTCGTCGGCGCAAAAACGGTGAAAGGCCCTTCGCTTTTCAAGGTTTCAACGAGCCCGGCGGCTTTGACCGCTGCGACCAGCGTGCTGAAATCGTCGATTCCAGCAGCGGTGTCGACAATGTCTTTGTGATGTTCGGCTTTGGCTCCGGCGATGAGAGCGAATGAGGCGAGTGTTACGAAGAGACGTTTCATGAGGATTGTAGTTGGATTTTTGTTGAGGTGTTTTTCGACAAATACTAGACAGGCTGTCGATTTCAAAGTGCTTTACGCGACCATCAGACCAATGGATCTAATTTTTCTAGACAAAACCTAGATTCCTCCTCACTGAGCCCTAACCGCTCAAAAATGATTCCGCATTGCGAAGATGCGCATTGAGTTTGGCCGCATCCATCCGCTCCAACTGCCGAACCATCATTCCGAGTCGATGTTGGCTGCGGAAGAAATTCTCGTGCTGTTTGATGAACGACCAGAAAAGACCATCCCAAACCTCACACCAGTCCCCCCTCGGATGGTCGCTCATTTTCCGGACGTAATTGGAGCCAGAGATGTAGGGCTTGGTCGTGAAGAGGCCTCCGTCCGCGAATTGACTCATCCCATAAACATTGGGAACCATGACCCAATCGTAGGCATCGACGAAGAGTTCCATGAACCAATCGTAAACCCGGTCGGGATGGAATCCGCAGAGCAGCATGAAGTTTCCCACGATCATGAGCCGCTCAATGTGATGGCAGTAACCGTGATCGAGCACCCGCTGAATCACGCAATCGATCGGATCAATCCCGGTAGTGGCATTGTAGAAGCTGGCAGGGATGGGGCGATCTTCGAATCCCCAGAAATTGGTAGTTCGACACTTCACACCAAGATGCTGATACGCACCCAACATGAATTCCCTCCAGCCGATGATTTGGCGAACGAATCCTTCCAGAGAGTTGAGCGGGACCTTGGTTTGGCTGGCGAATTCGAGGGCGCGGTCGAGAACCTGTTGTGGGGTGAGGAGACCGATGTTCAGCATCGGGGTGAGAATGCTGTGGAAGAGAACCCGCTCGCGATGACTAACCGCATCTTCATAGGGACCAAATTGGTGGAAGCGTTCTTCGAGGAATCGCTCGAACCACTGGAGCGCGCCCTCGTGCGTCACCGGATAGGCGAATCCATCTGCGTTCCCATAGCCGTGCGGAAACTGTTCTTTCACGGAGCGAATCACGTCCCCCACTTTACTGGTCGGGGCGATCCCGGGATTCTTTGGGACCTCGAGTCCTTTCTTTGGCATCGACTTTCGGTTTTCGTCGTCATAGCTCCACTTTCCTCCCGTCGGTTCCCCATCGGTATCGACTAGCACTCCCATCCGCTTCCGTTGACCTTCGTAGAATTTCGCCAAGAACGGGCGCTTTCCGCTTTGAAAATGTGCGTCGAGGACATCTCGCGGCGTGAGAAACATTGGCGAATCGTAGGTCTGGAACTTGAGACCCGATGTTTCCCGGAACCGACGAAGGCGTTTATTGAGGAGGAAATCCGTTGTCTCGCAGTGGTGAAATTCATCGAATCCAGACTCCGCCAGTGCTCGCAAATGATCGCCGATCACAACCCCCTCCTGAAATTCCCGATAGTGAATCTCATAGCCGCGTTTCCGCAGTTTCTCCGCAAACGCCTGCATTGCCGCCCGCAGGAGAATTGATCGCTGATGGTGAAAATGGATCTCGACGTGGGGATCGCCAAAGAGGAGACTGTCTTCGATTAGCACCACTGGCCGGCCTTTCTGAAGCGCGGGGTGAGGATCAAAGAGCTGAAACGGGAACAGAATGGAACAAGCGCTCATCGAAGAGCGCTACGAATCAAACCGGGTGCATCGTCTCGAAAACCGAACCGGAAGAACCGCAAGACGATGAAAAATCCAAATCCGCTATCCTCACGTAACCTCCTATGATGAAAATTGCCCTCTTGCTCACCGGACTCTGCCTTTTTGTTGCGCTCGTCGTCGCTGGGTGTGCGACTTCTCGACTGGCCTACGAATCTCCCGAATATTCCGTGCTGCAGGAAGACGGCTCGTTCGAAGTGCGTCAATACCCGGACATGACCGTGGTTTCGACGCCGATGAAAAGCTCTAATCCCAACGAGGACGACTCGTTCATGAAGCTCTTCGGCTACATCGCGAAAGGGAACGAGGACAACCAGAAAATCGCCATGACGACGCCGGTCTTTATGTCGGGAGATGGCGATGGGGAGATGAGCTTCGTCGTTCCAAAGGAAGTCGCTGCCGAGGGAGCGCCTCAGCCGAACTCGGACCAACTGGCTTTGGGAACCATGGCCGGAGGTAAATTTGCCGTCTATCGCTACAGCGGAAGCTGGAAAGAGAATCGGCGAAACAGCGCCGAGGAAACTCTTGGCGAGTGGGTCGCGAAACAGGGTCTCAAGACTCAAGGGAAGTTCATCTCCGCAGGATACGATCCTCCCTTCACCCCTCCACCACTGCGCCGGAACGAGGTGCTCATCCGCCTGGCGAACTGATCGGGTTACCGAATTTGCTAAGGTTAGTTGACGTTTCGGAGAAGCCGGATATCCTGCGTTCATTTGAACACGTAGATCAACATGGACCTCCTCGAAAAACTCGCCATCCTCGCTGACGCGGCCAAATACGATGCCTCTTGCGCGAGCAGCGGCTCGAATCGGCGAGATTCTTCGGGCAGCAAAACGGCGATTGGTTCTGCCGGTGGATCAGGCATCTGCCACAGCTATGCGCCGGATGGTCGCTGCATTTCCCTTCTCAAGGTTCTCCTCACCAATGCCTGCATCTACGATTGCCATTACTGCATCAACCGGCGTTCCAGCGACGTTCAGCGTGCGCGCTTCTCCATCGACGAAGTCGTCACTCTGACGATGGATTTCTACAAGCGGAACTATATCGAAGGGTTGTTCCTCAGTTCCGGCATCGTCCGCAATCCTGACTTCACCATGGAACAAGTGGTGGAAGTCGCGCGGCGCTTGCGGATTGATCACGAGTTTCGCGGCTACATTCATCTCAAAACGATTCCGGAAGCTTCCCAGGAGCTGATCGACAAGGCGGGGCGTTACGCGGACCGGATCAGCATCAACGTGGAACTTCCCTCGCAAGAAAGTCTCGATCGGCTCGCTCCCGAGAAAAACCTGAAACGGACGCAGCAGGCCATGGCTGGCATCCGGCAACAGATCGATGCCGACAAAGATGAGCGAAAAAGCGATCGCAAAGCGGGTTGTCGTCCCGATCGCAAGCGACGTCATTTTGCCCCCGCCGGCCAAAGCACCCAGATGATCATCGGTGCAGATGAAACCCCCGATCGCGACATTCTTCAGCGTTCGGATGTGCTCTACGGCGCTTATCAGTTGAAGCGAGTTTACTATTCCGCCTTCAGCCCGATTCCGAGCGCGTCCCCCATCCTCCCGCTGAAATCTCCTCCGCTGGTTCGTGAACACCGGCTTTACCAGGCTGATTGGCTGCTCCGATTTTATGGCTACGCGGTCGAAGAAATTGCCCCTGGTAATCTTCCGAATCTGGATCTCGATATTGATCCCAAACTTTCCTGGGCGCTGCGCAATCGGGGCGACTTCCCCATCGATGTCAACTCGGCCCCGAAAGAGAAACTGCTCCGGATTCCGGGGATCGGCGTCCGCTCGGTCGATCGCATCCTGAACATCCGCCGCTGGTTGCTGCTCGGGCTCGATGATTTGCGCAAGCTGCGGATTTCCCTGAAAAAGTGCCTCCCTTTTGTGATCGTTCGAGATCATCATCCCCATCGGCTTGGACTTGATGCCGATCGATTGAGAGAGAGCCTCGCGCCAAAGCCAGCCCAACTCGAATTCAGCTTTGGAGAGGCGAAAGTTTCCTCTCTCACCGGGGAGGTATGAGGACGGTCGAAATCGAGCCACGCTTTGTCGCTTGGCGAGATCGCGCCCGACTCCTCCTTGCTCAGTCCATTCCGCCCGAAGAAATTCTCTGGGAGACCGAAGGCGGAAGCTTGTTTGCCGCGGATGAAACGGAGCGCACTCCGATTCCGACGGAGCCGTTACGGATTCCCCGGCGATTCCTCGATCTCGCCGAGCTAGTTGCTTGTCATCGCGCTCCGGAACGCTGGGCCCTGCTGTATCGCGTCGCCTGGCGCATTTCTCGAGGAAACGAGCGTCAACTCCTTCAAATTGCCACGGATTCCGACGTGAACCGGCTTCAGGAATATTCCGCGGCAGTGCGTCGCGATCGCCACAAGATGAAAGCCTTTGTCCGGTTTCGGAAAATGGGGATCGACGAAGAAACGCATCGGGAACAATTCGCAGCGTGGTTCGAGCCAGAACATCACATCGTGGAGCTGACCGCGCCGTTTTTTGCGAAACGCTTCGCCGGAATGGACTGGTCGATCCTGACGCCAGATCACTCCGCGCATTGGAATGGGGACGCACTCACCTTCACCAAAGGCGTTTCGAGGGCCGACGCCCCAAGTGAAGATTCCCTCGATGACTACTGGAGGACTTATTACCGGCACATTTTCAATCCGGCCCGACTCAAGCTCAAGGCGATGCAATCGGAGATGCCGAAGAAGTATTGGAAGAATCTGCCGGAAGCGCCGCTCATCGCTGAACTCACCTCCCGGGCATCTCTTCGCATGGGGAATATGGTCGAGGCTCCGTCCAGTCCCAAGGCCCACGTTTCGGAGCGCATTCCGATCGGCGTCCCGGATCCGGAGCCTGAGGTCTCGCCCGTCGATCCGGTCGAAGTGCTTCGACAAGCGGAGGAGATCCCGCTGTCTGAAATCCGTTCCCGGGCGCTGAACTGTCGCGCATGCGAACTCTGTGCACGAGCCACTCAGACCGTCTTTGGCGTTGGCCCGATTGGCGCGGAAATCATGATTGTGGGTGAGCAACCCGGCGATCAGGAAGACCTTCAAGGAGAGCCCTTCGTCGGCCCCGCCGGACAGCTTCTCGATCAAGCGTTGATCGAACTGGGCATCGATCGCGCCGAGATCTACCTGACGAATATCGTCAAACACTTCAAGTGGACGCGACGCGGAAAACGGCGGCTTCACGAAAATCCGGATGCGACGGAGATCGCCACGTGTCGGCCCTGGGTTTTGGCAGAAATTCTCAAGGTTCGTCCCAAAACGGTAGTCTGTCTCGGGGCCACCGCTGCCAAAGCGTTGATTCGCCCGGACTTCAAACTGCTTCAGGAACGCGGCGTGGTCAGCAATTGTGATCTCGCGGAACAGGTCATCGCCACGGTTCATCCGTCCTACCTCCTCAGACTCCCTGATCCGAGCCAACAATCCGCGGAACGTCAGCGATGGATCAATGATTTGCGCCAGGTATGAACGAACGCATGGAGATCGCCATCTTCGAACTGCTCGCGGCTCGGGCCCCCGGCGCAACGATCTGCCCCAGTGAGGCGGCCCGAAAAGCGGCCACCGACGATTGGCGCGACCAGATGGAGCTGACCCGCTCAGTTGCAGTCGAACTCGTTCAACAGGGGCGATTGGAAATCTGTCAACGCGGTCAAATCGTTCCTGATCCAACAAAGGTGAAAGGCCCGATTCGGCTGCGGTTGCCCTCACCCGGGAAGTAGCGCTTTACTCCGAAGCGTTTTCCTTTTGAGCGCTTCATGAAGAGCCCGGAATCCATGCTCAAAAGGCTCTTGGAGGACTCTTAGTCCCCATCTTTTCGCATTTTAGAATTGCCGGAATCCAAATCTTTCGCTTGAAAGGAGATGGTTCATGGCGAAATCCTCACATGTTACCATTTGTGTAGGAGTTTTCGTTCCAAGAGAATCGTAAGTTATGGCCACTGATCAATCTCGACCCGCCGAGGCGGAAAGCGTCTCCAATCAGCTCTTTAAGGCTGCCGGGGAACTGATGTTTCACCACGTTCATGGCAGTCGCCTGATCTACAACTCCTGCTGGGAAGATCCGCGACTCGATCGGCAGGTGATGGAACTGGACTCGGATAGCGAAGTCGTCATGATCACGAGCGCCGGATGTAACGCGCTGGATTACCTGCTGGATCAACCGGCGAAGATCCACACGGTGGATGTCAATTACCGCCAAAACGCGCTCCTTCAGCTGAAGATGAAGATGATCGAGCGGGGCAATTTCCCCGATCTCTTCGAGATGTTCGGAATCGGGTCACATGAAAATTACCGCGAGATTTTCCAGGAGGTAATTCCCCAACTCCCGGAATGGGCCCAAGGGTTCTGGAATCGGAACGACGGATTCTTCGATCCCAACAGCGCGAAGAAGTCCTTTTACTACCAGGGAGCCGCTGGAACCGCTGCCTGGCTCATGGGAGTGGCGCTGTTTCGAGCGAAACCGAACATCAAAAACTTCGCTCTCAGCATTCTGGATTCGGCCACACTGGATCAGCAGCGCGACGTCTTTGAATTGATGGAGCCGAAGATTTGGGGACGAATCTCGAGTTGGATGATTCGCCGGAAAACGATCATGACGCTGCTGGGCGTTCCCGGGCCCCAAGTGAAGTTGATCGAAAACGACTATCCCGGCGGTCAGGAAAGCTACGTGAAAGACAAACTTCGCCACGTCCTCACTCAACTGCCAGCTCGGGACAACTATTTCTGGCGAGTCTACATCACGGGTTCCTATTCCCTGAATTGCTGTCCGGAATATTTAAAGCAGGCGAATCTAGAGCCACTTCGCAATCGGTTGGATCGCATCAATCCCTACACCGGAACCATCTCCAACTTCCTCCGAGAGAACCCCGGCGAGTACAGCCACTTCGTCTTGCTCGACCATCTCGACTGGCTCGCCTGGCACGACTATGAGGCGCTTCTCGAAGAATGGGAGCTCATTTTCAAGAACAGCCGTCCCGGGACGAAAATCCTTCTTCGCAGCGCAGCGATGAACATCGATTTCATTCCCGAATCCGTCACCCGACGCTTGCAGTTCCACCCGGAAATCACGACGCCCCTTCACTACATTGACCGGGTGGGAACCTATGGAAGTTTCCATCTTGCGACGGTTCTATGAATGATTCTGCGATCGGAGAAGCGGATCAGCCGAGCCGCATTGAAAATTATTACCGCTTCCATTCCGCGATTTATGACGCCACCCGGTGGACGTTTCTTTTCGGGCGGAATGCGATTCTGACCAACGTCAGTGGTGAGCCCAACCGAATTCTTGAGGTCGGATGTGGCACGGGAAGGAATCTGACCGCGATCGCTTCGCGTTTCCCGAATTCAACCATTACGGGACTGGATCTTTCCAAGGACATGTTGCGCGTGGCAAGACGCCGGGCGGAAACCAACGATCCTCCCATCGAATTGCTCAACGCGGCTTACGATGAGCCTGTTGGCGGCGAATCCGGTTTTGACCTGATTCTCTTTTCCTATGCCTTGAGCATGTTCAACCCCGGTTTTGAAGCCGCGATCGAAGCGGCGGAAAAGGATCTAGCGCCGGGAGGCCAAATCGCGGTGGTCGATTTTCATGACACGCCCCACCCTGCGTTCGAACGTTGGATGGGAGTGAATCACGTGCGCATGAATGCCCAGTTGCTCCCCAAATTGGAG
>CAYGQD010000006.1:0-72189 GCA_964351855.1 uncultured Verrucomicrobiales bacterium
AGGAAGGAACGAAGCGAGCTTCGTGACTGACGAGCAACGCAGAAATGGTGGAAAAGGCGAGATTCATCCGAACCTAACCGCGCAGCGGCAAAATCCTCTTATCTTCTAAAATTGCCGGAATGTGCAATCTGTTGGACGGGATACACTAAACTCCGGGTGCAGGCAGCGCTTTGGCCTTCGATGCGGCGAGAAACTCGCGCAGCGCTCCGAGAACCCGTTTGGCCAGTTCTGCCTGGCTGCGTGGCATCCGGAAGGATCCGCGGAAGCTTCCTCCACGATCATAGATCAGAATGTGTTCGCTCAGCAATCCGGGCTCATGTCCCAGTTGGAGATCCGTGCCGGTGAGTTCGACGCAGAAATGCTGACGCCAGCTCCGACCGATGAAGAAGAGTCGGGAACGGTCGCCCCGCAGCACCACCAGTCGTCCAAAGAGCCAGGGCTTGACGCCGGTGAGGCCTTTCGATTTTCCAGTCAGCACTTGAGCGCTCCAGAGCACTTCGGAATTGGGGGCTTGTTCCAGCAATGCCAAGTCTTCTTCCGGACTGAGCGTGTGTCCCAGTTCCTTGCGCTCGCCGCCGAAGAGGTTCTGAAACAAGAGCCAGTAGAATCCGCGAATTCTGCGGAACAGTTTTGGGAAGGCGAACAGGGCCACGGCGAGGAAGATCACACAGACCACTGCCATGGTTCGTGGAGAAACGGACATGAGAGCTAAACCACCGACCACTGCCACGTCTTCAATCATGCTGGCAGCGGCATTGGAGACCGGCTCCGGCGAATTGTTGATCACGAGGCGGGTTCCGGCTTTGAAACCGTGGCTGACCATCGTCGCGCCACCGGCGACTAGGCCGATGATAACTTGAAACTCCGGATCGACCGTTCCCAGCGTCGAAATCGCGAGCAATCCACCGCCGACGGGGCGAATTAAGGTGTGAAACGAATCCCAGACGCTGTCGACCCAGGGAATCTTATCGGCCATCACTTCGACGACCATGAGGGCTCCGGCAACCACGAGGACCGTGTCGTTACCGAGAATCGAAAGCTCTTCGTAACGAGGAGCGAGGACCAACCAGTTCATCTTCACCGCCAGCCCGGTCACGAACGCGGTCAGATACAGATTGAGTCCAGCGAGAGTCGCAAATCCGAGAGCGACGGCAAGTTGATCGAGAATCTCCATACTTAAGGATCGTTGCAGAAACCGAGCTTTGTCTGCGATTATAATCGATTTCTCGATTTATAATCCCGGCCAGACAAAAAAAGGACGAAGAATGGCGGGGAAACCACTCTTCGTCCCTTATGAAAGGGCTGTGCTTCAGCGGGAATTTACCGACCGAAGTTAAAGCGGATGGAAACGTTGTCCCGGCTACGATACGGAGAATTGTAGTAGCGTGAATTGGACTGATTGCAGGAGCTTCCGCGCCCGTAGCTATTGTAGGAGCTGTAAGGGCTGCGGCTGCGGTAGGAAGAGCAGCGGCTGTGTGGTTGGGAGATCCACCGAACGACGGGGCGGCGGCAAGAATCGTAGCCAATCACGCGGGGATAGGCAAAAACGGGCTGGCGGCAGACGTTGCAGTGACCCACGACTTTCCGGGAATGTTGAGCCGAAGCACTGGTCGGAATGAGAACGGCAGATGCGACGAGAAGAGAAACAGCTGTTAGGGCAAAGACTTTCATGAGGGTTGGGTAGGTAGGGTTAAGATCCCGTAGATCGGGACTTTACCCTAGGAGACGCACCCCTCAGGAGCACTTGCGTTGAAGCGGCAAAAAAAGCTCAGGCGAACTTGCGCTTTGATTTGCCGAAGAGCTTGCCGACGAATCTTCCCGCATGGCCAATCACGGGAACCTTGACCCGCTTCGTTGGTTTGACGGAATTCGTCCGGGCGAACATGTGACGATTGTTCGATCCACGCACTTGGGGTTTCTCGCGAATGCGGAGGTCAACTTTCTGGTACGAAGCTGGAGTGATCGGTTGAGAAAGGCCGTTGCGAACAAACTTGCCTCGATTGTCGACCAACTGCACACGATCGCCCGAAACCTGAATCCCGGTAGCGAACTTCATGCTGTAGGTATTCACCGCCGGGCTGGCGCTGGGCGAGTAAACCGAAAAGCTTCTCCAGGCCGCGCCGTAGTTTTCTTCCTGATAAATGGCAGCCGCATCCGCCGACTGGCGAAAAAGACCCGCTAAGACAAGACACCCGAAGATGAGAGAGACCGTGGAGAAGTTACGCTTCATAGCGCCGAAATTATCACCACCTGATCGCAAAATCAAAAATATTCATAATTTTTATAAATCAGAATGTTTTTGAGGTGGTTTTGGATCAGGGGCAGGTCAACCAAAGTCGAGATTGACTGCTTCCCGCGAGATCGTTCACCGGTTTTCCAGATCTCAGGGCACTTCGGCGTGGAAGTGCTGAATTGCTGAATTGCTGAAGTGCTGTCGTTGATCCGCTTTAATGAGAGAGGCAGAATTCCTCGAAGCGGTCGAGGCCGCGCTTGATCACGTCCAAACCGGTAGCGTAGCTGAAACGCAGGCTGTGGTCGTTCCCAAAGGCGATTCCCGGGACAACGGCGACCTGGTAGCGGCTTAGAAGTTTCTCCGCCAGATTGACGGACTTGATTTCCATCGGTGACGTATCGACGAGGAAGTAGAAGGCGCCCTCTGGCTCCATCACGCGGATGTTGTTGATGCCCTGGAGGCGATTCAGCATGTATTGGCGGCGCATGTCGAACTCGTCGCGCATGTCACTGACAAAGGTTTGGTCCGCTTTGATCGCGGCTAGACCACCCCACTGGGCGAAGGAAGTCGGGTTCGAAGTCGTGTGGCTCTGGATCGTCGAGATTGCTTTCGCGATGGCCTTGGGAGCCGCGAGGTAACCCAAGCGCCAGCCGGTCATGGCATACGCCTTACTGAAACCGTTGATGGTAATCGTCAGTTCGGCCAGCTCCTTACTCAGGGAAGCGATGCTGCAATGCTCTTTCTCGTTATAGATGAGCTTTTCGTAAATCTCATCGGACAGAATCACGATGTCCTCTGCGGCGGCGACTTCCCCAATCTCCTGGAGTTCTTTCTTCGAGTAAACTGCGCCGGTCGGATTGTTCGGCGTGTTGAGAATGAGCATTTTCGTCTTCGCGGTCATCGCGTCGTCGAACTCTTCGGCGGTCAGCTTCCAGCCATTCTCGAATTTCGTCTCGATGATGTTGGACTCCGCTCCGACGCAGGTCGCCATTTCCGGGTAGCTGGTCCAGTAAGGGGCGGGGATCATGATCTCGTCACCGGGATCGCAAACCGCCATCATCGCGTTAAAGATGCTGTGCTTGGCTCCACAGCTGACGATCACCTGACTGGGATCGACTTCGATGTTGTTATCGAGGAGAAACTTCTCCGCGATGGCTTCCCGCAGTTGGGGAATTCCGGAGGAAGGGGTATAGCGTGTTTTCCCTGCCTCCAGCGCATCGATAGCGGCTTGCTTGATGAATTGGGGCGTGCCCTGATCCGGCTCGCCGGCTCCAAAGCTGCAAACGTCGATGCCGTCATCATACATTTGCTTGGCGGTGGCGGTGATCGAAAGAGTCATCGACTCAGAGAGATTTTTGATACGGTCGGCTACGAGATCCATGTTCAGGCGTTCGTTGAAGGTTGGCGTGGAAAAAGGTGAAAGGTGGCGAAAACAGGGCCGCAAGACGTGAGTCGAAGGAAACACCTTTCAATGCCGCAGAAGAAGCCCGGGAGAGAGGTGCTGACCGTGTCCGTGAGTTGCATGTTTACCGTGGTTCCCGCATTTCGAGAAACAAAACGGTGATGGCTCCGGTTCCCGGAAATGACGGGCTCATGTTCTTACGCAGAATGTGCCCTCACGCAAGGGAAAGAACTGAGGAAATGCGTTCCGCGAGCGGTGGTTTGTCAGGGCCACGAAAGGGAAAGCGGCGGAACCGGGCTACCTCCAATCTGGAAACGGAATTCGGTGGGTCAACTTATGCCTTCACCGCTTCAGGCTGGACGCGCCAAGATCCCAACCCATTTCCCGCGTTGAACCTTGCGTTCCAGCTTCAACCCATTTTCGCGAGCCACCGCTTTCACTTCCGCCGATTGCTCCCGCAGAATCCCCGAAAGGATGACCCAACCGTTCGCGCGAACGGAGCGGCGAATCTTCGGCAAAATGCGGATGAGGATGGAGCTGAAAAGATTGGCGGCAACGACTTCGTAGCGGAGTGAGGGCCGCCAGGTGAGGACGTCTTCTTCGCGGAGTTCGATTCGGCTTTCGTCCAGATCGTGGCGCTGCATGCTGGCGCGGGCGACTTCGATCGCTTTCGGGTCGAAATCGGAGGCAACTGCATGGATCGCGCCGAGCCGACAGGCCGCGATCGCAAGGACGCCGGTTCCCGTCCCCAAATCCAGCAGCTTCCAGCGATCTCGAGGCAAGGATCGACTGACGTCGCAAAGAAAGCGGAGGCAGGTCGCCGTGGTAGGGTGATCGCCGGTACCAAACGCCATTTCCGGTGGGAAGCAGAGGATCTCGCGACGGGGAAACTGCTCCCGAAGTTCGGCGAGGAACTCGGGATCTTGATCGAGCGCCAGAATGAGGCGGTCACGAATCCGGATGGTCTTTCTAGTAGAACCCGCAGTGCCTAACGCGGCCCAATTTTGCACCGCGAAGGGGCGAACCTCGCCACCAAATTCCCGTCGAAACGCTTCCGCCTCGGTTTTGGAGTCAAAGAAAGCCTCGATCTGTGTTTTTCGCCCGGGTTGTTCGGTGCAAACGAACTGGGTGTGGCCCTCAAGCAGCAGACGGGTTTCCCAGGATTCCGTCTCACTTGCGGCGACGCTGCGCGACCATTGAAACAAGTTCACAGGATTCAGCGTTGATCCTTTTCGCAGCGATCATCCGCCGGAACGGCTGTTCCGGTTGCATCGACAGGGTGGGTGAAGAGATAACGCCAGACGGGTTCGTAAAGCAGTTCGCCCTCGGCATTTTTAGGCGAGGATTTTCCGGGCGTTACCGCAGAGTGGGCGCGCTTAGGATCGTTCGCGACGTCCGCCGCAGAAGTCAGCCTTCGGCTGTTCTCGAATGGTGCCTCCGCCTCTTCTACCGAGACGATGGGACCAAATTCGTGAAGTCCGAGCAGTTCCCAGGAGCGACAGTAGTGATCCGCCGTCCATCCTCCATCCAACACGTGACTGAATCCGAAGTAGCGATTCGCCGGGGTCGCAGAAGGAAGCGCTTGCCAGATTTGGTAGTTGTCGCGGGGGCCACAGAGCATCACCACGCGGGCCACTTTCTGATGTTTGGCGAAGCGTGCTGCTGTCGTTGATCCGTGGGAACTGCCTGCCATGATCACCTTCTCCCAGCGGATCGCGCTCTGGTCTTCGGTGAGAAACTGTCCCCAATTTCCCTCCGGATTTTCCTTCGCCAACCAAATGAGGAATTGGCGACTGCGCTCCATCATCCCGTCCGGCTGAGGAATACTGACATCGGAACTAACGTCCTCGCCCGTCGCCGCTTCCAATCGGACATTGCCGCGGCAGTGTTCCCCCACCGGTTTTTCCTGACACACCAGCGAAAACCAGCGGTTCGCATAATGGGGCTGGATGGCGTGGAGCCCGTAACGGTTGAGCCGATCGAACAACTGCTCATTGTGGCTCATCAGCCAGATCACGAGCTGGCCTTTGGGCTCGACGCGAGTATCGACACTGGCGACTTGGAGATCCTGCGGCTTGCCGTCTTTCGAAAAAATGAAGCCGATTTCCGGATGCTCTTTGGCTCGCGAGTCTAACTCGCTGGCCCGCGCTTCCAGGACAAAACGTCCCGGTTCCTCCGCCTGGCTCGAGCTGACGCCAAAACCGGTGGTCAAGGCCAAAACGGCAACGAGGCCTTTGATCGATGTGGAGTTCATGCTGGGCAACGAAGGCTATTTGTTGCCGAAAAGATTGCCCAATGCGCCTCCCAAGCCACCACCGCCCAGAAATTTGCCGGCCAAATCATTGATCGCGTTTCCGTCGCCATCTTCGTCAAGAATTCCCAACACCGCCTCCATCCCACCGCCGGATTCGCTTTTTTTCTTGGCCAAGGCCCCGAGAAGTAAGGGCGCAATCATCGAAACCGCCTTGGTCGCCTTTTCACCATCGATCCCGAGATGCTGGCCGAGAATCTGACCGATGATGCCGCCGCCGCTACCACCGCCAAGCAACCCACCGAGGCCTCCACCGCCGAGAAGTCCGGCCATTCCGCTGCCCATGAGAGATTTCAGAATATCGTTCGAACTTCCAACCGCCTCGTCCATCGCCTGACCCACGTTTTCGAGAGCTGCTTCATTGCCATGTTCGTCGATCAAGGATTCCACGCTTTCGGCTCCGTCTTTTTGGGCTTTCGCCGCCAGTCCGCCGAGGATCAGAGGGGCGACTTTCGGGAGCATTTCAGAAGCTTCGAACTCAGGGATATCAAGTTTCTGGGAAAGGGCGCTGCTCACCTGGCCGCCATAGGTATCGACAAGTTGCTGTAAAAAAGACATGGGCGGATCTTAGACACGGCTTCCTCATTGCGAAACTCGAAAAATGGAGGCTTTCCGGGGAGTGTCTTTGCTCGAACCTGGAAATTGGCGTTTCCGATCCCCGGTTTCACGCTAGGCTGGCGCGTGGTTTTCTCCAAAATCCTTTCGCCTGAAGTCGTTGCTCGATGGATTCCGCCCGGTCTCATCGTGCTCGCGGTCGGGTTGCTGGAGCGAGTTTGGTGGTTTGGGGATTTGATGGCCCATCTCCGGGCTCATCTGGCCTTTGGTTTCCTGGTCTTGGCGGCGGCATTTTTTCTTTGGAAACGCTTCAAAACCGGTTGGCTGGCAACAGCCGGGGCCGTTGTTTCTTTGATTCTCGTCGTTCCCCCGCTTTTCAACGTCGCACCTCGGGCGAAGGCTTCTTCGGACCAACCGACCTTGCGCGTCTTTGCCCACAACGTCGGCTACAACAGCCAGGACCAAGACGCGGTCGTTCGCCAGATCCGGGAAGCTGATGCGGATGTGGTTGTAGTGTTGGAAGTGACGGCGGGGTGGCAGCAGGCCTTGAAGGAGTTGTTTGACGAATACCAGTTCGATATCTCGGAGGCGCGGGAATCGAACTTCGGAATCATGCTCCTGAGCCGTTTTCCGGTGATCGACCAGAAGATCGAGGATTTTAGCGGTTGGGATCTGCCTTCGATCACGGCGGAAATCGATTTCCATGGCGAACGCGTCGTTGTGATTGGGACCCATCCTCCTCCGCCAGTGGCTCGCGATCTCTGGGAAGTCCGCAACTGGCATCTGGAATCGCTTGCCCGATCGGTTCGGCTTCACGATTCGCCCGTGCTGGTCTGTGGCGATTTCAACGCGACGCCTTGGAGTGCGGCCTATCGCAAGCTCTTGACGGACTCTGGCTTACGAAGCGTGGTCACCCCACTCCTCCCTAGTTGGCGTCCCTTACCGATTCCGTTCCTGGGGATTCCCTGCGATCACCAGTTGGTTTCGGACGAATTCCGGGTCGTTCGGCGAATTCCGTTGGATTACGCGGGCTCCGACCATCGCGCGTTCGTGATCGAAGTTCAGCTCGAATCGCAATAGGGAGCGCTGATCCGTCGAAAAGCTTGCGAACTTGCCTCATTTCTGGGAAGAAATTCGGAGAATTCGACGTTATACCATGGTGAAATTGAACATTCGCCATCGGCCCGATGCCGAAGTCGCTCGAAGCTACTCCCTTTTCATGAAAAAGACCTCCATCCTCATCACCGCACTTTTCTTTGCGTTCGCGGCCCTCTCCTTCGCCCGAACCTGGACTCAATCCGCCACCGGCAAGACGATCGTCGCCGAGTTTGCCGGGGTTTCCGGAACCAACGTGAAATTGAAGTCGAGCGGGCGAGAATACGCCGTTCCGATCGCCTCACTGAGTCTCGATGACCAAGCCTTCATCAAGGAGCAGCTGGCGAAGGGAGCTGGAAGTTCGTCAGGGGCAGGAGGCTGGCCACAGTGGCGGGGCGTCAATCAGGATGGGATTTCACCGGAAACGGGAATATTGAAGGAATGGCCGAAGGGTGGTCCGTCGAAACTTTGGACCTACGACGATGCGGGATTGGGTTACTCCAGCTTTTCGTTCGCTGATGGAAAGCTCTTTACCTTGGGGACCCGTGGCGGTGATCTTTTCGTCATTGCTTTGGATGAGCAGACCGGCAAAGAAGCTTGGTCCACCGAAATCGGGAACGATGACGCCAGGGGCTACAATGCCGGTTGGGGAGGGGGACCGCGCAGTACCCCCACCTACAGCGATGGACATCTCTACGTCTTAGGGCCGAAAGGGACCCTCGCCTGTCTCAGCGCTGCCGATGGCAAAGAAAAGTGGTCGAAGAATCTCGACTCAGATTTCAGCGGGAGAAGTGGCGGCTGGGGATACTCGGAATCGCCCCTCATCGATGGAAATAAGGTCATGATTGCTCCGGGTGGGGATCAATCTTCCATCATTGCGTTGGATAAGATGACCGGAGAATCGATTTGGGAGACGGACATCTCCGGTGCTGGCCCAGCGGAATACGCCACGATCCTTGTTACCGAGATCGAGGGTACCCGTCAATACATCAAGTTCTTCGAAAAACTCCTCGTGGGCGTCGATGCCGAATCGGGTGCCATGATTTGGAGCTCCGAATGGCCTCGCGGTCGAACGGCGGTGATCCCGACGCCAATCGTCTTCGGAAACGAAGTCTATATCACTTCCGGCTACGGTGCGGGGAGCAAGAAGGTACGAATTGAAGACGGTAGAGCCGTCGATGTCTGGGATAACACCGACATGAAGAATCACCACGGTGGAGTCGTGAAAGTGGGCGGCTATCTCTATGGGTTTTCGGATGGAGGCGGCTTGGTCTGCCAGAGTTGGGAGACCGGGGATGTCGTCTGGAACGAAAAAAATCAATTCACTCAAAAGGGAGCCCTCCACGTCGTCGATGGGATGATGATTTGCGTTAACGAGAGCGATGGCGCGGTCCTTTTGGTCGAAGTCACCCCCGAGGGATACAATGAGAAGGGCCAATTCATCCTGGAGGACCAGTCCCCCAATCGGAATCCTCAAGGCAAGATCTGGAGCCACCCTGTTGTCATCAATGGGAAGCTGTTTCTCCGCGATCAAGAGTTGATTACCGCCTTTAACGTCAAGCGGTAAAGGCTTTTCCCGGTCTTATTCGGATGCGAAGCGATAGCGTTTCCCACTGACGGTCACGTTCGGAGGAATCTTTGTCTTTTCGAATGCCAAGTAGCCTTCGCGAAGGTTTTCCCAGAAGGGGATGTGCTCGGAATCGGCTGCTTCGGTCATCCGTTTCTCCGTCATCCGGAAGGGAAACACGTGGACCCGAAAAAAGCTCTGCCCTCCCTTGAGCGCGGCTTGAGAGAGTGTGTAGATTTCCTCGATCGAGGCATCGGTCATCGCAAAACATCCGATCGAAACCGCTTTCCCGTGGACCATGATCAGGCTCCCGGTTCGCTTTAAGGAGCGATCGTAGGAATTGGGATATCCGATGTCGAAAGAGAGGTGATAGTTGCTGTAGGGGTTGAAGCGCTTGCTCGTGACGAAGTAGAACCCCTCGGGGGCCTGGTAATCGCCTTCTTTCGTTTTTGGACCCAGCCTGCCTGACATCGCCGCAATCCGGTAGGAGCGAAACAACTCGAATTTCTCGCCCGAACCCTTCACCCACAGCTCCAATTCCCGGGTTTCCTTGAAGATCCGGATGAAGATGGGACTGCCGAATCGCAGCCCCATGTTGGAAAGGTCCGCTTTCAGCTGAGGAGTGACCCGCGTGGCTGCCTTGGTCGCTCGCTTGGGGTCGTTGCTCTTGATCGGGCTGGAGCCGCCTTTTTCGAGGTGAGAGGGCGTTCCTGCGACGGGTAAGAGTTCGGAAACGGGCGGTTTTGAGAAGGGGAAGCGGTTGGTCATCAGCGCCAGAACCACGACTAGCGCGGCGAGGACACATACGGCAAGGAGAACGGGCTTCATCCTGATATCCCAACGCGAATCAGCCGAGATTGCAAGTCGCCTCTCACATTGTCACCAATTAACTATCGAGCGCTGCCTTCAAGTCGCTCAAATTAAATGGCTTGGGGATGAATCCATCCATGCCGGATTCGTGGCAGCGCTGGCGCATTTCGTCAAAAACGTGACCGGTCATCGCCACAATGCGCAGATTCGGGTTCTTCGGGCTTGGAATTTTCCGGATCTCCAGGGTCGCTTCGATCCCGCCCATGACCGGCATTTCCAGATCCATCAGAATGATGTCGAAGGATTCTGCTTGCACCGCCGCGACGGCTTTCGCCCCATTGTCAACCAGGTGGACGCTGTGGCCCAGCCGCTGTAGGGTCAGCACCGCCACTTTCTGGTTCACGAGATTGTCCTCCACCACGAGAACGCGTTTCGAAACCTTGGAAGGAGAGAATTCGTCGAACGGTAAGGCCGAGGATTCGGTATCCAAGTGCCGAGGTGCGAGTAGCAGACCTTGGTTGGGGACGCAACTGCGCGCTGCGATCGTGAAAATGAAGTTGGATCCCACGCCTTCGTCACTCTCCGCGCGAATGCTCCCGCCCATCATTTTGACGATGCTTTTCGAGATCGATAAACCCAAGCCGGTTCCGCCGAATTCTCGGCAAAGCTGGTGATCGGATTGAACAAAGGGATCGAACAAACTGGCCAGCTGTTCTTGCGGGATTCCGATCCCGTCGTCTTCGACACAGAACATCAAGCGCCCTGTCAATTCAGGCTCCATTCCCACCCAGATGCGAATTCCTCCCGTTTGGGTGAATTTGATGGCGTTTCCAATCAAATTGCTGAGGACTTGCGTCACTCGCATCGCGTCCGTTTCCACAAAGCGCGGGACGTTGTCATCAACGTGGAAGCCGAGTTCCAATCCTTTCTCGTAGGCTGCCGCAGAAAAGGCATTCACCGCTTCCCGGACCAGGCTATCGGGGCTGACCGGGCTGAGTTTTATCGGCATTTTTCCAGCCGAGAGGCGTGAGAAATCCAAAATATCGTCCAGGACATCCATCATGGCTGAACTGGAGCGCTGGATCGTCTCCAGGAAATCGCGTTGCTTCTCATTCAGCTCGGAATCTCGCAACAACCCAATCATCCCCAGAATCCCGTTCATCGGAGTCCGAATTTCGTGGCTGATATTGGCCATGAACTGATCTTTTAAGCGCGAGCCCTCTTCGGCCCGGGCTTGCAAGCGTTGGGCTTCTTGCCGCGATTCTTCCTGCGTTCGGATGTGTTGGCGGGCTTCCTGACTCTGAAAATCGATGAACTTGGTGAAAGCCTCCACCATGCTTCGCAACTCCGCCGGAGAGAATTCCGCCAGGACAGACTCCAGCGCCTTCGGATTTTTCGTCGCGCTTCTCGCTTCGTCATCCGTCAGGCCAAGGGCGTGTTGCAACACCATTGCGGTAATCGATTCCATACTTTGATAATTTTCATAAACTCTAGCACAAAAGCGAGTTAGCAAGAACGAATTGGCAAAATTCACCCTCTTTGAAACGCCTTGCCACAACCTTGAACCGTCGTACGAATCCACCGTGAGTAGGGAAATTCCAAAAAACGGGTTAATTTGCGGAGAAGATGGCCGATCGCGGTGCTGGTGGCATGAGGGCAAACCGGACTACCTGGCTTATCATGATGAAGAATGGGGACGTCCTGTGGCCGATGATCAAAAGCTCTATGAAAAACTCTGTCTGGAAGGGTTTCAGGCAGGATTGAGCTGGCTCACCATCCTCCGGAAACGGCCCGGTTTTCGGAAGGCGTTTTCGGATTTCGACTTTCGCAAAGTCGCAAAATTCGCGGCAAACGATGTCGAGCGTCTCGTAACCGACGCGGCCATCGTCCGCCATCGCAAGAAAATCGAAGCCGCGATCAATAACGCTCAGCGCGCGATCGAGCTGGAGGAAGAGTTTGGTTCGCTGGGGGCCTTCTTTTGGGGGTTCGAACCGACTGCCATGAATCGTCCCAAACGATTGACGAAGAACACCCTGATGAATCTCTCCGTCAGTGCGGAATCGACCGCCTTGAGTAAAGAGTTGAAGAAGCGCGGCTGGGCATTTGTCGGCCCCACCACCGTCTACGCCTTCATGCAGGCGATGGGAATCGTCAACGATCATCTGGAAGGCTGTGAGTTCCGCTCCGAAGTGGAAGCCGAGCGAGCGCGCTTTGTTCGGCCATGTTAGGACCAAAAAAAAGTGACACCGATAGGCGATTGTGGTTTAGAGGATCTCAGTTCGTCAAATCTGCGTAGGCGAGCCCCAGTCGGTCGTAAATTGAACTCAAGTTGTTGTTGTGGAAATGGCATTGCAAAGGCGCAATATGATCGAAATTCTCATGGTAGAAGATAATCCGGGAGATGTCGGGTTGACCCGTGCTGCCCTGGAAGATGCCAAAATCGCGAACATCCTTCACGTCGCGACCAATGGCGAAGAAGCGCTCGCCTTTTTGCGAAGGGAAGGGGAGTATGCGGAGTCTCCCCGGCCGGACATCATCTTGCTCGATTTGAACCTGCCCGGGATGCATGGCGCGGAGTTGCTGGAGCAGATCAAAGAAGATGACGCGTTCACCGGAATTCCCGTCGTCGTCCTCACCACTTCCACGGCAGACGAAGACATTTTGAAAGCCTACAAGCTCCACGCCAGCTGCTATATCACCAAGCCGGTGGACTTTGAGCAGTTCACGAAAGTCGTCCAATCCTTCGAAGACTTCTGGTTTGCTGTGGTCAAGCTGCCCCCCAAAGAACACTCCTGATTAGACATGGCAAAACCAGCTCCAGAACCCGTTGATCCTGATCAACTCCCGGAATTGGCAAAAGCAGTTATTGCCCGGGCCAAATTTCCTCAACTCGCCTCCTGCGATGGCGATCAACCGCGTCTCCGGCCCGTTTCTCCGGTTAAGGTGGATGGGTTTGTCATCTATGTGGCGAACCTGAAGAGTTATCATAAAACGGCTGAACTTTCCGCCAACCCCAAGGTCGAGCTTTGCTACCTCGATGAACAGCACGATCAAGTTCGGATTACCGGCACCGCTGAAGTTCTCGAAGATGGGGCTGAAAAAGAGGAAATCTGGGAAGCGAATCCACTACTCCGGAACTATCTCGGTTCCATCGATAACCCGGAACTCATTATTTACCGTATCGTTCCATCCCGGGTCCGTTTTATGCGAGAATGGGCCTTGGATTATCACGACGTCCCCATGGAGTCATGAACAATGACGATCAATTTGCCGAATATATCGTCGAGCTTTTAGAAGGCTTGGATTCGGTGATTTATCGAAACATGTTTGGCGGGTGTGGGATTTTTCGAGATTCGTTGATGTTTGCGCTGATTGCCGACGGGAAGCTCTATTTCAAAGCCGATGACGTCAATCGCCCGGAGTTTGAGGACCAAGGGTTACCTGCATTCGCGTATGTCAAAAGCGGAAAGGAGATGCATCTCTCCTACTATCTCTGTCCGGAGGAATCCCTGGAAACTGCGAATGCGATTCGTCCTTGGGCCGAATCAGGCTGGAAGGCGGCAGTCCGCGCCGATGAAGCCAAGCCGAGAAGCCAGCGCAAGCGGGTGGAGGCCCCATGAGGATTCCCTGGCCAAAGTGGCACCACCGCTGGTCTCGGAAACCCCTCCTTCTTCGCCCCGCCACCGACCAGGATGTTGTGGAACTCTCCTCTCTCAATGAGCGCTGTATGCGTCCCTATTCCGAAGCTTTTTACCCATGGGACACTCATCGATTTTGCGATGAATTTGACTCCGCCGAAGTGGAGGTCCTGGAATACGAGGATCGCATCATCGGGATGCTCAAATGTCGCCGGAACCGGGAATACCTCTACCTTGCGGAACTCCAGTTGGACGCGGACTTCCGCAATTGCGGCATCGGCACCTCCCTCATGCGCCTCACCCTCAGCCGCGCCCGAACTCTTGACGTCCCGGTTCGTCTCCAAGTTCTCCGCAACAATCCCGCTCGCGCCCTCTACGAACGGCTCGGATTTTCCCAAGTCGGCGAAGGAGCCTGCTACTTCGTCCTGGAGCATTCCAGTTTTTAGCGCTGAGGAGTTGCGTCTCCCACCGTTCGAGCTAAAATCCCTCTCACAACGTCGATCCGTTTTGATGTTTGGAGGGGTGGCAGAGTGGTCGAATGCAGCGGTCTTGAAAACCGCCGTACCGCAAGGTACCGTGGGTTCGAATCCCACCCCCTCCGCCATTTTGCTCCAATTGGAGGGAATGGGATCAAGCGAGTTCCAACCAATCAGCCGGGCCCTGGTTCACTTAGTGGTTTTTACGGTCGATGGATCAAGGAGTCCAGGCAGGTCCTCTTCGCATCAGCTCTGCGAGGCGGGTTCCGAGCAAATCAGAACCTTTCCGCAAAATTGGTCGCGTCGCCAACGTGTTTGGTGTGACTTCCCCTGAACCTACCTAAAATTTGTCGATTTGGGAGGGAACGCACCAGGAAGATTCACGTAAGAACCACCGAAGATGATAAACACGATCCTCCGCCTCGCCGTCCTTTCGGCCCTCACGTCCTGCTTGGGGGTGGTCCATGGCGAGAACACGGAATCAAAAATGCCTCGTGAGGACGTCGTCGAAGTTCCTGCCATCGGCGAAGGCTTGTGCGTCAGCAATGTCTTTCAATCAAACATGGTGATTCAACGGGACAAACCCGTAACGGTATGGGGCTGGGCGGCGCCGAGCGAGACAGTAACGGTCTCCCTGGCCGATCAGCAGGTGAGCGCTGTCTCCGCAGTTGACCGATCCTGGAAAGTCGAGCTGGCACCGCTGACCGCCTCCAGCGAACCGCAAGTCATGACCATCGAGGGCAATGACGCGACGCTGACGGTCGAGAACGTCCTTATCGGCGACGTCTGGGTCCTCGGTGGCCAGAGCAATATGGAGTTCCCGATCACCAATGTGACCGATGGAGATCTGGAAATCGCTTCGGCGAACTTTCCCGAGATTCGGTTACTCACCCCTCCGGGTGGCAGGGGATTTGATTCGGTCAGAAGTTTCGAGCGACTGCACGAATGGAGCGACTGGTCAGGTCGGCACTTTCGCAAAGGGGATTGGCTCGTCTGCACGCCAGAAACCGTGAAGGAGTTTTCGGCGATCGGTTACGTGTTCGGGCGACGCCTCCACATGGCCACAGGCGTGCCGATCGGCCTGATCGATACGTCCCGGGGCGGAACCACCGTCGAAGCCTGGACGCCCGAGGAGGTGGTCAAATCGATCGAGCAAACTGAAACTCAGGATTTGCTCAAAGTATGGCAGGAGAAGATCGACAGCTGGGATGCCCCGGGCGATCTGCAGAGACAGGTCGAGAAATACGAGCAGAAGAAGAAACAACTCGTCGACGAGGGCAAGGCCATCCCATCCAATCTCAGGCGCCCCACGGAAATGCGCCCGGGCCCGATCGCTGACAAAAACCGACCGGGTTATTGTTATGCCAGTGTCATCAGGCCCCTCGAAGGCCTCGCGGTGAAGGGTGCTGTTTTTCACCAGGGTTACAACAACTGCTTCAACGGTTCGGCTGGGGCTCGTATGTATTACCAGGTTTTTGGCCAGATGATCGCCTCCTGGCGGAAAGCATTCGGCGATGAGCAAATGCCCTTCTGCATCATCTCGCTCTGCACCGCCGGTGAACCGCAGACTCAAAAGAACTTCACCGAACCGACGAATGACATCGGCGCGATGATCCGCGAAGCCCAGTACCAGACCTTCCGCGATCTCTACGACAGCGGTGACAAGAGCATCGGCTTCGTCAGCAGTTTCAACTTCCGCCATCAATCCTATCACCCGAAGATCAAGATCCCCGTGGGTGAGCGAGCAGCGATGTGGGCGATGGTCAATCCCTACGAGATACTGAAGGGTGAGGAATACTGGCTGCCCCCGATGATCAAGGAAGTGAACCAGGTCGACGGCACGATCCAGTTGACCCTGAGCACTGACATCACGACCAGGGATTCCAGCGACGGCGAGCTGCTCGGATTCGCCATCGCCGGTGAAGATCGCCGTTTTCATCCTGCGGAAATCGAGTATCTGGAGACGGGAAAGGACAACCGAAACCGCCCTCAGTATCGGCGTAGCGCTTTGGTTCTCTCCAGCCCCCTTGTTCCCAACCCCGTGCATTTCCGCCATGCCTGGGCACGCAATCCGATGACCAACCTGGTCAACAACCGTGGTGTCCCCATTGCCACGCAACGCTCCGACGACTGGCTGCCTGAAGAAACTCCAACGAAATTTCCCACTCCACCCGGACAGGATGCGAGTAACTATACTCGGCAACTTCGCAATTTGCTCAGCACAGAACTGGAGCTGATCGACAGGGAGCGACTCATTCGCGAGGCCGAAGCCACGATCGCCAATCTGAAGGACCAATACGAGAAGGATCAGGCCGCCTGGGAAGAGCGGAAGGCCAGGGAATTCGAAAAATCCAAGCCCCAGGAATAAGGAACTCGTCTACGCGAACCGAAAACGATGAAGGTTCTATGGGTTCTGGTCTACTTGACGATTGCGGCACCACCTGCTTTTGGTTCCGAGACTCCCGCAGCCGATCACGAAACCTTTGCGGCGGTCGTCAGTCCGTTTCTCAGTCAATACTGCACGTCCTGCCACGGTGAGGAAAAGGTCAAGGGAGATATCCGGCTCCACCTGATCGATCACGACCTCGCGTCTTCCAAAGATCTCGAAAAGTGGCAACTCGTCCTCGAGAAGCTCGAATTCAATGAGATGCCGCCCGAAAAAGAACCCCAACCATCCGATGGGGTCAAAAGTCAGGTCGTCGACTGGATCCATGCCGAGTTGTTCAAATCGGGTCACGGGGCCACTTTCGAACAGAAGATGCGGCAACCCCGCTTCGGCAACCATGTCGATCATGACAAGCTGTTTTCCGGCGAGATCAAGGAAGCCGCCTTTTCGCCTGCTCGCCTCTGGCGACGGAGCCCCTATCAATTCGACAATATCAAACGGACCGTTTTTGGTGTTCACAATAATCAGAAGAACACGATTGGAGAAGTTGACCAATTAAACCAACCGTTCCAAAAAGCAGATGGTGGAGGGATATCGGATTATGCCGCCCTGCTTTATGCCGATTCAGCCACCTTTGACACCTTATACAGGAACGCAGAGTTCACCGTCGATCGAACTTTGCTGATGGCCTTCATTGAGATGGACTACCTGTCCCAAGGGAAGACGATGGAGGATTGGGAAGCGGATCGAGCGAAAGTTCTCCAGGATCAGCAGGACGTCATTGCCGAGATGAAAAAGGCAGGCAAGAACCCCAGGTATGTCATAGGCATGCATGGACAGATCAATCAGAGATACAAATTACCGACTCCACAAATTTACCGGGATATCATCCTTGGAGATGGCCATCCAACCGCAGCCCAGATCGAAGCCGCTATCCGATATCATTTTGAACGGACCGTGCAGCAGAAGCCGTCCGCAGAGGATCTGGCGAAATATACCGAATTCATGACAACGGGGATTACCAAGTCAGGACCCTACTTCGCCCTGCGCAATGTCTTGATCGCGATTCTCGTTAGCCCCAAATATATCTACCGATCAGAATTGGGTCTGGGGGAGCCGACGGAAGACGGTCGCACCATGCTTTCCCCGGTGGAACTGGCCTATGCCCTTTCTTATGCCCTGACGGACAAGACACCGGATCAGGAACTTCTCGGTGCGGCCCAAAACGGACAGCTTCAAACAAGAGAGGATGTCGAACGGGAGGTCGTCAGGTTGCTGGAAGATGAGGGCATCGAGAAGCCGAGAGTCTTGCGCTTCTTTCATGAATTCTTCGGCTACCACCACGCCCCGGAAGTCTTCAAAGACGACGAACGTTTCTACAAAGGATACACGACTTACCAGGGAGCGAGGCGTTACGTCGAAGACACGGACACGCTTGTCCAACACATCCTTCAGAAAGACGAAGACGTCTTCAAAGAGCTCCTCTCAAGCGAAGAATATTTCGTCGGTCACAGCGGAGACAATGAAGCGGTAAAAGCCGAAGTCGAAGCTCACCAAAAACTCTACGCCTATTTCAAAGACAGGAACTGGAAGAACTACGCCAACAACGCCAAGGAAAAGGAAGAACCGACCGTGGAAGATTTGGAGGTTGCACAATCTCTCCATCCTGATTTCAAATCCACGAATAGAAAGCTAAAGGACGGTGAGACCATTTTCCAAAGGATGAAATCTCTGGAGCCTTTCGAGAAGAAGAACCTCACACCGTTCACCTATTCTATGAAGCGGACTCGAGACGCGCAGTTCAAGAGCCTGTTAGCCTACAATATTTCTGCCTACGACTGGGACTTTCCCGCCGAGCAACCCTTCGCCCTCGCCGAAGGCATGCGTGCCGGAATCTTATCGCACCCCAGCTGGCTGATCGCCCATTCCCTGAACGCGACGACCGATCCGGTTCGACGAGGCAAATGGATCAGGGAGCGCCTCCTTGCCGGAACGATTCCAGATTTACCGATCACGGTGGATGCCTCGGTTCCGGAAGATCATCACAAAACCCTCCGGGAACGTTACGCGGTCACCGAAGCGGAAGCGTGTTGGAAGTGTCACGTCAAAATGAATCCGCTCGGTTACGCCTTCGAAACCTTCGACGATTTCGGCCGCTGGAGAGAGCAGGAGATCATGGAAGGCCTACCGAAGGTGGAAGGGAAATTCCAGACCCGACCGGTGAATTCCAAAGGCTACCTCGATGGAACCGGTGATGAAAATCTCGATGGTGAAATCGAGGGTCACTACGACCTCATTCAGCGCCTCGCCGGTTCGAGGCGCGTCCAGCAGAGTTTTATCCGTCATGCTTTCCGCTACTGGATGGGACGCAATGAACTGCTGACAGACTCCCAGACCTTGATTCGAGCCGAAAAGGATTATGTGGAGAACGGCGGCAGCTTCCAGGCGATGCTGATTTCCCTGCTGACATCGGATTCCTTTCTCTATAGAAAACGTTAATCCCAATACGAGATATCATGCCCTATTCACGCCGAAATGTTATCAAAGGCCTTACCTTGGGTGCGGGCGCTCACGTGCTGAACCCGATTCTGTCTCAACTGCATGCCAGTGCGGTTGGAGATGTCTCCAACTTGCCGACGCGATTCGTCTTTGTCTCCGTCAGCAGCGGTATCATGCCGAGTGAGGTGGCGCTTCCGTCGCTTGCAGCGAAAAGCGAGGATGAGTATTTCAACGTCTCTCTCGGTGATCACCAGCTCGAGCCGGCGATGCAACCCTTCGAGTCTCTCAGGGATTACCTGTCCATCGTCCAGGGATTGTCAGGAAAGATGTGTGCCGGCGGGCACACTTCGAATTATGGATCACTGGGAGCCTGGAGAGCTCCCGGCGAAGGAGGACCACCACTGCCAAAGCGGGCCACCGTTGATTCCATCCTGTCCACCATGTTTCCCGCTGCCATCAATCACCTGGCCACAGGCTTGACGGGGAGATGGGGTTCACGTGTCACCGAAGGCGTTGTCTACCCCTATATATCAGCGGCTGGCCCCCAGAAGACGATTCCTTTTCAGGCATCGCCCGATATCGTGTTTGAACAACTCTTTGGCACCGTCGCTTCCAACGACAAATACAGCGCTCACAAACTACGGAGCAAGAAAGACCTCCTGCATTTCATGTCGGACGACGTGAAGAAAATCCAGAAGGCGTTGCCCGCAGAAGAAAAGGCGAAGCTGGAGCATTACCTCGATGCCATGGAAGGCCTCAAGGATCAGGACGTCAAGATCGCGGCCCTCCGGGAGAGCCTTGAAAAGAACGTCCCTGAGTTCACGGAGAAATACACCTCCCCGGAAACCGAGCGCCGCCAGGAAGCGCACTTCGATCTGGTTGCTGCTGCTTTGATTTCAGGCATCACCAATGTCTGCACGATGAAGATTGATAACAGCGCCACGATTTACAAAGGTCTCGGTCTTGATGGAGGAAGTGTCCATAGTTTTGGACACAACGAGGGCATTAGCGGAAAAACAGGATTCGAATGCCGCGATATCATCCGGCGTCATCACTTTGACATTCTTGCCCACCTCGCAAACAAGCTGAAAAGCGTTCCCGAGGGCGACGGCAACATGCTCGACAACACCATGATCGTCTACATCAGTCCCGCCGGGAACAAACACCATGGGACCCTCGAGAGCTGGCCCATGGTCGTGCTCGGTGGCTGCGGCCAGCGGCTGAAACTTCCGGGGCGTTACATCCAATTCCCGGGATACGGCCAGAAGGATCACAAAACGATCGGCAACTGGTGGACCAGTATTCTCAATGCCTACGGGAATCCGATCGAACACTACGGAGATTTTGATCCCGGGTTGATGAAGGGCGGCTTGGATCAGGAAGGACCGATTCTAGAGATCATGGGTTAGTCGCGTAACTGCGATCAGGCTCGGGAAGTGCAGCCGTCTAGTGTAGGCCGTCCAGCAGATTGCCCATTACGAATGCCGAATTTTCCACAAGTTCAAGGCGTGAGGAAAGAGCCAAGCGGGCTTCGTGACTGACGAGCAACGCAGAAATTGTGGAAAGGGCGGCATTCTTCTCAAAATCCCCGCAGAGCGGGAAATTTTCAAAATCTCAAAATTTCCGGAATGTGCAATCTCTTGGACGGCCTACACTAGTGCGTGTTTTATTGCCCAATTGTCCGGGGGAGACAAGGAGCATGGGGCTGCTCTTCCTTTCTCGCCTGCGGCATTCGAAATGGCTTTTCGTTAGAGCTCTCTGTCAATTGTTGTCGATTGACCCGAATGGCGACGAAACGGAGAACTGGACCTTGCCGAACACGAAAGGCAGCCGCGCTGCCAATCTATCCCGCGTTGTCTTGCATCGTGATGCTGCTGACTTCATCGGATTTGACAAGGTCCGCGTCGCCGCGACTCGCGTACCCTGGCGGTTCGTGAAATCAGATGATTTATGGAGACAGATAGGGTACCTGTCCAACTCTTCAGGGGGGACGCTCCAAGCTTCGGTCACTGAACCCACCCCGTCTGCTCGTGAATTCATCCGATCCCCAATCCTCGAACCAGGAACCTAGAAGCTCCAAACCGTGGCTTTTCCGCCTCGGAGTGTTCCTCATTCTTCTCTCCGGTGTTTTCTTTTCTCGATGCTGTCGATTCCGTTCTTTTCGATCAGCGAGGGACAAAAGGCACTATTGGGAGGTGGTCTGTTTATTGGAATGCAGATCGCATGGTGGACCGGAGCTGCCTGCATTGGGCCAGCGGCCGTGAAGAAAATGGGCGCCTGGTTCAAACGCCCGAAAACATAAAATTCTGAATCTCTCCAGCTTTTTCTTTTTTGATCCCGGGTTGATGAAAGGCGGCCTCGATCAGGAATGCCTCACTCTGGAAATTATCGCTTGATCACATTCCGATCTACTATCTTGGCAGTTCCTGGATTGGCCCGATCACGTAGCTAACGCAGCGCCGATTGACTGGTCGGATCGTCATCTACAATCGGCAGCTCGACTCGAAATGTGGACCCTCTCCCGGCTTCGCTGGAAACTGAAGCAGTTCCCCCGTGAGCTTCCGCGATAGCCCGGACGAAGCTGAGTCCTAACCCTAGTCCAGGCGTGGAGCGACTGGCATCCCCGCGATAAAGCCGCTCCCAGATTCGGGGTAGATCCTCTGACGGGATTCCCACTCCTTGATCGGAGACTTCGATCACCAACCGTCCGTTTTCCCGGGAGGTCCGGATCTTAACCACGGAGTTGAGTGGGCTGAATTTGATGGCGTTGCTGATCAGATTGGTGAGGGCCCGCATGAGGCGAGGGCGGTCGCCCGTGATCGTGGAGTTTTCGGAAATGGATGACTCGATCCGGATTCCCTTCTCCTCGGCGACCAACTCGTAAAGCTCGGCAGCGTCCTCCACCAGTTCCCTGACTGGCACCTCATCTCGCGCTAGATCGAGAACGCCGCTCTCGGCCGCGCCCAGTTCCAGCAACGTCTCTAACATGGCGAGAACGTTGTCACACTCTTCCAAGCCTTCCCCACAAACTCGGGAAATGTTGGCGTCGTTCGACAAGCCGCTTTCCAGGGTGGCGCGCAGCCTCGTCAACGGAGTTCGCAAGTCGTGGGACACGTTGTCGAGCGATTCTCGCATCGACGCGATGAGGTGACTGTGGCGTTCCAGCACTTCGTTGAAGCTGGCACCAACGGCGTTGAGATCGTTGTGGCGTGGTTGAATCGCCACGCGTTGCTTGAGGTCTCCGGTTTGCAGGATGTTGCGGATGATCTGGCCAAGTTGCCGAACCGGTGCCATGGACTGATAGCCGACAACAATCCCGAGTAGTAGGCCAAGAAGCAGCGTCGGCACGGCAGCCAGGGCGAATAGTTTCCGAAACCGATGCAGGACGACTTCAGCGCCGCGATTACTTCTGCCCGCCTGGATCCGCACGCCGGGGGCGAGTTCTCCCGTTACCACCGTCCAACTGTCCTGCGGATCAAATCCCAGATGAACCCGAGATTGGGTGAGCCCGGTTGGTAGTCGGGCAATCTTGGCCGGATCGAGAATTGGGCCGCTTTGTGGGGTGCTGAGAAGGGTGGCATTTCCGGATCGGTCGATCAGACGGACGAACAGATGATCCGGCTGGCTCAAACCCTGCTCGATAAAGCGACTGCCGATCGCTTCGATGCCGAGTTCCCGATTCCAGGCACGATATTCTTTGATCCGCTCGTTGACCGCAGCCAGTTCGTTCTGCTGGGTGGTGTAGGTAATGAACAGATAGGCAAGGGCAAAGAGTCCATAGGTAGCCACCGTGAAATAGAGCGTATAAAATAGCGCTAATCGCAAACTTATGTCCAAACCGGACGTTGGCGGAGCCGCCTCGCCGATGGGTTTACTGGTTCGCGAAAACATAGCCCATGCCACGCTGGTTGGTGATGTATTTTTGGCCGGATTCGCCTTCTAGCTTTTTGCGGAGTCGATGGACCAGTACGTCCACGACGCCGGATTGCGGGTCGAAGTTGTACCCATAAACATTCTCTAGAATCGCGGTCTTGGAAATTACTCCGCCGGGATTTCGCATGAATAACTCTAACAACGCGAACTCCCGTGCGTGGAGCGGAATGGTTTCGCCTTCTCGGCGCAGCTCGCGTTTCCAGGAATCCAACTCCAAGTCGGCGACCCGCAGGACGCCGCTCTTCTCGCCGTTCTTTGCGGAGCGGCGGAGGATTGCCCGCACCCTTGCCAGGAGTTCGGAGAAAGAAAACGGCTTGGTCAGGTAGTCATCGCCACCAGCCTGCAAGCCACGAATGCGGTCCGAAACGCCGGCCTTCGCACTCAAGATGATAACTGGTGTTTCCACGTTTTCGGCGCGCATCTTCGCGATGATCGAAAGCCCGTCCAGTCCCGGGAGCATCAAATCGATCACGGCCAAGTCGAAGTCGTAGATTAGAGCCGCGTCCAGTCCTTCTTCGCCGTCGTGATAGAGGTGCGGCGCGAACCCGGCAGCCTGGAAACCGCTTTCCAGGAAAGCCGCGATTTTGCGATCGTCTTCAATGATGAGAACTTTCATGCCGGGGGGAATTGGCGAACGAAGGCGCGAACAGGTTTCTTACCCAGCGGTAAGTTTGGCGTAAGCATCATGTAAATCAGGAGGGGTAACTTGCTAGTGTCGATGCCATACCGCTCGGCCATCCATTCGGGGAACGGGCAACTTGGCACCTCAACTACCCAATAACAAACAAATCCAAGTGATGAAATCACAAACCGCATCCTATCGACCCATCGACGAGTCCATCGTCCACGAAGTCCAGTTGGCTATCCGACACCGCTGGCACTGGGTATACGCCTTTGGCGTAGCGGCCATTCTCGGAGGGCTGATTTCGATCGCTTCCCCGCTAACCGGAGGTCTCGCGGTCGAAGTAGCAATTGGCATACTGCTTCTGCTTAGTGCCGTTCCAATCATTGGAATCATCTTTTCCGCGAGGGATCAGAAGCATCGCCTCGCTGCGGTTTTCGTCGTCGTTGCCACCCTCGCTTTGGGATTCTTTCTGCTAGTTGATCCCACGAGTGGTCTACTGGGGCTTTCCATCGTCTTGGGTGCCTATTTCTCCTTCCACGGGCTGCTGAAAATGATCCTCAGCTTCCGCGTTCAGGCGGAAGCGGATCGCTCACTTGCATTTCTGGGCGGGACCGTGCTCTTCATGGCAGGACTGATCATCGCCAAATTTCTCGGTCACGAATCGGATTGGGCCGCCGGAGTCGCAGCGGGTTTGGGTTACCTCGTGGCCGGAGTCAGTTGGCTTCGTCTGGCCATGCGTTATCGCCACGATCCGGAAGCCTCCCGGCCGTCAGAACCATCCACCTCACTCGTACGATGAAATCAAAGACCATTCCTCTGTTCGCCCTCCTCGCGCTAACCGTTTCGGCCACGGCCTTTAATTTCCTTTCTCCGGAGCAGGAAGCTCAAATGGGAAAGGAAGAATTTGCGAACTACAAGGCGTCCCACAAGATCATTGCGGAAGGCCCTCAACTGGCAATGATCCAACGCGTCGCGACACGGCTGACCCGGGTCGTCAACGTGCCGGACGCGGAGTGGGAATTCGTCCTTTTTGATGACAACACACCCAACGCCTTTGCTCTGCCCGGCGGCAAAGTCGGCGTTCACAGCGGACTCTTCGCCATCGTCCAAGACGAGCCACAACTCGCTGCCGTAGTCGGTCACGAGCTCGGACATGTGAAGGCGCGCCACTCCGGCCAGCGTATTAGCAATGCCGCAGTGAGCTCAGCCGTCGGTGCCGTCGCGGGTAAAATCCTGCAGAGTAAAACCGGGATGAAAGGAGAGAACGCGCAAACCGTAACCCAAGGCGTGGCGACCCTGGAAATTCTCAAGTTCTCACGGAAGCAGGAACTTGAGGCAGACCAACTCGGCGCGGTCTATATGGCCAAAGTCGGCTACGATCCGGAAGAAGCGGTGAAGCTGTGGACCCGGTTTGAAGCTTACCAACGCCAACAAGGTGGAAGCAAGATGCCAGCGTTCCTCAGCACTCACCCTGTCGATTCCAAGCGCATTGCGGAGCTGAAAGCCGCGATGGCGGAGATCAAGAAATCCTATCGGCCGAATAAACATTCACCTTCAGGAAGTTCCATCAAGGCGACTCCCGATCCGAAGCTGTCACCTTCGCTGAATCTTACCCAACCGTAAGATTGGGGTAAGTGTGGGGAAATAAAGGGTTGGTAATCTGCTGCTTCAACGATCCCAAACGGCTCCGGAAACTTCTATCCCGGAAAGCAACGCGGTATCGCAACAACAACAAAAATACCCCATCTCTCAATCCAATGAAATCCAACCCTAACCTAACTACCCTCGCTGCGGGTCTCCTCTTCGCGGCCATGGGCCTCTCTTTGGCAACTGCCGCCGACAACAAGAAGGATGAAGCCAAGTCTGACACTGTCATGGTGGAAACCTACACCTGGTATCCCTATCCGCTCTACCTCGAAACCAACAACTGGTTCCACAACGCGGAAATGAGCTTCCGTCAAAAAGAAGAAAAAGCAGCTGCCGGGGAACTGCGTAAGGCCGTGAGTTGGCTGGACTATGCGGCCAGTCATGCCCAGCCCGTCACCAAGAAATCGTTGCAAGACGCGTCCGCTAGTCTCAAGACCTTGGCAACCAATCTCCAGTTCGGAAACGTCGTCAGCGCCCGTTCGCTGGATGTGGCCATGGCCAAATCCAGCCATGCGCTGGCCGAGTGGCATTACTTCAATGCCAAGGATTCGAAGCTGGCTAAGAATGAAGAAAACTGGGCTGCTCAGAACCTGAAAGCTGCGGCGGCTTATCTCAAGAGTGCTGCCGATTCGGCCCGTTATGAATACGGTGACGAGTTCATCAGTGTTTATGACGACATCTTCGGTTGGGAAGAAATCGATTTCACTCCCAACACGCTGGCGACCAACCTCTCAGCCATCAAAGTCGAACTCGATAAGGTGGCTAAAGCTCTTGAAAAAGGAGATTCCTAAAGATCGCCTAACTTGGAACCCAAATCTTCTATTCTGCCACGCCAGTTCGTCCTTCGGGGCGGGCTGGCTTTTCGCTTTCGCGCGCACCACGGGTTACGAAGTCCACTCGAATCTCGACTCCGGCCCGTCATTGCCAATGTTCGGAAGAATGCTGAGACCGGTCACGTTCAATCCTTCTCCAAGCGGTTCCAGGAAGCCGGATCTTGGGCGAAATAGTCTTTCATCTCGGCATAAAGTTCGGGATGTTTCTTGAGCAGCAATCGGGGCTGTTCGAAGAAAACTTCGGTGGAGACGGCGAAGAACTCAGCCGGGTTGGTGGCTCCGTAGGGATCGAGCAGGGTTTTGCGATGGTGCGCTTCCATAAACTGGAGGTGCTCGAATTCGCTTTTCATGACGCGCACCCAACTCACGTATTTGCTGCGTTGCTCGGTAAAGCGGAGGCCTTTGCCGAGAAGGGGCGATCCGGTGACGGCGCCGTCCTCGCTGTCGAGTTGATGGGCAAACTCGTGGAAAACCACATTGGCGCCGTCGTCGGGGACTTCGCCCCCGTGCCTGACGGATTCCCAAGAGAGAATGACCGAGCCAGAGGTCCAGGATTCTCCCAGACGGGTCGAATCACCTTCGTGTATAATACCGTCCGAAGTGCGCCGAACCATTTTCGCAATATAATGGTGGGGATAGACGAGAATGGAACGAAGCGCCGGATAGTAGTCCGTATCGCGGTGCAAAAGTAGGAGGCAGGCTTGGGCGGCAATGGTAACGCAAATCTCATCCGTCAGTTCGAGGTCGCCACATCCTTCGAAGCTCTTTTCGGCAAGGAAAACCTGAATATGACCCAGCAACTCTGTGCGATCCAACTCCGGCAGCAATCCGTAAAGCGGAAAATGGCGCTGGAGAATCAGTTTATACTCTTCGGGAAAGGGTTGTTCCCGGAGCTTGTTCCGGCGGTGTTTTTTGAAGATATCGCTCATGCTCAAGACGCGTGAAGAAGGGTTTACGCAATCAATTCGCGAATCAAGGCAATCAGGGCGGGCATATCCATCGGCTTTTCGGAGAACACATCCGCTCCCGCGCCCATCATGGACTCCCTGCGGTCCCCATCCGCGCCTAGCGCTACCATGGGATGGTTTAACCCCATCGCTCTCAATTCCCGGATTGCCACATCGCCGTGCATCCCGGGAAGCTGACCGTCCCTGATTAGCAAAGCGGGTTGCTCCTCTTTTGCGCGTTCGATTCCATCTTGGGCATTTCCGGCAAGGATCACCCGATAACCCTTTACCTCCAAGCCCATTTCGATGGTTTCTGCCAAAACCACATCATCATCGACCAGAGATATCATCGGGCGCAGTCAAGGTTCGCAGCGCCGTTACTCCGTATTGCCTTAGGGCTTGTCACAAAATAAGTTTACAAGAACTGCTTGCCTTCCGACCCGTCGCCAGCGTTGGAATTCACCTCATTTAGCCCGCTAAACTCCGGTCAATTCCGCCTTGGCGACAAGTCGGAATTCTGCGCATCTCACGCAAACTTATTTTGTGACAAGCCCTTAGAATTTGTGCTAGGCATTGATCATATTGTCGTTATCGTCACAGATGGTGTTGTTCTTTTTGCCGAGGGCGGCCATCAATCGTATCCCAAAACCATCCATTTACCTGCCGATGGCTTTTGCCTCTCTGGTGCAAGTCTTCCAATGGCGGATGGATCGAAATCGGAGAGTCAGGCGGGCTTTAGCCGCGAGTCATTCCTAGCACTTCCTGGCACGGCGCGCTTTCATGAAAACGAACTCCCATTGTGATCTCGCCGTGATCGGTTCCGGGCCTGCGGGAGAGATGGCGGCCGTGCAAGCAGGATTTCTCGGGAAACGGGTGGTATTGATCGAGAAGGAACCGCTTTTGGGCGGGGCGGCGACGAATACGGGGACGATCCCCTCCAAGACGTTGCGGGAGACCGCGCTGTTCATAGCGGGATTTCGTCAGCGCTCGCTCTATGGGTTGAATCTGGAAATGGCCCCGGAGAGGTTGACCGCTCGTGAGTTTCTCTACCGCGAGCGACATGTGGCCGAGCAGGAGCGGGCCAAGATCCGGCGGCGGTTGGATGATCGCGGTGTGGAGATCGTGACGGGAACCGCGATTCTAGCGGACGCACACACCATTCAGGTTTCCGGAGGTGAGCAGGTGGTCTCCGCCGCCGTCATCCTGATTGCGACCGGTTCGCGTCCCTTTTGCCCACCGATGTTTCCAGCCACCGGAAAGCGGATCCACGATTCGAACAGTATTTTGAATCTGGAGCAATTGCCCGCGAGCATGACGGTGGTGGGGGCGGGGGTGATTGGCTGCGAGTATGCTTCGATTTTTGCCAGCCTGGGAGTGGAGGTTACAGTCGTGCATGGTCAGAACACCGTGTTGCCATTTCTGGATGCTGAGATTCAGCAAAACTTGGAATCGGCGATGGGGGCGGCGGGAATTCGGTTCCTCAAACCGGATCGTGCGTTGGCCGTCGAAGAAACTGCGGATCATGTCACCTTGACGTTGGATCAGGCGGGTGAAATCGCGGCGGAATGCGTGCTCATTGCCACCGGTCGCGCCAGCAATACCGAGGGCCTGGGGCTGGAATCCGCCGGGATCGAAACCGGCGAGCGAGGGCTCATCAAGGTGAATGCGCACTATCAGACGAGCGTCCCCCACATCTACGCCGCCGGCGATGTGATTGGTTTTCCGGCGCTCGCTTCCACGTCCATCGAGCAGGCGCGGATCGCGATGGATCATGCGTTTCGGCCCGAGGAAGAACGGGAGGTTGCCAGCGTCATGCCTTATGGGATCTACACGATTCCGGAATGCGCCATGGCAGGAGAAACGGAGGAACAATTGCGGGCACGAGGGGCAGCTTACGTGGTGGGTCATGCCAACTATCGCGACAATGCCAGAGGGCTCATTGTGGGAGAGGAATTCGGCTTGCTGAAACTCCTTTTCGATCGCGAAACCCGGGTTTTGCTGGGAGTTCATCTCATTGGCGAGCAGGCCACGGAACTGGTTCACCTTGGGCTGCTCGGATTGCGCGCCGGAGCGAACGCCGACCTTTTCCTCAAGACCTGTTTCAACTACCCAACCTTGTCAGAACTTTACAAACACGCGACTTACGACGCCTTCGGAAAGCCCGCGATCGAATGAGCACACAATCGGATGAATTCTTCGCCCCCGGTTGGCCGGGAATCGAGCCACGCTGGACGTCGAGTGCGAAGCAGGGGGTGGGCACGGCGCTGAATCCGGCGAGCCGAATTTGGTATGCACTGAGCCACGGCATCGTCAACGAGGTCTACTTTCCGCGGATCGACCAAGCCTGTACCCGGGACTTCCAGCTGCTGGTGACGGACGGCGATTCGTTCTTCTCCGAGGAAAAGCGGGACACGGAGACGACGCTGGAGATGCCCTCCCCGGGAACGCCACTTTTCCGGATCACCAACCGCTGTCGGGAGGGGCGCTACGTTATCCGAAAAGAAGTTTTCGCTGATCCTAACCGCGATTGTTTGATCCAGCATCTCATCCTGGAAACGTGGTCACCAGAATTGAGGCTTCACGCGTTGTTGGCTCCGCATCTGGGAAATCACGGCACCGGCAACACGGCTTGGGTTGGGGATCACAAAGGCGTTCCGATGCTGTTCGCCGAGCGGGATCGGGTAGCCGTGGCGTTTGCGTGTTCGACGGGCTGGGTTGGGCGATCGGTGGGGTTTGTGGGTCGGTCGGACGGTTGGCAAAATCTGAATCGAGAGAAGCGGATGACCTGGTTTTACGAACGGGCCGAAAATGGAAATGTGGCCCTGCTCGGGGAGTTGTCCTCTGCGGAGGCCGATGGAGAGATTACCTTGGTCCTGGGATTCGGACGAAGTGGTGCGGAGGCGGGGCATCATGCGCGAGAGACGTTGGCGAGCGAAATCCGCGAACTGCGTGCCGGTTTTGTGGAACCGTGGCAGGTTTGGCAGGCGGATCTGGACTCCTGCGACGAGGAAGATTGGCTCTGGCCCACCAGCGCGGCGGTTTTACGATCTCACGAAGACAAAACCTTCCCCGGCGGCTGCATCGCCAGCCTTTCGATCCCTTGGGGTGCCTGCAAAGGGGATGGTGACCTGGGTGGTTATCATCTGGTCTGGCCGCGCGATCTCTGCGAAACCGCGAGCGGCTTCCTGGCCGTGGGGGCTCATGCCGAAGCCCTGCGAATCCTGCGCTACCTCCAAGCGACGCAAGAAGCCGATGGCCACTGGTGCCAAAACATGTGGCTGGACGGCATGGCGTATTGGCAAGGGATCCAGTTGGATGAAGTGGCGTTGCCGGTGCTCGTCGTCGATTTGGCGTTGCGCTCCGGAGCATTGGCGAAAGGAGACTTGGCCGGGTTTTGGCCGATGGTGGAGCGGGCCTGTACTTACCTCATGGAGCACGGTCCGGTGAGTTCTCAGGATCGCTGGGAAGAAGACGCGGGTTGCTCGCCATTCACGCTTTCGGCGGAAATCGCGGCGCTCCTGGCCGGGGCGGATTTGGCGGAGCAGCTCGGGCACGTCGCGTTTGCCCGCGAAGCCGAAGCACTGGCCGATCAATGGTTCGAGCGAATCGACACCTGGACCTACGCGTCAGGAACGCGTCTCGCCAAAGAGCATGGCGTGGACGGTTACTATGTACGGATCGCCCCGCCCGACGTCTCCGAAGCGAGTTCGCCGCTGCACGGTTTCGTCGCAATCAAAAACCGCCCTTACGGCCAAGGGCAGGCTGAAGCGGTCGAAGTTATCAGCCCCGACGCCCTCGCCTTGGTTCGCTTCGGCCTTCGTGCGCCAGATGATCCCCGTATTCTCAACACCGTGAAAATCATCGACGCTCTTTTGCAGCGTGACGTTCCGGGCGGCAGGGCCTGGTGCCGCTACAATGGCGACGGTTACGGCGAACACGAAGACGGTGAGTCTTTCGACGGAACCGGGATTGGACGTCCCTGGCCGTTGCTGACGGGAGAGCGCGCCCACTACGAAGTCGCTGCCGGAAACCCGGGCGGAGCAGAAGGATTGCGACGGACGATCCGGAAGTTCGCCTCGGCAACCGGATTGATCCCCGAGCAAGTTTGGGATGGGTCTAAGTTGCCCGGCAAAGAACTATTTCCCGGCCAACCAACCGGATCGGCCATGCCGTTGGTCTGGGCCCACTCAGAGTATTTGAAGCTTTGCCGCTCGATCCGGGACGGGGCGGTTTTCGATCTTCCGCCGCAGACATCAGCACGCTATTTGGACTACATCCACGAACCGGTGAATCCCACTACCGAATTCATCCTGACCGGTGAGGTCGCTTCCGGAGGAGTGGCAAAGGGAACCGCGCTGGTAGGTGCCAGTGGGCCGAAAACTCAACTACCCCGGCGGCGCTTGGCGCAATATGAGGCGCTCGCGGAAGTGGAGAAGCTAGATGCTGCGATTGCCGTTGCGGATGAGCAATTGCACGAAGTTCAGGATCACGTCCGCACCGAACTGGGCGATGCTGACGCAGAGATTTTCGAGGCGCAGATTCTTCTGCTTCACGACCCCGTGTTGCGCGAAGAGGTGACGGCCCTGTGTTTGCGCGAGCGAATCAATGTGGAGGCTGCGTTGGAAAAGGCGCTCGCATCGCTGGAAGCCGCCTTTCTGCGAATTGCCGATCCGTATTTCCGAGAACGCGGCGCGGACCTACGGGACGTGGGCCATCGGCTGATGGACGCGCTGACAGGCGAGGACAAGGTTCCAAGCCTTCCCTTTCCCGAAGACAGCATCATCGTCGCCAGCGAATTATTCCCCACGGTCGTGGCGCAGTTGGACAGTGGCTTGGTCCGGGCCATCATCGTCGAACGCGGGGGGCAAACCGCCCATGCCACGATCCTGGCCCGAGCGAAAGGGATTCCGCTTTTGATCAATGTGGCCGAAGCGACAGCGAAGATTCAAAATGGCGAGCCGGTGATCGTGGACGGAGTTGCCGGGCGGGCTTACGTGAACCCGTCGGCCGCCATTTGCGCAGAATACGCCCAGTTGGAAGCGGGTCTTCAGGCGCGTCAATCCAGTCTTTGCGCCTTGATCGACCTGCCTGCGGAAACTTCCGACGGCACCCCTGTCGAATTGCGTGCGAACATCGGTAAGTCCGCCGACGCCGCAGCCGCCGCTCAACTCAACGCCGATGGAGTGGGATTGTATCGAACGGAATTCGCCTTTCAAGTTCACGACCATTTTCCCACCGAGCAAGAGCAGGCTAACCTCTATCTGGCGGCCGCCCAGTGCATTGAGCCCAAACCGATGGTGATCCGGGTCCTCGACATCGGAAGCGACAAGTTGCTGCCCTACTTTCCGCTTCCCGTCGAAGCCAACCCTTCGCTCGGTTGCCGCGGGACGAGGCTCTTACTGGCTTTCCCCGAAATTCTGGAGGTCCAGTTGCGCGCGATTCTTCGTGTCAGCGCCACCCATCCCGTCTCGGTTCTCTTCCCTATGGTGTGCGGAATCGAAGATATGCGCTCGGCCAAAGTCGCGCTCGAACGCGCCAAGGACGCACTTTCCGCAGAGGAAGTCGATTTTGATTCGTCGATCCAGGTCGGGGCGATGATCGAGACCCCCTCCGCCGCGATTTTACTGCCAAAGCTGGCCAAGGAAGCGGATTTTTTCTGTGTGGGGACCAATGATCTGGTGCAGTATCTTCTCGCCACGGACCGTACGAGCCAAGCGGGAGGCTCTTACTACGAGCCGCTTCATCCTGCGGTTTTATACCGGTTAGACTCCATCGCCAAAGAAGCTGCTGCCAGCGGTGTCAGGGCTTCGATTTGTGGCGAGATGGCGGGGAATCCCGCATTTACCCGCCTTCTGCTCGGTTTGGGCTTTCGAAGTTTCAGCGTGAATCCAGGAGAGTTGCTGGAAGTGAAGAACGCCATTCGCAACACGGACCTTCAGGAGGCGAAAGCGATGACGCAGGAGCTTTTGGAACTTGGAACCGTGCAAGAAATCAGAGACCACTTGTATGCTTCCGCAACCTTTGGCGGCCAAGTCGATTAACCATTTCACCCTCGGTGCCAAACTCCCATCAAATCTGCGTCGTCTGCGGCAAGCCTTTTTCGCCGCGCTCCCTGTTTCCCCTGGCCACGGTTCGGCCGAATGTTCTGCTCGCGATCGAAAAAGACCATCCAAAGCTCAACCACGAAGGTTCGATCTGTCAGAACGACCTCAGTCTCTATCGCACGCGCTATGTGGAGGGTTTGTTAACCCGGGAAAAGGGTGACCTTTCCCACTTGGAAGAGAGCGTGGTCATGAGCCTGAAGCAGCACGAGTTGACCTCGGCGAACGTGTCGGCGGATTTCGAAGGGAAACTGACGCCCGGGCAGCGCCTGGCGGACAAAATAGCCAGTTTTGGCGGGAGCTGGAGATTCCTCATCATCTTCTTTTCCTTCCTGGTGGTTTGGATGGTGATCAATGCCGTGGTAGCGTTCTGGACGAAACCTTTTGATCCTTTTCCGTTCATCCTGTTGAACCTCATGTTGTCCTGCTTGGCCGCCGTCCAGGCCCCGGTCATCATGATGAGCCAGAATCGCCAGGAATCGAAAGATCGGGTGCGATCCGAGCACGACTACCAGGTGAACCTGAAGGCGGAGCTGGAAATCCGGCACCTCCATGAAAAGATGGATCACCTTCTCATGCAGCAATGGGAGCGGCTCGTGGAAATTCAACAAGTGCAGATCGAGCTGCTGGAGGAACTGAAGGGCCGCAAATCCTAGGGTTGAAGTTGATGAGCACGGACCGTCCACCCATTCCTAACGACCTTTCCAGGATCCCGCGCTTTGTCTTTCCGCTGCTGATATTGGGCCTGTTCGCCTTGGCGATCTGGGCTCTGGACCGCGAGCTGACTCACTTTCACTGGCGGGAAATGTGGGATTCGATTCAGGAGACTTCATCGGCCAGGATGGCGTTGGCGTTCCTCTTCATGCTGGGCAGTTATGGTGCCATCATCGTGTATTGCACCCATTCTTTTCGCTATGCGGACCGACCACTGCCGTGGCGGAAATCCGCAGCGTTTAGTCTGATCATCGCATCGGTGTCGATGAACCTGGGCGCTGCGGTTGTGACTTCCAATCTGGTTCGGGCACGTCTTCTTTCGCGGGAGGGATTCACGATCGGCGAAATGGCCCGCTCGGCTGCCGCGCATGGCGTCTTTGCCGTGTTGGGCCAAATGCTGCTGGCCGGAGCGGTGCTCGCTTGGCACGCGGTGACGCTTCCCCGTGAAGTCCCGCTTCATCTCATTTCCACGCGCTTGGCCGGGTTTCTCCTCTTCATGGTGGCCGTGGCTGGATTGGCAATGCTTCTGGCGAGGGTTCAACCGATCCGGTTCCGCAATTGGCAGCTTCCGATTCCGGGGAGACGTCTTTTGCTCACGGGAATCGGCTTCGGTGTCCTGGATTGGCTGTTTGATTCGATGGTCGTGGTGACGCTTTTGCCGGATGCCGGCGTATCAACGCTGCAGGTGCTCGCGATCGTCCTGTTGGCGCAAGTTGCGGCCGTTATCTCCCATGTTCCGGGTGGACTGGGCGTGTTTGAGGCGGTCATCTTGGGATTGATGCCGGAGTCGGTTTCCCAGTCTCAGCTCATCGGCGCGCTCCTGATTTATCGAGCCATTTACTTTCTCCTGCCGCTTTTGGTTGCCTTGGTGCTGTTTGCCCGAACCGAATGGCGTCCCCGGTCGGACTCCGCCCCCGGGAAGGCTCGTTCTCTGCACCCGTTCTTCAAACATGTGCGGCAATTTGCGCCCTCCCTCTTGGCTGGGCTGGTCTTTCTCTCCGGGGTAGTCCTGCTAGTTTCCGGCAGCACTCCCGGCGTTCCGGAGCGCTTACACTGGATCAGAGATGCCCTTCCGTTGGCACTGGTGGAGGTCTCTCACTTTTTGGCGAGCATCGCGGGTATCCTCTTGATTGTCCTGGCCTGGAGCTTGCGCCGCCGGGTCAACGCGGCCTGGTGGGCCACCGTGGCGCTGCTCGGTTTAGCCATGATTCTCAGCCTGATGAAGGGACTGGATTTTGAGGAAACCATTTTCCTCGGTCTGGTTCTCGCCGGGGTGATTTCCCTGCGGGGCCAGTTTCATCGTCAGGCCGGTCTCTTCGCCAGCCGGTTTTCCGTGGATTGGTGGGTGGCGGTGCTCGGTGTCGTCACCCTGACCACCTGGATCGGCTTCCTCGCCTACCGGCATGTGGATTACCAGGACCAGCTCTGGTGGAAGTTTACCTTTGCGGGCGACGCACCCCGTTTTCTGCGCGCTTCCGCTGGAATCGCCGTCGTCCTTGTGGGTGTCGGGCTGGCGCAGTTGCTACGCCCTTCTGCGGGGAAAGACCCTCGGCAGCCGGGGATGCCTGATGAAAACGTCAGGGCCATCATCGCCGCCTCGTCCGATGCCGAAATCGGCTTGGCTTGGCTCGGCGACAAACGGTTCATGCTAAGCACGGATGGGCGCGCCGCGCTGATGTATGGCACCCGGGGGCGAAGCCGGATTGTGATGGGCGATCCGTTTGGCCCGGAAGACGCCTGGGATGATCTGCTCTGGAGGTTGCTCGATGAGTGTGATCGGTCTGGCCAGCGCCCCGTCCTCTACGGCATCAGCGAGGAGAACGCCCATCATTACCTGGATGTTGGCCTGCAACTCTTCAAAATCGGGGAGGAAGCCCGCATTCCCCTGGACGGCTTCTGCCTGGAAGGCTCCAAACGAAAAGATTTACGGAACACGGTCAGTAAGCTGGATCGCCAGGGTGTCTCGTTTGAGATTCTCCCGCCGGACGATTTGGAAAAGGTATTCCCGAAGTTGCGCGAGATTTCCGACGCCTGGCTCAGCGGCAAAAACGCGCAGGAAAAGGGCTTCTGTCTGGGCTCCTTTCAGGAAGACTTCCTGCGTCATTTTCCCATCGCGGTTCTACGGCAGAACGGGGAAATCATCGCGTTCGCCAACCTTCTCAACAGCGGCACCGGCCAGGAAGAATTCACCATCGACCTGATGCGCTTCCATCCTGACAACGCTCCGAATGGAGCCATGCAATACCTCTTCACCCAGCTCATGCTCTGGGGGAGGGAACAGGGCTACCATTGGTTTAGCCTCGGCGTCGCCCCGCTCTCCGGACTGGACAACCGCAGCCTCGCTCCACTTTGGCACAAAATTGCCGGAACGATCTTTCGTCATGCCGAGCACTTCTATAACTTCCAAGGTTTGCGCGCCTACAAAGAAAAGTTCGACCCGGTCTGGGTCAGTGCCTACGTCGCCGTCCCCAACGCCTGGGACATGCCCGCCGCCATGCTGGACTCTTCAGCCTTGGTCAGTGGCGGGATCGTCGGTATGTTGAAAAAATAGCTTTCCTCATGAACCAACCCTACTCTTAACCATGATATCAGATCACGACGACGACTCCATCCCGAACATCGGCCCGGAAGAGGTCGTTTGGGCCGGCACCCCTTCGCACTGGACCAACCTGGGGGTTTACCTCCTCTGTATTCTCTTCAGTCCCCTCATCATCCCGGCCATTTACGGGCTGTTTCGCTACTTCCTGCTGCGCTCCCACCGCTACGAGTTAACCAACCAGCGTCTCAAAGAAACCTACGGCGTCTTCAATAAACGGCGGGACGACCTGGAACTCTATCGCATCAAAGACATCTCCGTGGAGCAACCCTTTCAGCTCAACCTGGTTGGCCTTGGAAATATCGTCCTCGACACCTCCGACAAAACCACGCCAAAGGTCACCATCCAGGCGATCAAAGCCTTCGAGGTGGTGGATCTGTTGCGCGATCAGGTGGAGCGGATTCGGATGCTGAAGAAGACCCGCGAAGTCGATATGGAATAAAGCTCCGACGTCATCACTCGAGGCCGTCAAGAATCCTGCTTTTCCACCCCGGGTTCCACGTCGTTTTGGCCAGACCCACCCTTCATGAATCTTCCTTCTACCGTCGCTGATGGCCGTCTTTTTCTGCAGAAACGAGGAATTCCGGTGGGCGTGTTGAGCCTCCACTTTCTCATCGCCATTGGGGTCCTGTTTGTCGCGAGTTGGGGCTTTGTTAGCCTCAGTGAAGACGTGGTCGAGAATGAGGAGATCGTAAGAATCGACGCAGCGCTGGCCCATTTTCTCCATCAACGAACGACGACGTCAGGCATCGAGCGAATGCTGATGGCAACCCATTTGGGTTCGGCCTTGGTGGTGGGATCGATCACCCTATTGCTGACGATCCTCTTCGTCTGGCGCAAAAAGTGGGAGCGGGTTTTTGAGTGCGTTAGTATCGTGGGTGGTGGCATCGTTTTGAATCTGCTTCTCAAGATGGCATTTCATCGGCAGCGACCGGTCTTCGAAGATCCGATTGTGTCGCCTGAGAGTTTCAGCTATCCCAGCGGCCACACGATGGCGGCGACGTTGCTCTTCGGCTTTCTGGCGCTTCTCGCGATTCAAGGTGGAGGGAGCGTCTGGAAGAAAGGGGCTGAGGTGGCGGCTGCATTTGGGGTCATCGCACTGGTCGCCATGACCAGGATTTACCTGGGAGCCCACTTTCTCAGCGACGTCCTCGGGGGATTCGCCGCCGGGATCCTTTGGATCGCTCTCTGCGTTAGCGGACTTGCCGTTTATCGGATGGCCAAGGAGCGTCAGGCCAACGCGCCGCTCGATGATTCCAATGAAGCCGAATCTCCGTAAGGAAAATGGGCGTAGCGGTGCTTTGACGGTAGCTGCCATCGGCATCGTTTTTGGCGATATGGAAGGCCACGGCGAACAACATGAGGACGAAAGACCGTGCTAGTGTTGCAATCATGAGGCCGACTCCTGCGGGTCGTTGTAATTGGGATCATCGTTTTCAACTTCGTGCACTTTGAGGAAAAACTTCTCGCCGACGAAGACCAAAGCAAGCCCGATCAAAGAGGCCCAGATGACGAGCATGTCCGAATGTAGTTTGACCCAGACGAAGGCACCGAGCACGGCTAGGTCAAGCACGATAGCGGTGATGAGGATGGCGGGGTTGGCGTCCACATCCTTACGTAGGTGCCTCAACACACCCCAGTGGATGCCGATATCCATAATGATGTAGAAGATCGCACCAAGAGAAGCGATGCGGCTGAGATCAAAGAAGATCGTCAATATTATGGCGATGGCCACGGTATAGATGAGCGTGTGCATCTGGAGCCCGCCTGGCAATTTGAAGTGGCGGTGCGGCACCAATTGCATCGTGGTGAGCATGGACAACATGCGGGAGACGGCGAAGACACTGGCGATCACGCCGGAGACCGTGGCGATGATGGCGAAGCCGACAGTGAACCAGAGACCGTATTGCCCGAATGCCGGGCGCGAGGCCTCGGCCAGCGAATAGTCTTTCGCCTTGACGATCTCGTCGATCGATAGATTAGCCCCCACGGCCATGGCGATGAGCACGTAAAGGATCGTGCAAATGGAGATGGAAATAATGATCGCCCGTCCGACGTTTTTCTCGGGATCTTTCAACTCGCCGCCGCTGTTAGTGATGGTGGTGAAACCTTTGTAGCCGAGAATGCCAAGCGCGACCGCGCCGAGGAAGCTGGCGGCACCGGTCTGCTCCGGCACTGCGGCCACGCTCTGGAAATCCAAACCGGACGCCCAGAGGCCACCTCCGGCGAGCACGACGAGCCCGGCTATTTTGACGAAGGCGGTGAAGAAGGAAAACGATTGGATGAATTTGTTGCTTAGTAGATTCACCCCAAAGGCGAATAGCAACAAGCCTGCTCCGAGTGCCGGTATGAGCCAATCGAAGCCCTCGGCGTCGATGAGCTGGAGCGTGTAGGTGCCGAAAGTGCGTGCGACGAGGCTCTCGTTGATGATCATGGAAAAATACATGAGCAAGGCGAGCGCCCCCGTGGCCAGACTCTTGCCGTAGGCCTGTTGCAAAAACATGGCGATGCCCCCGGCCGAAGGATAGGACTGCGCCATCTTTACATAAGAGTATGCGCTAAAACCCGCGATGACGGCCGCCACAAAAAAAACCAGCGGGAACCAGGTACCCGCCAGTTCAGCGATCTTCCCGGTCAGGGCGAAGATGCCCGCACCGATCATCACGCCGGTTCCCATAGAGACGGCACCCCAGAGTTTGAGGCTACCCTTTTCATAATTGGAGGAGTTGTCGTCAGACATCATTCAACTGGTGTTCTGCAAATTAGAGGACTTTGACCAGCATCCAAATGGCCATGGCCATCATCATGAGGTTTTCGGTCAGCGAAATAAAGCCGAGCGGTACGCTGCTGTCGCCGCCGACACAGGCGCACTTGAGATCACGCTTCTCAATGTAAACGGCTTTAAATACAGAGACCGTTCCGATTGTGCTGGCCAGCAGCACGATCGGGGCGACGACCCATGTGAAGAGTCCGGCGATCATGAGAATCCCGCCGCCAGCCTCAATGAATGCGTAGAGATAGGCGTAGGGCACATATCGCTGCGCAAGGAGGTCATACTGGACGAAGCCCGTCGCGTATCCTTTGAGATCCTGAAGTTTTTGGATGCCGAGCGCACACATGCTAAATGCGATGAACAGCTCCGCCACCCGTATGATAGGCAGGCTGCCGAGCACGTACCAAGTGGTGGTCAAAGCCATCAGGAAGGTGACTGAGAAAATGGCGATGATTGGACGGTAAGTTTCCCCTTCCCTGGGATCGGGACCGAGGCCGAGGTGCTCGCGCAAATCGTCGTAGCCGCCGATGCGCTCGCCTTCGACGAAAATTTGCGGCGTTTCGTCGACACCGTTTTCGGTTTTGTATTGCTGGTTCGCCTCCATTGTTTCGAGGTGATGGTCAGTCACCAGGAAACCGTTTCGCTTAAGGAGGTCGAGTGCCTTGATTCCCCATGGGCAGAGATGATCCGGCGTCACCATTCGGTAGATTGTCGCTTTTTGACTCATCAGTTTTTCGTTTCAGCATGGGTTTTGCAGAATACATGCCAAGGCTCACCGCAGGCTACCAATGCGGGGCGCGGGAAGCGACCTTGCAGAAAGACATCCCTTGGCGGTGGCCATTCGTGCAATTTGCAAGTTATTGGAAAAAAGTGACAAAGAAAGTGGCCAAGGTCTGAGACCCTGTCCTCATGGAACTGGCGGTCGTGCTTCACGAATGTTTGCGTGTTTGAGATTCCGGTTGGGTGCGATCAGCCGGAATGGGAATGCACCGCATGTCCACCAGCGCCTGTGTTAGGTCCTGGCATCGCTCCCGAGCCGGTTTCCGCTTCCTGCGAATGGTCTTCTGCCTGACCATAAACCGGGTGTGGATAGTCCGGACGGTTCTCAACGTCGGCGAGGACGCGATTGACGGCCTTCTGGGCCGCCGCCTGTAGCTTGGAATTGACCGACGTGTGGATCGTGAAGCTATCCGTGCTCAGATTCCGCTCCGAAAGCAAGTCCCCGGCTTCGCTCAGAATTTGCCGAAGCAGATACTGCGGCCGGGTTCCTCGCTGTTCCGGCGGGAGGATTCCCAGCCCCTCGGTGGATAGCGCGGTGGCTGCAGTTGGAGTGAGATAGCCCATCTGCACCATTCGTATCACCGTGCGATCACGGGCGGCCAGAGCCAGTTCAGGGGAAACAAAGGGTGAGTAGGCGCTAGGCCGCTTGATGACCGCGCAGAGGAGGGCCACTTCACTGACCGTGAGTTCACGCAGATCCTTATCAAAGTAGCCGCGAGCGGCAGCTCCCATTCCCCAGAAACCGCTCCCCAGATAAACTTGGTTTACGTAATATTCTAAGATCGTATCTTTGTCATAAGCCGCTTCGATGCGGCCCGCCAGGAACACCTCGATCAATTTGCGACCGAACGTTCGCCCCTCCAATTGACAGATGCCGCGGGCCACCTGCTGGGTGATGGTGCTGCCACCCTGCCGAATCCGGCCGGACTTCAGATTCACCACGGCTGCTCGGAGGATTCCCTTGAGGTCAAACCCGCCATGATCATAGAACCGGGAATCCTCGGTGGCCGTGAGCGCTTCGATCAGGTAAGGTGGATAGTCCTCCTTTCGGACCGGCTTACGATCCTGAATAAAGAGTCGGCCCAGCGATTCTCCATCGGCACCGATAACATCGCAACCAGCTTGCGGGTTATGAAGCAGGGACAAATCATAGGACTGAACGTGATGGTTTAACTTGTGAACATAGTAGGCGACGACGCCTCCGCAGACCCCTAGCACGAAGGAGATCAGTGAGCACCAGACGATGACGCGGGGTCGGCGCAGGCTTTTGCGCTTCGGTTGCTGGTGCCGAGGTAAGTAGATAATGGTAGAGACCGGGTGATTCTTCATTGGCTTGGGTGCCGTTCATTTCGAGACGATGCCCTAGTTCCCCGAAAAGATTCTCTCCAACCAAGAAGGACGAACGTTCCGTTCAACTGGTTGAGCCTGGATCGGGGGAGGAAGTTTCGCCACGGGCGTGGCACGGACCTCTCGCTGGCTCGGCCTTTCGGGCGGACTCGGGGCCGGACTCGGAGGTGAAATGTGATAGGTGTCCGGATCGGCATAAACGCTCCGCAGCCACTCCCCCGCCAACGGTGCCGCATCCACTCCGCCGAAGAGGTTCTCACCCTCGGCTCCCTCGCAGACCACGGCGAAAGCCAGGAACGGATCGCGCGCGTCCACAAAGCCGATGAACCACGCCAGGGTGCGCTCTTGCCCACTCTTGCTCCATTGCGCCGTGCCCGTCTTGCCAGAAACGAGCGGCCAGTCCATCCGCGCCTTCCGGCCCGTCCCGCGTGCATCATTCACGACGGATTGCATTCCGTTCCTCACCTTCTTCAGATCGTCGTGCGAGTAGGCGAATTGATCACTTCGGCTGATCGAACTAATCTGAACTACCTGCGCATCCACGGCGGTGGTTTGCACCTGGCGAACCACGCGTGGGATCGGCAGGAACGATCCATTGGCGAACCCGGCCGCGACCATCGCCATTTGCAGGGGAGAAACCAGCACCTCACCCTGACCGATGGCCAGATTAGCCAGCCCATGCGGCGACGTCACACGTTCAGGCATCGTTCCTCCGGAGAGCCCGTCCAACCCCATCGGCGGCTTCCTGCCCAGACCGAAGGCCCCGGCCGCCGTGAGGATCGGGTTTCCCCCGGTATCCAGAGCGGCCTGGTAAAACCACGTGTTGGTGGACCGCATCAGAGCGGTCTCAACATCGTAGTCACCATACTCGTCGTCATTCCAGTTGTGGAAGTCCCGGCCCGCGATACTCAAGACCGGCCCGCAGCGATACCGCAAGGACGCACCGCGTGACGCACGGCTCCCCAGTGCGGCCAGAGCCACGATGGGCTTGAAGACGGAACCCGGGGGATAGCTTGCTCCATAGGCACGCGGAAAGAAGGGATCTCCGGGAGCTTGAAGGAGTTCACCATACGCCTCCGTGGAGATTCCCGGAACGAACTGGTTCGGGTTGAAGCCCGGATGAGACGCCAGCACCAACAGATCGCCGGTCATCGCATCCATTACCACGAATGCGCCCGGGCGGCCAGCCTTGGCCAGGATTCCCTCCGCCAGCTGCTGCATCTTCGCGTCCAGCGTCAGAACGATCGTTTTTCCGGGGCGTGGTGAGCGGATGATTTGCTCGCGGGACACCGCCCCATTCGAGGAATAAATCATACTGAGCAGCCCGTCTTCCCCGGTAAGTTCCCGGTTCATGATTTTCTCCAGGCCAGATCGCCCCTCCAGCCGACACCAGAGCGGCTCCTCGGCGCTCATCGGGCCGAACGGCTCCGGCTCGCTCCGGGAGACATAGCCGATGAGATGAGAAGCCGTTGCTTCCAGCGGATAGTCTCGCAAGTGGAGCGTCTGATGAATCAGGCCCGCCTCCGGGAATTCTTTCATGAGCTGCAGAAGGCTGCCGGGATCCATCGGCGCAGAGATCGCAAGCGGTAGGGCACGCCGATTGCCCCAGTGGTCACGCAGTTGACTTGGGCTGGGAAGTTCCAGCGCCGGGAATCGGTCACTCGCCGCGCCCATCGCCCGCAAGCGCTCGCTCACCAGGTCGATCGCCTCATCCTCGCTGCCCCCTTTGGCTCCCGTCATGCGGATCAGTGCCCGCACGTGGCTCCGGTTTCCCGCCATCACCTCACCGTTGCGGTCGATGATCAATCCTCTCGGGGCAGGAATGATAAACAAGTGGGTCTCCGAAGCGGCATCCGTGAGGATCGGCGCCCGGACCGGCATCTCGCTGGCGACCATTGCTCCGGTCGCGAACACGATCGGGTAAAGGGCCAACCCTAAGCGTCGAACGAGAATGACGGATAGACGGTCAAACGCATGAGATTCGTTTTCCATGATACCTCAGCATCGTCACTATCGGGCCTCCGCGCTATGGGGCTTAACCCTACCATGGCCACGCATGGTGATTCGCTGGCGCAGAGTGTTGATTTCTTCATCGTGTTCTCAAGGTTCTCGGCAAGGAACTGGATATAGGGAAGCGGTTTGTCGGCACCGTCATCGTTGTTTCTTTATCAGACATGCTACCGTTTCACCTTCCGCAGCCGCTGCCGATCTCTCCGATTCGGGCTGGGTTCTGCATCAACTCGCCTTGGCTGAGGGATTCTTTTCAGGTTAGGGGTATTCACCCGTGTGGACTCACAGATCATGAATGACCTTGGGTGGGAAGGCTGCTCGCAAGGCATTCAGGACGGCCAGGACATCAATGACTTCCTGGGCGATGGCACCGCTCACGGGACTGAGATGACCACTGGCGGCGAGTAGCATTCCGATGATGCTGAGCGCCATTCCCCCAAGGGCGCTTTGCAGGGCGATGTTTCGCATCCGGCGGCTGATATGCATGAATTCGTCCACGCGGGTGAGCGAATTATCCATGATGACGACGCCGGCGGCTTCGGCCGTGACATCGCTGTTTTGACCAATCGAAATACCGACGGTGGCGGCCATCATCGCCGGGGCGTCATTGATCCCGTCACCGACATAGAGTGTCTTGGCTTGCGTGGTTTCGTGACGCACAATGGCGAGTTTCTGCTCGGGGCTTTGCTCGGAAAAAACTTCTTCGATGCCCACCTGCTCGGCAAGATAATGGACTTCGGAATCCCGATCGCCGGAGATGATCATCATGCGTTGGAATTGGTGTTTCGGCCCGAGGTGTTGAATGAGGGAACGGCCTTCTGCCCGCGGAGCATCTCGCAGTCGGAACGTGGCCGCGACGTGACCGTCGATCACGATGACGCATTCCAGACCTCCACGGACCGCTGGCAAATGCTCGGCACCGGGAAGGTTTTGCGAGGCGAGTTTACTGCGACTGGTGATCTGGACTTGGCGGCCGGATACCGTCCCCTGTAGGCCTTGACCCGGCGCTTCATTCACCCGGGTCGAATCCCGCGTCGGGATGCCCTCCGCTTTTGCTTCTGCCAGGATCGCTCGCGCCAAGGGATGGCGGGAATAGACTTCGAGACTTGCCGCGAGGGCGAGAACTTCCTTTTGTTCGAAGCCCGGGGCGATGATCTGCTCGGTCAGGCTCGGTTCCCCATAGGTGAGCGTCCCGGTTTTGTCGAAAATGGCAACGCGGCAATCCGCGATCTGTTCCAGCGCCACGGGGTTCTTGACGATGATCGAGCGCCGAGCGCAGAGAGAGATCGAGCCGATAATGGCAATCGGAATTCCGATCAACAAGGGGCAGGGAGTGGCGATCACCAGCACGGCCAGAAAGCGCACCGCCTCGCCACTAATGAGCCAAGCCAGCAACGCTACGGTGACGGCGACCGGCGTGTAGATCGCGCCGAGTTTGTCGCCCAAGCGTCGAAGCCGCGGTCGAGTCTGCTCGGACTCGCGCATGACTTCCATGATCTTCGCGTAACGCGAATCCGCAGCCAGCTTCGTTGTGCGAATGGTCAACGCGGACCCGCCATTAATCGCACCGGAAATGACGGCGGACCCGGAGGTCTTGGTGATTTGGAAGGGTTCACCGGTCAGGTAAGACTCATCCATGGTACCATGTCCCTCGATGACCACGCCATCCACCGGGCAGATGTCATGGGGATAGATGGAAAGCGTGTCGCCGACCGCGACATCTGCCAGGGCCACATCGACAAGGCCGGTCTCCGTCTTGCGGTGGGCGATGGAGGGCATTCGCTTCGCCAAGGCCGCGAGGACCGATGAAGCACTGCGCAGCGCATAACTCTCCAGGGCTCCACCACCCGCTAACATCAGAACGATGATGGAGCCCGCGAGGTATTCGCCCAGCAAAATCGAGGTAATGATGGAGATCCCGCCAAGCAGATCGGAGCCAAACTCACGCTTGAGCAGCTTCAGCAGCAAGTCGTAGAGCATGGGCAGACCGCCAACGAAAAGGGCGATGAACAGTGGCAAGTTCTGCCCGGTTGGCGAGGTGTTGAAACCAAAGCGCAGCACCAGATGCACCGCGATGCAAGTGAGGCTGAGCACCGCAAGGATGGTGGAGCGATGCTGCCACCCCCAGACGAGGGCCGCCGTGTTTTTTCGCGATGGTGACTTCTGGTGTTTCATCTGGGCCGGCTGATCACGGGTGAGGAAACCGCTTCATTTCGCTCAACCTGACTTATGAGGCAACTATCGACGTAATCCAACTCCGTATTTCCCATTTTCCGATCGTGAATCAACGATTCATTTGCCAGATGGAGAAGTTTAAGGCAGCGGCAAAGGTCACCCAGAGAAGGTAAGGCAGCATCAGGAGCCCGGCGGACGTTTTCACCCTCCAGAAGGCCAGAAGGGTCAACGCGATCATCACCCACAGCAGCGCGATCTCGGCAAAGGCGAGGCTGACGAGATGAAAGCCGAAGAACAAGGGCGTCCAGAGAGCGTTGAGCATCCATTGGACCAGAAAAAGTCCCAGGGGAAAGCGTTGTGCCTTCCACCCGCCTTGACGCCAGACCAGCCAGGCGGCGGTGGCCATCAAGATGTAAAGCACAGTCCACGCCGGTGCGAAAACCGATGCGGGAGGGTTCCATGTCGGTTTATTCAGCCCCGCATACCATCCGTCTGTGGTAACGAAGACGGCACCGGCTGAGGCCGCGAAGCAGAGCGCGAGCCACCCGATGTATCCAAGAGCCTGACTCGTGGGGCGTTCGCGTGTGAGTGTGGAGCTTATCATACTAGCATTAGGGCAAAGGGTTTGGCTTCGGGAGAGGACTCATTCATTCTGATTCTTTTGCCGGGTCGGCAGATTGCGCCTGGACCGTCGCAGAAAAGGCCAAGGCCAGGACCAGGGCGAGGCTTGAACGGATGATGTGTTTCGGATGGATCTTGTGTCTCAGGTTTGATCTTCCTACCATTGGTCGGCGTGGCCGGTGAGGAAATCAGGGATCGATGCCGTCAAGCGGTGTTTCCTCCTCGGGCGACTTGGTAGACCGAGCGTCGCCAGCCGACTTCGATTCTCCAACATGCGATCTCGATACGGGACGGGTTTTTCGCCCAGAAAGTGGAAGAACAACTGATCGAAGTCAGTCCAGGTTGCGCATTCCGCAAATCCGGCAACCTCCGTTAGTTCGTGGCGTGAACATTGCAAAAGATGCCGACGGGCTCGCTCCAGGCGGCAGCGGGCTACATACTCTGAGGCGCTCAATCCGGTGGCCTTTCGGAACTGCCCACCGAAATTGGCTGCGCAGAGTCCACCACTCCTCGCTGCTTCTTCAATGGCGACTGGCTCCCCCGAGCGTTCGCGCTCCTGGATCTTGGACCGGGAGACGGGCCCCGGATCGCCCGGTCGGTCCTCAAGGAGGACAGGATTGATCAGCCCGCCGAGCAATTCCGCCAAGACGTCCAGCAGCGCCAAGGCGAGATCCGCTTGCTGACGGCTGAGACCCTCTTTTCTCCGTAATCCCCTCGGCGTAACCCGCGCCTCCGCCTCTACGGGATCGAGTTTCAAGCTTGATTTCGCGCTTGTCGAAGCTGTGCTCTGCGAAAGATCCCCCGCAAGAAACTGGCCCGAGACCAAGAGCGCAACTGGCGAATTTCCGATCCGCACGGGAGCAGACAACGTTTGAAGACCCGCGCGACGCGGCCTGGAAGCCAGGTCCCTTTCTCCCAACCTTACGGATTCCAGTATTAAGGGCAGGCCCGTGGCGTCCATAAACGCGCGCTGATAGACGTGGTAGGCAGAGCTTTCCCGCAACTTCCCATAAATCATCTCAGCGCAGATTTCGGCAGACGTTCGCGTGCTTCGTTTGGGTTTCATGGGCGGAAGGTTAGTCAGCAGGTCTCGTTGCCGCTATGGGGTGTTCACCTACCTTTGCGGGTTCGGAGCTCCAGCGAAAATAGCCAAGGCCTTTTGACTCTGGCGAACGGTCAAATGAACGCCACTTTCAATCAAGGCTGTCACGCCGAAAGAACGCGTTCGATCCGCGACAGCGCCGGGACTTTTGAGCAAATACTGTGAAACACCATGAGAAGCGGCAGCCCGATGAGCATGCCCGGAATTCCCCAAAGCGCGCCCCAGGCCAGCACCCACATAAAGACAATGATCGGATTGACCATAAATCGCCAACCAATGATGGTGGGAGTGATGAAGTATCCTTCAATCATGGTAAGCGCGTAATAGACAAAGGGCGCGGAAAGGATTTGGCCGGGCCGGTCAAACGTGATCGCCGCGACAAGAGAAACAATCAGCGTGCCCGTGATCGCACCAACGTAGGGGATAAAATTCAACAAGGCGGACATAAAGCCCCATAGAATTGGGTTGGGCATGCCAAGAAGGGCCATCGCGACCGCAGTGACGGCTCCCAGCCCCGCGTTGATGGTGCTCACCGTAAAGAGATAACGGGAAACGTCCCGGCTGACTTCTTCCATCAGCTCGGCGGCAAAATCCACTTCTCCCAGTCGTTGAATCACCCGATCCCCAAACGTCAGGAAAAAGTAGATCAATGCGATGGTAATCACCGCCTGGGCGCTGAACTCCTGCGCATATCCATAAAAGCTTCCTACCGGGTTCTTGTGAATATTGACTTCGACGGGAGCAGGTTTTGGCGGGGCCACATCTTCAGCGGGATGCCCAGTCGCAGAGGAACCTGCCAGTTCAACGGGTCGGAGCGAACTCGCCGGATCGGCCGAATTTTTTTCCGCAGGAGCTTCTGACTCAAGGTCAGGAGACGTGATGTCTTCGACCTTTTCGGCAACTTCCGTGAGATCCTTGTGGATAGCCGCCACAGGTTTGAAAACGATCCGAAGGCGATTCTGGACAATCTCTTCGCGAAGTTGATCCGCATATTCTGCGGCCGGAGTGGCGAGATAACTTAGCGCCAGAATCGCGCCGAAGACGAGGACGGACATCACGACCCCGGTAGCGAGCGCCACCGGTAGTCTCGTCAGGCGTGTCAGGCGCCGTTGCAGTGGTTTGAGGAGGAGCGCCCCAAGCAGTGCAAGAATCAGCGGAAGCAGCAACGGTCGCAGGTGATAGAGGGCGTAGGCCGCGGCAATGGCGAAAAGACCAACCTGCGCAAAGCCCACCACGCCGATTCGGGTGCGATTCCGCTGAGAATTCTCGGGCGGTTTCGGGACGGTATCCGTCAGGGCTGAGCTGGTGGCGGTAGAATTTTTCGCCATGGGTAAAGGGCTTTGCGCTCTCGGGTCAAATACCTGCTTTCCGGTTGTGAGGTGTTTCTCGGCGGTGTCGCTGCGGGCCATCAGCCCCGATCAAGGCACAAGGTCGGCAAGAGAAAACGGTTCAGATACCCGAAAGAGGCCCGGTCGGATTCGGCCGGGCCTCGGTTGGATGGGGGCGCTTGGCGATCAGTTGTTGCGCTGCTTGTTCTTCCCGAACAAATAGCCACCTCCCGCACCAACGGCACCCCCGATGAGGGCTCCGGCCGCCTTGTTGTCCGCAACGGCCGCTCCGATGGCAGCACCTCCGGCACCTCCGAGGATGGTGCTCTTCTGCGTTCTGCTAGCGTTGTCCCAGCTTTCGCAGGATGTGAAGCAAAAAAGGATCGAACCTGCAGTAAGCAGGCTAGCGATCTGTTTCCGGTTCCAAATGGCCAATGGTCTGTGGTTGGTGTTTTTCATAATAGTTCCAGACGATAGGGGAGGGAGCGATCCCCGTGCCATGGGGTGTTTCCCTACCTACAAGCCCGGATCCGGCCAGCCTCTCCACAGGCTCAGTCCCCCAGAAACTTCACGATGGCGGCGATGGCTTCCTTCCCATCCGGAATCCGGTGACTTCCTTCGAAGAGGATGAATGGCGCATTCGCATCCCGGGCAAATTGTTCCGCTGTGCGTTGGAATCCGAACTCGTCACGCGTTCCCGCGAGAATCAGAAGCGGAAGGTTTTGATAGTGGTCCGGGTGGGCCAACGGGTTGACTTCCGCCCAGCTCTCCGCTTGCGGGAAAAAGCTCTTCACCAGAAAAGCCGCTTCCATTTTGAGGAACGAAATCCCGCCTCCCTCGCGGGACTGAGCGCGGAGTGAATGTCGGTTGGCATAGGGGTTGCTACTCGGAAGACAAGGAGCGACGACCACACACTTCTCGAACGTCAACCCCTCGGGTGGTTCCACATAGAGACGCAGCGCGTTAAACCCGCCCATGCTGAAGCCGAGCAGCCAATTCCCGCCGGTGGGGACATGTTGGTCCTCCAGGACGCGGTGCATCACGTGCACCAGTTCTTCGCGAATTCCCGGATTCATGAGCCACGCTTCCCCCAAAGAGATCCCGATCACGACCGGTCGACCGCCTTCGTTCAACGCCTCGTAGATGGCTTCCGTGCCTGCGGAATGGGCGAAGTCGCCATTCCCGCAGATCCCGTGGAAATACCACAACACCTTACCATTCCATTTGCCCAGCGGCCGATAGGTAGTGGCGCGCCACGGGTAACTGGCACCGTGACGCAGCTTGATCACGCCGGTTAACTCGGTGCGTTCCAGTTGCTTCACGAATTCGGGTGACCAGGTTTCCGAACCAAGGTTGATCGCTCGGCAGTAGGATTGGCGCTGACGGCGAGGGATCAACTGCTGGATAGAGCCCGGGTTCACGACCACGGAAAGAACTTCATTGATCGATGGAATGCTGGCGAGGAGTTCTGGTTTAACAACCGTCACGCAGCCTGAAGACAAGGCGGAAATGGCGATCAAGCCGATCGCAACGAATTGGTTCCGGCAGGGCATGGAATATTGGATTCGTTCATCGCTAGTGCATCATCTCGTAAATAAGTGTGCAGATTCGCGAGTCATTTTTCCTGATTTCAAGGCGAGAGGGAGGGAGTGGAGCGGGCTCCATGACCGACCGAGCAACGCAGGAATCGGGAAAAAGGGCCGCGATCCTGGGCTTCCCGAGCACAGCGAGCAAATTTTGCGATACCGCCTATCAATCATTCAGCTGTGCGGTTATTTTCGGGACGATGCACTAGGCTTTCGCGAGGCGCATGAAATCAAGTTGATTACCACCGTCGCGGCTGACGATTCGGAGATCGTGCTTCGATGCCGCAGCACTCAGTTCGCTCCAGGTCGAACCTTGAAACGCTCGCAGCTCTGCCGGATGTTGGATGGTCACCAAGCTCGCGCGGCCAACGCGTTGGCTCAAGCGTTCGAGATGGGCGTCGAGATCGGAAGTGGCGGACATATTTCGAAGGACAATGGGGTGGAACTCTACCTTCCTTTTAATTCCCTCCATCACCGGGAGTGACGATGGGCGTTCCCTCTTCCTCGGCGGCTCCGAATGCTCGCAAGGCTAACTCGACCTCGAGAGCGGAAGTTTGATCCCCGGCTTGAAGGAACCGGCAACGTTTCGATTCACACCGGGCCCAATTCCAGTATCGCTCGTGTACGCTGTCCCCAAAGCCTGCATCCAGTGGCGCATATTTTTCCTCGAAGTTCTTCCATCGCAGGATCGCCTGGTTGAGATTCCGGCTAGCGGCGGCTTGGAGGAAATCCTTGAACATGGGGCTGGCGACCGCAGGTGGATCGCCTGGAGCGGAGAGGATCTCCAGAGTCGCCGGATACAGCTTGACCCAAACCGAGTCATAGTTGTCCAACTCGGCGAAACCAAGGCTCGCCCAGGTTAAAAGAACAGCTGGGATCAAGAAAGAGCAGGTGCGATTCGTGAAGTTGCGGCTGAGAGATTGAACGAAGGGGATGATGTTCATGAAGATGGAGTTCAAGGTTCGCGGGTAGGCACCTATCGTGGGCCGATTACAATCTACTATCCCTGAAGATAGTGGTTAACTTTTTGAGAGGCTCGACCACCAACTATCTGGTGGTCGAGCGCCTCCCGTCCGTGGGTTGATAGATGGGTTTAATCTAACGTCAAAGTTGGGGAGATCGCGCCCCTATAGATAGAGAGATCCTCAAAGGACACGGCGGCCCTGAATAAACCGAACCAGTAAAACGACGACGGCGATCACGAGCAGGATATGGATGAAGCCTCCCATCGTGGAACTGGTAACGAGGCCAAGCAGCCATAAGACGATCAGGATAATCGCAAGGGTCATTAACATGGCGTGACGTCCTTTCGGTTGATGATTCGTTTCATGTTTAGTTCGACTGCCGATCAATTATCTGGTGGAAGTCTTCGATCGCTTTTTTCACGTCTTCGCGGCTCTCTCCGGTCCGTTTCTGGATTCTGCCTAGCAGTTCATCCTGTTGACCTTCGATGTATTGAAGGTCGTCATCGGTGAGGTTAGCCCACTTCTGTTTCAGGCTCCCTTTGATGATGTTCCAATTTCCCTGGATTTCGAGTTTGTTCATCTTTCTCATCTTAAGCCATGGGTGAGGGGCCGCCATGGGGTGTAACCCTACCTTTGTCGTAGGCATGAGATGGTTCATGACTACCGTCTGGCATGGGGCTGACCTTCAGGGGCGACGATGGGCGGCAAACAGGCCCAGCAGCATCCCGGTCCCGATGGCCAGACCGATGACCGTGTAGGCATGTGCCCGCACCGCACCATCCGCGTCGTGGGCACCTCGGAAGGCACGATCCCGCAGTTCATCGTAGAAATGCCCCCCATTTCCGAGGGCGTTCTCAAGCCGCTTGCGGGCCGCCTCTACCTTTTCTCCCGCCACGTCAGCGGTGGCAACCATCAGGGCACGGGCATCGTCTGCCAGTGTTTCCATATCGTGGTTCACGCGGTCCAGTTGTTTCATCATTTTGAGTTCGGTTTTCATCAGTGGCAATTCGGTTGTGTGCGGATCTATCGATCCATCGTATGTGCTGTACCGTAATCAGTATCCCTGTGCGATCCATGGGGTGTAACCCTACCTTTTCGCGACCCTTGGGAACGGCGGAGAACGAACTCCAGAGGTTTTGCTTGCCCTTTTTCCCGGCATCCACCTCACGGAGCTTCCTTACAAAGCCCCGAACAGCGTTCGCCTCCACCAAAAGCGCCGCATCTTGAAATCAGCGAAGCGAAGTGTCTTTACCGTGAAACCTCATCGGTCGTCCGTTCCGTTTTTCGATCGCACCCTTCCTAGTCCAACGTCCGGCGATAGCGAGCCACCGCAACCGTCAGACTCCCCACCAGAAAGAGCGCGATTTTTCCCAGTTCCGGCGCGATTTCCACCAAGCCGTTTCCTTTGAGCATGATTCCGCGTACGATTCGCAAAAAATGGGTCAAGGGGAGGATGCTGCCGATGCTTTGAGCCCAGTCCGGCATCCCGCGGAAGGGAAACATGAAGCCGGAGAGAAGAATGGACGGGAGGAAAAAGAAGAAGGCCATCTGGACGGCCTGCAACTGGTTCCGCGCGATGGTCGAGAAGGTGACGCCAACCCCCAGATTCGCCAACACGAAGACCAAGGTCGCGGCCAAAAGCAGGGGCAGGCTTCCTCTCATGGGGACGCCAAACAGGAGGTAAGATGCGGTGAGAACGAGTCCAATCTGGATGTAGGCGACCACGATGTAGGGCGTGATTTTACCGATCAAGACTTCCAGCGGCATCACCGGAGTGCTCAGCAGCATTTCCAGCGTGCCCCGTTCGCGTTCGCGAGTCATGGCGAGGGCGGTAATCATCACCATCGTCATCGTGAGGATGACACCCATCAAACCCGGAACGATGTTGTAGGCCGTGTGCCCTTCCGGGTTATAACGCGCGTGGATGCGAACCTCAAACGGAGGCGGTTGGGAGAGCAAGTCAGCGGAGGGACCGCGAAGAACTTCGCGCGCGGCCCGGTCGCTGATTTCCTGCAACGCGGCAAGTCCCCGGCTCGTCGCGGACGGGTCGGTGGCGTCCGCTTCCACCAAGATGGCGGGGCGTTCTCCGCGCCGGACCTTGCGCTCGAAGCCCGTTGGCAGGTGGATGACGAATTGCAATTCCCCTTCTGCCAGCAACTCGTCCGCTTCCGACTCGGAAAGGTCGGGCTCGACCAGCCGAAAGTAGTGACTCGTTTGCAAGTGAGCCACGAACGAGCGCGCCAGTGGGCCGGTATCTCCGTTGACCAATCCTGTGGGCAGGTGCTTGGGATCCTGATTGATGGCGAACCCGAACAGAATCAGTTGCAGCATGGGAATGCCTGCCATCATCCCAAACGTGAGTCGGTCGCGGCGCATTTGGACGAATTCCTTGCGAATCATCGCGAACAGCCGCGACAGACTGAGTGGCGATTTCATAGCGTCGGTTCCTCGTTCCGGGCAACGTTATCGCGGCTTTCGCCCATGAGGTGGATGAAGACGTCTTCCAGCGTGGTCCGGCCAGGACGCACGGTGGCTCCTCCGGTCAGTTGCTCGTCTTCGAGCGTTTGACGCAGCGTTTCCCCATCGCGCCCACAGACGTGAAGAACCCGCCCAAATGCCGCGACCAATTCGACGCCGGCACCGTGCCGAAGTCGCTCCGCCAAGGGGACCGGATCCTCCGAGCTGACGTTGAACGTAGTGAGGCCGCTCTCTGCAACAAGGGTTTCCGGACTGCCCTGGACCAACAGTTTCCCATCAGAGAGGTAAGCCAGGTGGGTGCAGCGCTCCGCCTCATCCATGTAGTGGGTGGTTACCAGAACCGTAATCCCGGAGGCGGCCAGCTCGTGGATTTCTTCCCAAAAGTCTCGCCGCGCTTTGGGGTCGACCCCGGCGGTTGGTTCGTCGAGCAGAAGCAAGCGCGGGCGATGCAACATGCAGGCAGCCAGGGCCAGACGTTGCTTCCATCCGCCGGACAGGTTGCCGGCCAACTGCGTCTCGCGATTTCCCAGCCCGAAGCGCTCCAGCGTCTCCCTCACCGCTCCGCTGCCCTGGCGCATCCCGTAAACCCGCGCGACAAATTCCAGGTTCTCCCGCACGGACAAATCTTCATAGAGACTGAAGCGTTGCGTCATGTAACCGACCTCTTTCTTAATGGCGCTACGCTCCCGAACGATATCGAAGCCCAAACACGTTCCCTCGCCGGAAGTCGGTTCCAGCAATCCGCAGATCATCCGCAGACAGGTTGTTTTTCCGCTTCCGTTCGGCCCCAAAAACCCAAAGACCGATCCGCGGGGAACCGAGAGATCGACGCCATCGACCACGGTTAGCTTTCCAAATCGCTTCGTTAAACCGCGAACCTCCACCGCGGCGTTGGGCATTGTATCTGGCCCGCTCATGTTAGGGGGCGGGATGGAAAATCCCGATCGTGACCGGCAAACCGGGATGAAGATCGCGGGCGGCTTGCTCCGGCAGTTGCGCTTCGACCATGAAGACGAGACGGGCGGCCTGTTCCCGGCTATAAATCACCGGCGGGGTGAACTCCGCCTGGTCTGCCAATCGCACGATCTTGGCGGTGAGTGGAGGGGCCTTGCCCGGAAGCGTGACCTGCACGTCATCTCCCAACTGGAGATTCGCCGCTTGTTCAGGCGTGACAAAAAACCGAGCCCGAAGATCCGCGACGTTTCGCAACGCAACCACGGGGCGACCGGCGCTCACCCATTCGCCCGGCTGGAAGAGCGTGTCTTGGACCACGGCTTCCACCGGCGCGTTTCGGACGAGTTGATTCAAATGCCATTGCGCCGTGGCTTCGGACGCTTGTAAGGCAGCCACATCCGCCCCCAGGGCTTCCAACTGAAGAGGGCGCTGGCCTTTTCGAGCGAGATCCAGCTGTGCCTGAAACGCCTTCCATTTTTGCTCCGCCTGAGTCAGATTTGACTGGGCTTCCTCCAGATGTTCTTTGGAAGTAGCGCCGACGCTGGTCAGGGAGGCCTGGCGTTGATACTCTCTCTTTGCCAGTTTCACGACGGCGTCCTGGGCCGCGAGGTTCGCTTCCAATAGGCGGAGATTTTCTTCGCGCTCCCCCACGGACGCGTCTTCCGCGCGCTTCTGGGCACCTAACCGATGTTGCGAAGCGGACACTAACTCCAGTTCGAGTGCCGGAGATTCGAGCCGATACAAAGGCGCACCAGCTTCCAGAAATTGACCACGATGAACCAGGAGGTCCGCAAGGTATCCGCTTTCCGGGGACGCCATTTCAATGAGATCAGCCTCCAGGTATCCCGGTAACTCCACACGTTTCGAAGCAGGTTTACATCCGGCGAAGACGATTGATAAAGCGATTGCCAACTGCAGGGTAAGTTTCACGGAGGATCGCAACTACGTTGTCTGGCACTTCGGATCAACCGAAAACCGGTTCCTTACGCACGTGTAAGGTTCGCGAAATATTCCGGTAAGGAAGGAGTGGGAACATGGGGCATCATGAAAAACCGACCCCTACTCCTTCGGGAGAAATCTTCGTTGATTGTTCCAACCCCATTCAAAGCTGGAGCCACCGCGCTTGGCCTAGGGATGCTGGCTCTGGTTCAACTCCACGCCGCCGGGCCAGAATTTGGCAATCGGCTTCACCTCGACGATTCGCCGCCCCTCCGCGAAGGCGCGCTGGCAGGCTACTCTGCAATCGTGGACCAAGTCGCACCAAGTGTCGTTAGCATCGTTGCTTCGAAAGCGGCTGAGCAAGCGCCCCAAGACTTGTTCCGCGATCTGCCCTTCCAGTTTCGGGCGCCTGGCAACGCAAGACCCGCCCCACGCAGTCAACCGCGCCAACAAGGGCTCGGCTCCGGCGTCATCCTCACCAGCGATGGCTACATCGTAACCAATAATCACGTCGTAGAAGGGGCCGAAGACATCCAGGTGGTGATGAACGATGGCAAGGCGAAATACCCGGCTACCGTCGTGGGGCTCGATCCCCAGTCAGACCTGGCGGTTCTTAAAGTGAACGCGACCAACCTGCCCCCCATCACCTTGGGGGACAGCTCTCAGGTGCGTCCGGGCGATTTTGTCCTCGCAATCGGCAACCCTTTCGGTCTGGCCCGGACGGTCACCAGCGGCATCGTCAGCGCCGTCGGTCGTAACAATCTCAATATCGCCGGGTACGAAAACTTCATTCAGACCGATGCCTCGATCAATCCGGGTAACTCCGGCGGCGCGCTGGTGGATAATCGTGGCCACCTCGTCGGGATCAACACCGCCATCTTCTCCAAGAGCGGCGGAAACGTGGGCATTGGCTTCGCCATTCCCTCGAAGATGGTTGGGATGATCTCGGAGCAACTCGTCACCAACGGGAGCGTGGAGCGCGGCTACCTCGGCGTGATGCTGGGTGAGTTAACTCCGGATTTGGCCTCCGCATTCGGAATCGATACGGAAGACGGAATTTTGGTGAACGATGTGATGGCGAATACCCCTGCGGCTCAAGCAGGATTCGAGGCAGGCGACGTGATTGTCCAACTCGACGGAGTGCCCGTCAAAGGGATGGCGGAGTTGCGCCTCGATGTCAGCCGCCTTGCTCCGGATTCCACGGCCGAGTTCACAGTGATGCGCGACGGCAAAGAGCGGGTGCTGAAAGCAACGATTGGTCGTCTGACCCCGGAAACCGTGGCCTCGGCCAGGACTGCGCCCGGCGGTGGGTTCCTGGATGGAGTCGAGTTGGCCGAACTGACGCCTTCGATCGCGCAGCAGCTTGGCTACAGCAGTTCCGCAAAAGGAGTGGTCGTCAGCGGCGTAGCCCCGGATAGCCTCGCCTTTGAAGCTGGACTTCGTGAGGGCGATGTCATCACTCAAGTCAATCGGAGCAACGTGACCAACATTCGCGATGCGATTCAGGCAAAAGCCTCCCTGAAAGAGGGAAACGTCGTCCTGCTCAAAGTCGTCAGCGAGCAAGGTCCCCGTTTTCTGGCCGTCAAGACTTCATAGTCTCCGCCAAAACCAACCCGAAAACCTCGATCGTTTCTCAACGGCCCGGTGCCTGGCACCGGGCCGTTTTGGTCCATAATGTCGGCAGCTATTCTCTGCAAACCTGAAGCACTTCATCGGCAAGCTGATGGTAACGCCCGCCATAGAAGTGACCTCCGGGGAGAATCCGCAGATCCGCAATTTCCCGTTCCGTCTCCAGCCCGCGGGTTTCTTTCGATCCTCGGAACGCGGTTACAGAAAAAAGCCTTTCGATCAACCCACGAACCATCGGTGCCACCGCTTCTCCTCGATCCGATGGCGTCTCGTGACCGATCCAGCCAACGAACCGAAACTGCAACTCCACGCGGTCACCCACGCTGATCAATACGATTTTGCGAACGGCAAGACTCGAAAGCTGGGAGTCGTCCAGGCAGGAAACGATCTTCGGCAGAACGTCCGCGCCAAAGGAATAGCCCATCAAGATCGTCTCGCCGCAGCCCCAGGTTGCTTGGAAATGGGTGACGATCCGATGGAGATCTTCCGCCGCTTCCTCGCCGGTACGGCTCTTCCAGAAATACCGGGTGGAATCCAGCCCGACGACCGGAATCCCTGCACGACCCAACGTCCGAGCCACACTGGTCCCCATCCGCCCCCAGCCCCCGTCTCCGCTGATAAAGATGCCTAATTGCGGCATCTTTTCGGTTCTCTCCACACGGGGAGGATACAACGCTAACGGCAATGCCGCGAGTTCGTCCAGCGGCGTCAATCGCCAGCCTGACCAGCCGCGCAAGAAGTGATAGAGATCAAGATGCATATCCGAAGCCGGACGAAGAATGGCAGGTTGCCGCCAAGAAGCCGAAAACGCTTTGAAGGTGGTTCAGGGTCCTCCGCAATCGCCTGGAAACGAAGACATATCTGGCGGGGCATACCACCCTTTTCGGCGGTGGCTAGAAGTTGTTCCCCGCAGTTCGAGTTCAGGCAAACGCTTTCGCCTGTCACCTGATGGTTCGGTTGGGCCGTAGAACCACCAATCGGAGAGCTGAGTCCCTTATTGTTGGTCTTTGAGAATCGGTTTTCTCAGGTTTCGTCAAACGGGTCGCTAAATCGAAACCCGTGGAACTTCCAAAATCGGATCAATCCACTCCGTTGCGATTTTATCGACGACGTCACTGATGGCGCGGTGCACGCGGCGGGGAGTGGGCGCGGGTAGGGTGGTGACCGGGAATGCTGCCGGACCGTTGATCATGCCGATGGAGTCGAGAAACCAGCCGGACCGTCCATAGAGACCGCGAAATTCCTCGTTGCGATGGATCCGGAGGAAGAAGCGTTTCCCCTTTTCCCGTCCATACACGGGAGAGCGGCGCAGATTCGTATGAAATCGCAGGCAGTTGATCTGGCGATCATAGCGTCCGCTGATGGCGACGATGCGCTCGCGGTTCTTCAGACGAAAGGCGCGTCGCCCACCGCCCACGCCACCAATGAACGGCATCAGGACGCGGGTTTTCAGTTTTCTGCTGGCGTATTCCAGCTGCAGTCCATCGACAAAGTCACCGGTATGAACGTAGATCCCGGTCAGTCTGGCTCCGTCCGGGAGGACGTGGTTGCCAAATGGGTGTCCGCCGGTTCCACCGACGAGACGGGTTCGAGTCAGGGGAGTCATGGGGTTGAATGAAAGTTGGGTCGTGGCCATGAGCGTAGGTAGAGGGGCAAGTTTACACCCTCCACGAATGCGTCGCAAGATTGATATTCAAAGTTTCTTAACAAAGCCTCAAGGCTCGCGTTAGGGGGCGACCTCTTGTCTCCCTTTTCGGTCTCGTCAAGGCCTGACTTTGCGCGAAAATCCGCGATTCTCCGCGGTTCGTAAACTTCCTTGAGCAAAATCGGATGAGAGGTGTCCATTTCGACCCGATAACTCCGCAAAACCACTCTCCTTCCCTGTGAAACTGCTATTTTTCCCGTTCCTTCTCTGCTTCGCGCTCGGATCTTCCCTGTTGGCACCCGCGTTTGCTTCAGAGGAAGCCTTTTATCGTGATGCCGAGCCGTTTTTGCTCGATTATTGCTTCGACTGCCATGGCGACGGAGAGGCTCAAGGTGGAATCAGCCTGGACTACGCCAGCATCGATGAGCATCTGAGCGATCACGAACTCTGGGAGCGGATCTGGCACAATCTCCGGGCGAATCTGATGCCGCCCAAGGAGCGCAGCCAGCCGGAGCAAGCGGAAGCGAAGCAGATCCTCTCCTGGATTGAGCGCGATGTCTTCCACATCGATCCGGAAAATCCCGATCCCGGTCGGGTCACGATTCGTCGGATGAACCGCGAGGAATATCGCTATTCCATCAAGGACCTTCTCGGGGTGGACTTCGACGTCGATGACAACTTTCCGCCGGACGATACCGGTTATGGGTTCGATACCATCGGCGATGTCTTGTCCCTTTCCCCCATCCTGATGGAGAAATACTTGGATGCCGCCCAACAGATCGCCGTGGACGCGCTACCACTGGAGGCGGGCCAAATCCCTCGGAAATTCGTTGCTGGCACCGACTTCAAAGAGCCGGGAAATCCCAAGATCACGGCCAATTACATGCCATTCGCCAAGGAACGCGAAGTTTCCGCGAAGAAGTGGGTGAACCACGACGGTCGCTACAAGGTGGTAATGGAGTTGGAAGTCTATGGTTCGGAAGAAGCCACGGAAAATACTGCGGACATCAGTCTCTGGGTGGATGGAAAACAGGTGAGCCAGCGGGGAATTGGCTGGGATCTCAGCAAGCGGGTCTACGTCGGCACCGAGCGCGATTTCAAGAAAGGCGAAATCCAGATCGGGGTCCGTCTCGATCCCAAAAATCCGCCGGAAGAAGGCGAAAAGCCACTGATCGCCAAAGTGCATCGAGTTCGCTTGGAAGGGCCCATGGATGGCTCAGTTAAGGAGTATTCGTCTCAGTATCAACGCGTTATGGTAAATGGGGCTCCGCCGCATTGGGAAGATGCCGATGGTCGCCGCGCCTACGCCACCTTGATCCTGCGTCGCTTGGCCAGTCGCGCCTTCCGCCGACCTGCTGATGAAAAAGACCTCGCCACCTTGGTCCAGATCGCCCTTTACACCGACCAACAGCCTAACACCAGCTTCGAAGAAGGTATCCGGCAGTCGCTCGCCGCCATTCTCGCCTCTCCCAGCTTCCTCTTTCGGGCCGAAGCCCAGCCGAAGCCGAACGATCCTGGAAGCATCGTCCCGCTGGATGAGTTCGCCCTCGCCTCGCGGATCTCCTATTTTCTCTGGAGCAGTCTTCCGGATGAAGAGCTCTACGATCTCGCCTCCAAGGGCGAGCTGCGGAAAAACCTCAGCCAGCAGATCGATCGCCTGCTCGACGATCCCCGATCGGAGCGCTTCTCACGAAACTTCGTCGGTCAGTGGCTCCAAGCCCGCGATGTTCCCAATATCAATGTGAATCCGAAGCATGTGCTGGGGCTCTCCTCCAACACAGACGCGGCCAAGATCTTCAGTCGGACGCTGCGACTCGATATGAAGAAAGAGACGGAGGAATTCTTCCATTACATCCTCAAAGAGGGCCGACCTGCGACGGAACTCTTGACTGCGGACTATACCTTTTTGAATGAACGATTGGCGGAGTTCTACGGCATTCCCGGTGTGGAGGGATCTTCCCTTCGGAAAGTGGTCGTTCCGCCGGATTCCCACCGGGGCGGCATCCTCCAGCAGGCCACCTTTCATGTCGTTACCAGTAATCCCTCCCGCACCTCACCCGTTAAACGCGGTCTCTTTGTCCTCGAAAACCTCCTCGCTACCCCTGCTCCCCCCGCCCCGCCGGATGTTCCGGAACTGGAAGAGGTGAAGAAGGAGAAAAAGGGAAATCCCACCATGCGGGAAATGATGCAAATCCATGCCGAAAAGCCTATCTGCGCCGGTTGCCATGCCCGCATGGATCCCATCGGACTCGCCTTCGAGAACTTCAACGCCCTAGGTATGTGGCGCGACCTGGAAAACGGAAAGCCCATCGACACTGCCGGCCAGCTCATCACCGGGGAGGAATTCTCCAGCCCCAAAGAGCTCGCCACGGTCCTCGCTACGGAGCGAAAGACCGACTTTCATCGTTGCCTGGTCGAAAAAATGCTCACCTACTCCCTCGGTCGTGGAGTGGAATATTACGACGCCCCCACCATCGATCAGATCGCTGCAGGACTGGAAAACGGCGGCTCTCTCCGCCAACTCATCCACCAGGTCATCGAAAGCGCCCCTTTCCAAAAACGAAGAGGCGATGGTTAGCACGATCAAGCCACGTGGACATCGCCCTCCAGAAAACCGTTTATCACGAATGCGGACACGCCGTCATGGCGATTCGGCTTGGGGGGACGGTCGATCATCTCACCATTGAGCCCGACTTCGAAGATATCCCCACCCGCCATGGTGCCACCCAGATCCTCTGGGATGGCGATCGTTTCACCGACCGCGAAATCGCGATCCGCGAAATCCAAGTCGCCCTCGCCGGACCCGTCGCGGAAATGATCTACAGCGGTGATCAATACCACCCAGAACTGCTCGCCGAGTGGCAACAAGACTGGGAAATGGCCACCGAGCGGGCCTCCCGCCACCTCCCGCCAAACACGTCCCTCGCCTCCTACCTTTCGCAAATCACCGTCAACCTCATTCGCACCTTTGAGCGCGGCGAAATCTGGGCCGCCATCGCCGCCTTGGCGGACGAACTGGAAGCGCATGAAAGCCTGGAACAGGAAGACGTGGAAGCCGTGTTAGAGGCTTGGCCGGTGGTTTGAAGAATGACAGCGTCCTGCAATTTTACCGTCGTCCGTTCTTATTCGATCGCAGCCAATCACTTATCCTTCCCCGCCGTAAAGCCGAATGATCTGACCAGGGTCGATCTTGAGGACGGGGAGAGTGCCGGCGTAGCTGAGGGTGCCTGAAACTTCGATGGGTTCGGCGACGAAATCGAGGATGACGTCATTGAGCGCTTCACCTTCGGGGCCGGTGAGGAGGAAGTATTCTCGGTTTCCGGCAGCGTCGCTCGCAAGCAAGCCGACGGGGATGCCGCCGCGGATGCAGTGAATGGCGCAGGCGCGGTGCGGCTTAAAGGTGCCAGGATTCATCGCTCCGAACCAGCATTTGGAATCGACGATTTCTCCACGAATCACGCAGACGCCATCGACGGTGGTTTCGGCGAGGGGCGAGGCCGTTGCGGGCGGGGAGTCGAGAATCGTGATGTCACCGACGACTTCCAACATGGAATCTTCGCCCGTGGAGAGGACCGAGGCGGTGAGAGAGACTTGCTGGAGGTGAAGTTTCTGGGCTTCCTCCGCCGGGATGCCGAATTTGTAGGTTTTGACGAGGAAATGAAGCTGAGACTTGCCATTTTCTTCGACGATGAGCATGGGGGCGGGAGTGGCAAGGAAGAGACCGGTGTAGGTGGATTCCGTGAAATCCCAGGTGCCTGGCCCAACGGTGCGCTGGAGAGCGGCGGCGAGCCCGGCAATGGTCACGCCGACGAGGATCGCAAGAATGGTGATCGTGCGAACGAATCCCGCTAGCGGCTTCGGCGTCGTCGCCTGCCATCCGATGAAAAAAGGTTCTTGGTTAGCCATGATTTATACCGTTGCCGGTTCGACGTAGGTTCCTGCGGGATTCGGTTTCGGATCAACCCACACTTTTCCGGCTTGAACCCGGAGATTAAAGGTGGGAACTTTCTCAGTGAAGGGTGCCGGGGAGCTTCCGTCAGCGGGCTTGTATTGGTAGGCGTGCCAGGGACAAGTGAGGCATCCATCGACAAACTTTCCTTCCGCGAGCGGCCCGTTTTGGTGCTGGCAGACTCCGGAGACGACCGAGATCTGATTGCCCTCATAGCGCAAGACAGCGACGCGTTCTCCGCCGACCATGGCACCGAACGGGATGTTCTCTTCCAGATCCGCCACCTCACAAAGCAGGACGTAGCCATCGTCTTTCGCGACCCGTTTCGGCTCCCGGTCCAAGCCCGTCTGACGCCACCCCGCGACGAGATGAAGCAGCGAAATCAACCCGACGCCGACCCCGGTGAGATAGCCAAAGAGCGGATGAGTCTCGCTTTGAAGCACGCCGAAAGCGACGTGGACGACGAGCAAGACATAGGCCAGGTAGACGCTCATGTGGAGCGCTTTCCAAACCGGCGCGGTGAGGTTCGCCAACCAGAAATCGTGGCTCGTCGCCGCCATCACGAAGAGGATGAGAAGGGCGACGGCACCGAAGGCTTGAAAGGGAAAATTCGCCAAGGTGGTCCCGGCATCCGTTACGAAGATGGAGACGATGGGGTTCACATCCGAGCTGCCGTGGTAAAGAATCGTGGCGAGCGCCGCGTGGATGAAGGCGAGGAGAAACATGGTCACGCCAAGGTGCCGCCGATTATAGAGCAGGGGCAGCCAGCGCTTGTCGATCCGGGCCAGGGGACCAATCGCGAGGATGAAATGGAGCAGCAAAATGGCGGCAACGGCGGTGGAACGGATGATGAGGATGGCGGGCGTCTGCGCCGGATTAATGGCCACAGCCACGCCAATGAAAGCGGCCACAAAGAGGACCACGGCGGTGGCGAGCGCGAGATCGAACCGCTTTTTGAACGGGTTCCAGCCGATGGCTTGGTAGGAAACGCTCATCGCTCCAGGGGTTCGACCCGTTGAGGGAGGGCTTCGTTAACGGGCGCTTCCGGTCGGTAATAGAGCGCAACCATGAGGGCGAACGCGGCGAGCGGTGCCAGGATGAGCCAGGAAAGCCGGTGAAGACGACGGTGAAAACGTTGCATGAAACTTCAGTTAGTTGCCCGAGCAACCCCGATGGCGCGAGCATTCTTGTGCCGGTTGACGTCCCGTGATCCAGCGACCTAACAGATACGGCCAGAAAACCGCGCAACCCGGGATGATCATCAGTTTAAAACCCAACGTGCCGGCCTCGGCCCCGTGATCGATCCGCTTCGCACCCCAAAACGCAAACAACAGCCCGAAAACGAGTCCCACGAGGAGGTAGATCCCCAGGATCGTCAGGATTTGCTCGATGATCATCGCGGGCACCCTAACCTGCTCTTCCCGGAAAACTCAACTGGGGAATTGGTAAACACCTGGCAAGATTACCGGGTAAATCGTCGAATTTTCGAAGTTTTTTTGGGAACCAATTCATCCGATTTCCGGGAGCCGCCGTAACTACCCTTAGTGAGGGCCTCTGGTGCTCGGCACCTCCTGCCCAACCTGCCTCCCATCGCCAGCCAGAGGCCCTCCTTTTTTTCGGTTCCGCACAACCTTCGGGGCGCGTTTTCACAAAGTTTTCATCCCCACTTCATCTTTTCCTCATGGAGCGAGACCACGGTCGGAGGCATGATGAAACCGAATCACCTTCTGGATCTACCTTCACCGTCCACGCCACCCTCCACCGACACGGCTTGGGCCTACTACTTCCGTCGCAACCGCGAAAACCGCCCGGAGCCGGACTGGGATGCGCCGGTGACGATGGCTCCGAAGCGGGTCAAACGGCTGTTACCGTCCTTGGCCCAATTTGAGCTGGGGGATGGCGGTGGGTCTGCATACCTCATCGCGTGGGATCGGGAGCGATTTCTACGCGAGCCCGGAGTTCGGGAGCTGGTGGGACTCTGGTTTCGGGAAGAAGAGGAGCATTCCCGCCTCCTCGGGGATCTGGTGAAGCGATTCGAGGGCAAATCCGTGAGTTCTCACTGGAGCTTCTTCCTCTTCTGCACCTGTCGCAAGTGGCTGGGCGTCCGCTTCGAACTCCGGGCGCTGCTGCTGACGGAAATCGTGAGCCATGTGTATTATCGGCTGCTGAAGGAGCACGTCGGGAAGGAAGACCCGGCCCTCGCTCAGGTCTGCAAGCTGATCTTAAGCGATGAAGCGGGCCACATCGCCTTTCATCGGGATCGCTTGAGCCAAAAACGCGATCGCCCCCACGGCTTCCTCTGGAAAACCGTCTTCCGGGCGATGGGCCTGGCTGCCGCGACGGTTCTCTGGATGAGCCACGGGCCGATCCTGGTGCGACTGGGAGCGAGCACGAAAGCGTTCTACCAAGGCGTTTCGGCCAATCTGGGTCGGTTTCTGGAACGACTGGATCGCGATTGCGAGCTGCAGGCGTTTCGGTAGGCAACAGCCACATCTTGACGCCGTTTCGCAGTGAATCTATTGGTCACTGTGGCTAACGACTTTTCCTCTCAACACTTCGAAACCCAGGCGATCCACTCAGGACACGGTTTCGCGAACGATACCGGAGCGGTGATCCCGCCGGTTTATCTCACCTCCACGTTCGAATATGGCAACCCGGCCGGGTTCGATTACACCCGATCCGGCAACCCGAATTTTCGCAATCTGGATGCGACCCTGGCGAAGCTGGAGGGCGCGGATTTTTGCACGAGTTTCGCGAGTGGGGTTTCCGCGATCACCGCAGTGGTTTCGACCCTGAAATCGGGCGATCTGGTTCTGGCGGAGGAGAACATCTACGGCTGCACCTTTCGCCTTTTCGCCCAGGTATTTGCGAAATTTGGGGTGGAAGTGAAGTATCTCGATTTCACGAAAAAAGCGACGCTCAGCAAGATCGAGGCGAAAAAACCGGCGCTGGTCTGGATCGAATCCCCGACCAATCCCCTGCTCAAAGTGATCGACATCGCCAAAGTGGCGAAGGCGACGCAAGCGGCGGGCAGTTGCCTGCTGGTCGATAACACCTTCGCTTCCAGTTACCTGCAGCGCCCGATCGAGCTGGGAGCCGATCTCTCCCTCCTTAGCACGACGAAGTATTCCAACGGTCACTCGGACTGTCTCGGCGGCGCGGTCTGCACGGATTCCGAGGAATGGCAGGAGAAGATGGTGTTCGCCCAAAAAGCACTGGGACTGCAACCTTCGCCCTTTGATTGCTTCTTGATTTCGCGTGGATTGAAGACGGAGGCGATCCGAATGGAGCGGCATTGTGCGAACGCGCTCTGCGTCGCGACCTATCTGGAAGACGACACACCGGTGAACTCCGTCCGCTACCCCTTCCTCCCCTCTCACCCGCAGTATAAGATCGCCAAAAAGCAGATGTGTGGCGGTTCGGGTATCGTCACGGCGGATCTGGGGCTGAGTCTGGCGGACACGCAACGATTTCTCGACCAATTGCAGCTATTTCCGAAAGCGGAGAGTCTGGGCGGGATCGAGTCGCTCTGTTGTCATCCCGCCTCGATGACCCACGCATCCGTACCCAAGAAAGTGCGAGAAAAAGTGGGGATTACGGATTCTCTGGTTCGTTTTTCGGTTGGCATCGAACATGCGGATGATTTGATCGAAGACTTGCATCAGGCGTGGGAATCCGTTGGGTAAGGGTCTCCCCTCACTTTCCCCCAAACGTTTTTGAACCTAGCCTGATGCGCGATCTTCTCGCCAATCCTGCATGCCATCCTTCAGATCTCGGCCAGCCGATTCCGGACGATCCGCATGCGGTTTCCGTGGCGATGCCGCTCTGGGAGCATGTCGTCGGTTACGAGGAGGGGACGCCATCGGTAATGAAGGCGCTGAAGTGCGGCTACCCGCGGTTTTTCGTTCATCCCACAGTGGCGGAGCTGTTTCAGCTCGCGGAGATAGAATGCGCCAAACGAGGCGAGCGGGCACTGGTTTTGCCTTCTCTTCCTGCCGCTGAGCGCTGTGCCGCGTATGTGATGCGTCGTGCCGGAGTGGCCCCGAGGGTCGAATCCTGGCATGGCGGAATGGCGGTAGTGATCGTCCCTCAAGTTCACGAGAAAACGCTGATGAATTATTGGCGCTTTTGCGGCGAAGTGGTGAGCAGCCGACGCGCGAAAGCGGCCCTGGAGGGAACCTATGATTCGTCCACGGTCTCGGTCGATGCCAAAGTCATGATTCGGGATCGGCTGGCCAAGCTGAGCGGCCAAGACGCCAATGATGTCTACCTGTTCCCTTCCGGCATCGCCGCGATTTACGCCTCCCATCAACTGGTTTCCAAGCTGTATCCAAAGCGTCGAACAGTCCAAATCGAGTTCCCCTACGTGGATGTGCTGAAGGTGCAGCAAGAATTCGGGCACGGAGTCGATTTTGTGGCGAACGCGGCCGATGGAGGAGTCGGGGCGATCCAAAAACTAATCGCGTCGAAGAAGCTTTCCGGGGTGTTTTGCGAAGTGGCGAGTAACCCTCAACTCCGCACGGTCGATCTCGAGGGAATCGCCAAGGTTTTGGCGCCGGAAGGCGTCCCGCTGATCGTCGATGATACGGTCTCCACAGTGGCCAATGTCGAAGTTCTGCGCCACGCGGATGTGGTCACCTCCAGCTTGACGAAATCTTTCAGCGGGATGGGTGACGTGATGGCTGGCTGCCTCATCATCCGCAATGATTCGCCCCACAACGCGGAGTTGACCCGGATCATGGAAGAAATTTACAGCGATGATCTCTGGGGTGACGACGCAACCGTGCTGGAAGGAAATTCCCGCGATTTCAACCAGCGAATGAAGCGCATCAACGCCAACACCGAAGCCGTCTTCGATGCCTTGGCCGAGCAAAAGCAGTTTCAGCGGCTTTGGTATCCTAAAAACCAGACGACCGATTTTTACCACGCCATTCAACAGGAAGGCGGTGGCTACGGTGGGCTGTTCTCCCTGCTGCTCAACGATCCACGCAGCAATTCGCCCCGTTTCTACAACGCGCTGCGGATGTCGAAGGGTCCCAGCCTGGGGACGAATTTCAGCCTCGCCTGTCCTTACATGTTGCTGGCTCACTATCCGGAATTGGATTGGTCAGACGGACTCGGAATCGATCGTCACCTCATTCGCGTCTCCATCGGACTGGAAGAGCCAGACGATCTCATCGCCCGTTTCCTCAAAGCGCTGGAAGCCTGTGATTAGCGGATGATTCAATCGACGGAACAGCAAAAAGCCGTGGTAGGACAGCCGGTGGGGAAAGGGGAAGTGATGCTGCTCAATGCCTACGCCGGCACCGGGAAGACGACCACCCTGGAGATGATCGCCCAGGCGAATCCGCAGCTGCGCTACCTCTACCTTTGCTTCAATCGCGACAATGCCCGGGAAGCTCAACGCCGGTTTCCGCGATGGTGCGAGTGCAGCACGATCCATAGCAAGGCCTGGCACGCCGTCGGTCGAAACTTCAGCAAGGTCGGGAATCCGCGGCCTCGCGAGGTCATGGAAGCCTTCCGCATGGCGACTCCGTTTCTGGCGGTTTACGTCATCGAAACCCTGAACGCGTTCCTTCACTCGACCGACCCCGAGATCGACTGGAAGCATGTCTGCTCCGGCCCGAGTGCACCGGAACGCCAGCGTGGCCAAATCCGCACCGTTGCTCGCAAGCTCTGGGATCGGATGCAAGACGAAACCGACGCGACCATCCCGATGAGCCACGATGGTTACCTCAAACTGTGGGCGCTGCAGAAGCCGGTCATCGAAGGGTTCGACATCATCTTTCTGGACGAGGCTCAGGACACGAATCCGGTGACTCTGGAGATCGTCCTCCAACAGGTTGAGACAAAAACCGCCGGGCTGGTCCTGGTCGGCGATACCCATCAAAGCATCTATGGCTGGCGCCAGGCGGTCGATGCGATGGAACAGGTCGCCTCCATCGCTAATTTCCGCTTCCCGCTGACGGAAAGCTTTCGCTTCGGGGCGGGGATCGCGCACGATGCGACGCTACTGCTCAATCACCTGAAAGGAGACGATGTGGAGCTGATCGGTCGGGGAGATTCAACCGGAAAGCTGAACTCCTTCGCCGTTCTCGCTCGCACGAATGCCCGCCTCATCAGCGCGGCGGTCGAGAAAGCCCGCGACGGGATGGGGATCCACTTTTCAGCGACGGTTCCGGCGGACAACTGGGACCCTTTCGGCCCTTACAAATTCCAGATGACTCTGGATATCTACCATCTCTGGAGCAACCAACTCCACCGCATTCGCGATCCTTACATGAAGAAGTTCAAGAGCTTCCAGGAGGTTGAAGAACACGCCAAAGGGGAGGGGGGAGAGGGCTCCGGCCGGGATGTGGAACTCGCCCTCCAGGCAGAACTCGTCAAAGAGCATGGCCACGCGATCCCGGAATTGCTGGAACTGCTCCGCGCCCAAAGCTGCGCTCCTGATCAGGCCAAACTCGCCTTCAGCACGACCCATCGCGCCAAGGGCAAAGAGTGGGACGCAGTTCATCTGCTCGACGATTTCCTCGACCCTGGCGATGAGGAACTCATCACCAAAGCGAACCCGGTCGACATCGCCGAAGAATCGAACATCCTCTACGTGGCCGTGACCCGGGCGAAGAAGAAAATCCTCTACTCGCCGGAGCTGTTCACCTGGTTCGAGCAACAAACGGAGCCGGGGATCAACGTGGTGCATCGGATGACGCCCAAACCCGCGAAGCCGCCGACAGCAGCCTCAGCCGATGGCGGAATTCTGGACGAAGGTGACCTCCAGGCGATTGCTCGAAAGATCGCCACCAAACGGATTCAGAAACCCACGTCCGGAATGGATCCGAAGCTGCAAAGCGTCCGTGAAGTCTATTATCGCGCCTACGAGCCGTGGTATGATTCCGAGGATCAATTGCTCGAAAAAGCCTTTCGTCTCACCGAAGACGTGGAGAAGCTCGCGCCCGTTTTTGGTCGCCAACCCGGCTCTTTGCGAACGCGTTTGCAGCGGCTCAAGCTGGTAGAGAAGTGACGGCGTTCTTCAGCGCTTCCCGAATTGTTTGCGATAGCGATGCGGGGTCAGGCCCATGCGACTGCGGAACTGAGCCGTGAAGGCGCTTTGATCGCAGTAGCCTAACTCCAAGGCGATATCGCCGATCGCGGCGTCGTGCTGCTGAAGCATCTTGCAAGCGAGTTGAACCCGGCTGCGACCGAGAAACTGCTTCGGGGTCAGACCAGTATCTTCCTTGAATCGGCGATCAAAGTGGCGATGAGAAAGGTTGAGTTCGCGAGCCAATTCTGCGACGGAGAAGATCTCGCCGGGACGCTCCAACATGCGTTGAACGGCGGTGGCGATGGCCGGATCTGACGACGCCAGACCACGCCCTTGGTTATAACGCTGGACTGTTCCCATGACGCCCACGGGTTGGCGATTTTTCCCCAGGACCGGCATTTTATGGGTGATGAACCAGTCGGGCAGACCTTGGCGACTGAGAAAGAGTTCGACCATGTTCGCCATTTCCTCACCGGTTTCGAGAACCCGTCGATCATCCTCCCGAAACTTGCTCGCGAGAGGCTTCGGAAACAGCTCGAAGTCGTCTTTCCCGATGATCTGGCCCTCGTTCTCAAAGCCGAGCCGGGCGTAGAAATGGCGATTCGCGTAAACGATCTGGAAGTCTCGATTCTTGAGGAAAAACGCGATCTGATCGAGGTGATCGAAGAGGTGGGGAAAACCCGCGTCATGGCCGATTTCGGCAAGGAACTCGGTTTGAATGGAAAAAGGATCGTTCATGGCCGGTTTTCAATAAAATGGGGCCAGCAAGCTCTAGATTCAAGCGGGACCGCTGATTAGATAGAGGGAGTCATGAAAACGATCGAAAAACCCCGCATCGCCATTATCGGTCTCGGCTTCGGAGCTGAGTTCATCCCGATTTATCAGCGCCATCCGAATGCTGAAATCACCGCCGTCTGCCAACGCAACCCGGATTCCCTCAAAGAAATCGCCGACAAGTTTGGGGTCGAAAAGCGCTTCACGGATTACGACGAGCTTCTCGCCGATCCTGACATTGATGCCGTCCATATCAACACCCCGATTCCGGATCATGCGGAGCACACGCTCAAGGCAATGCGGGCCGGCAAGCACGTCGCCTGCACTGTCCCGATGGCCACGAGCGAAGCAGACTGCAAAGCGATTGTTGAACTCAGTGCCGAGACCGGACTTCGATACATGATGATGGAGACGGTGGTCTACGCTCGCGAGTTCCTCTACATGAAGGAGCTCTTCGATACCGGCGAACTCGGTAAACTTCAGTTTCTCAAAGCCAGCCATCAACAGGACATGGACGGCTGGCCCGGGTATTGGCCCGGTCTTCCACCAATGCATTATGCGACTCATTGCGTAGGTCCCGTGTTAGGCTTGGCCCGGAATGAGGCGGAATACGTGAGTTGTTTTCCCAGCGGCACGATTCGTGAGGAGATGCACAGCTGTTACGGCTCGCCGTTTGCCGTTGAGACGACGCATATCAAATTCGCGAACAGCGATCTCAGCGCGCAAGTCTACCGTTCCCTCTTCGATGTGGCGCGTCAGTATCGCGAGAGCTTCGAGGTTTATGGATCGAAGAAAGCGGTCGAATGGCCACTGATCGAAGGCGAGCCTCTCGTCGTTCACACCGCGAAGAAACCCGAGCCGGAAATTCCTGAAAAGCAGGAGTGCCCCGACTACGCCCACCTTCTGCCCGACGAAATCGCCCCGTTCACGACTGGCGGCGTCTACGGTGGTGAAGAAGGTGAGGAGCACCTCAGTTTCACTCAAGGCGCCGGTCATGGAGGATCTCATCCGCACCTCGTTCATCAGTTTGTCGAACTCTTGCGTGGTGGCGGTGAAGGCTATCCCAACGCCGTCCAATCCGCGAACATCACCCTGACCGGTATCCTTTCTCACGAAAGTGCGCTTGACGGTGGTGCGCTCAAGAGGCTTCCCGAGTGGAGCCTCGCACAAAGGCACGAAGGCACAAAGAGCTGATGGAGGAGACGCTGGAGAACATAGCTGGGGACGTCGTGGATACTGCGATGAAGCTCCACATGGGACTTGGACCGGGCCTGCTTGAATCGGTTTATACGGTTATTCTTCAGAAAGAACTTGAGGAGCGAGGCTATCGCGTAGGCCGGGAGGTGCCGATACCGGTTGAGTACGAAGGGACGAAATTTGAAATGGGATTTCGAGCCGATTTAGTCATCGATGATTGTTTCATCGTCGAACTCAAGTCGGTAGAAAAACTGGCTCCCGTCCATGCCAAACAACTCCTCACCTACCTCAAAATCGCCGACTTCCGCCTCGGGCTCCTGATCAATTTCGGCGAAGAACTCCTCAAAAACGGCATCAAACGCATCGCTAACTAAATTCTCGCACAAAGGCACGAAGACACAAAGTTTCTTATCCAATAAACAATGAAAACCACGATTCTCCTCTTCTTCCTTAGTGCTCCTTAGTGCGGGCGTGGTTTCGTGCGAGCCCCTCCGATTGTCTCCCACACACAAAGAACCCTGAACCCA
>CAYGQD010000006.1:72289-73841 GCA_964351855.1 uncultured Verrucomicrobiales bacterium
TGGTTTCGTGCGAGCCCCTCCGATTGTCTCCCACACACAAAGAACCCTGAACCCACCAAAATGAAACCTCCAATTCTCCTCCTCTTCCTTAGTGCCTTCGTGCCTTTGTGCGAGGCCGAAACGGCAAAGCACACTAAATACGCTGAGTTCGATGCTAGGTTGGTCGATGGTCAGGCGGCCCGCCAGTTTTTCGAGCAGCAGCGTGAGTTGCAGATGGTGAAGCTGGATTCGACGGTGATGCTGAATCTGTTGATTGAAACGTTAGGTCAAACATCTGACGTGGCGGCCCAGGAAGGACTGTTGCGCGGAATCGTGCGCGGTTTGGAAGGACGTCGCTCGGTCGTGAAGCCGGTGGGTTGGAGCGCGGTCAGTGCAACGCTTCGCAATTCGCCGAGCGGCGCGATTCGCGGGATCTCCCAGCAGCTTGACCAAGTGTTTGGCGATGAAGGGGCGGCGGAAGCGGCGATTGCGCAGCTCAGGGACGCCAACGTTTCCGCCGAAGAACGCCAAACCTTGCTCAGGAATCTCGTCACCCAACAGAATCCTCAGGTGAAGGAGGTATTGCCGCAATTGTTGGATGATCCAACGATCCGCATCGCGGCAATTCGCGCGTTTGGCGCAATCAATGATCCGCGTGCACCCAATCTTATCCTTTCGCGTTATGCCAAATGGGATTCGGCGGCCAAACGAGCGGCCGTCGAGACGTTGGCAATGCGGAAGAACTACGCTGCTGAACTGCTTACCGCGTTGAAAGGAGGCAAGCTGCCGAAGGAGGACATTCCCGCTCACGTTGCCCGTCCCTTGGCGAGCTTGTTGGGAAGCGCATTTATCGAGGTGTTCGGCGATTTGGACGAACTGTCGAAGGACAAGTCCGAGTTGATTGCGAAATACAGCGAGCTATTGACTGCCGAGAACCTGGCAAAAGCCGATGCTTCGAAAGGGAGGTTCGTGTTTACCGCGTCCTGTGCGGCCTGTCACAAACTCTACGGCGAAGGAGGTGTGTTAGGCCCGGATTTAACCGGGTCGAATCGGGCGGATCTCAACTATATCCTGCTCAACATGATTGAGCCGAGTGCCGATATCCCCGAGGCCTATCAATTGGTCACCTTGCACACCAAAAGCGGACAAGTGTTGGGAGGCACGATTGCCCAGGAAGATGACCAGCGCGTGGTGCTGAATTTGGTCGGCCAAACCACCACGGTGCTGAAGAGTGATATCGCAAAGCGCGAAGTTTCTCCCATGTCCATGATGCCGGAGGGCCTGCTGCCGACGTTGCAAGAGGCGCAAGTGCTGGACCTCGTGAAATACCTTCAAACCACTGAACAAGTCGGATTGCCAAAATGAAAACCACCATTCTCTGGGCCATTGCCCTTTTTGCCGCTGCGCCCGCCGTTTTCGGCCAATTCAAACAGCACCGAACCAGCGACGCTCCGTTTTTGAAACCGGAAGAAGCAGTCGCGAAGATGGAAATCTCGGACGACTTCCAAATCGACATCTTTGCCGCAGAACCAGACATTGGTGAACCGATCGCGTTTACGTTTGATGATCGTGG
>CAYGQD010000007.1:0-58375 GCA_964351855.1 uncultured Verrucomicrobiales bacterium
GATAACTTTCATATCATAAGAAACGCCTCGCTTCGCTTGGCGCACAACGTCAAAGAGATGCCAGCCACTGCTGAGAGCGCACTCCCGACTTCGGGTTAATGGTTGAGATTCTCATCACGGTTTCGACTCCGGCGCGGCAGTGGCTTGATCATCCTCGTCTTGTTAGGCCCTATCCAGCAAGATTTAGGGGGCGCCAAACTCAACATCGACCACAAGAACGTTACTTATCGTTTTAGGGTTTTCTGCATTTCTCTCGTTTAGCGGGATGAGGCTAATCTCAAAGCGGCGAGTGCCAGTGTGGAACCTCGGCTCCACTACAAAAATCCTCCAAAGGCTCTTGCCGTCTTTTTCGTGGAATCCGTCGGCGATCAGAGTCTGCTTCTGCAAATTGTTATCAGGTTCTTTCGGTCCAGACACAATTCGAACCACAAATGGAGTCGCATTCCCGTCAGGGTTTGCAGCAAAATCAAGCTCTCCCAAAAATGCTGGGCCGAGCGGTAATTTCTTGGGCAGGGGTTTACTTGGCCAAATAAAATAGGTTAATCCATCTTTGAAACAGCCGTCGGATTCTTCGTGATGCTCGTCTGGAATGGGAGCGACGAACTCTTTGGGGCTAATTGTCGGCGCTTTGTCTTCGGCGAAAAGGGGAGTGGCGATTAATGCCGCTAAAATTATTGAGGTGAGCTTCATTCTTATTTCTTGGCCTAACGTTCGAGACCTGGTAGCCCGATCCGAGGGCGCTGTCTCGATTAGAGGGTAAGGATTCGAATCAGTGAAGTCAATCAACTCGCAACGGGATCGGGCTTACCAGCGTCGGCTTGTTCTGCCCGGTTTTTGTTGTGCTTACAGTCGTAGTGTTTTCCCGAGTTCGGGGAAGCATTCTTGCTGAATGGCGAATTCCAAAACTTGCCACTCTTCCTCGTCATCTAATCGAGACAGTGCATCCGCTAGCTTTTTCTTGTTTCCGGTTCCCGATGTTAAGGGACTCGAAACCATCTTGTCCCAACTGCCACCAAATCCGGATCCCTGAAAGGCAGTCACACACGGAATACGCTGGCCAACTTTATTTGGCAGCGGTTTCAAGCTGCGACAGTCCTCCATCTTGACTCCCCAGATCGGTTCCTTTGCTCCTCCACAGGCCATGTTCGCGAGGATCAATACTGTTGGTGGTCTTTGAGCAACCACGATTCCCGGGCACAAAACCGCATTCTGAAACTCGATTTTTCGGAGGCTGATGTAGCGCCAAATGGTGACGGCGATAAGAAGGGCGATTACCACCAAGATTGCTCCCACGATCTTCGACCAAAACGCGAGTAAAAGGCCACCAACCACAGCAAAAAAGAGACAGATTTTGAAAATGAGGTAGACCGTGGAATCTCGAAAAAGTAACCGAACCGGTTTCAACTTCACCTTCGGTGCCCGGCTGGAGAAAGTTCCACCGACTATATCTCCATCAATTACAATTGGGTCTTCGTTTTCGTCCATTTTTTTTGGCAGAACGTCAAAGCTGACCCAGACCTGACCGGAGGGAGAGCGTTGATCTCAGGTTAAGGGTTGAGTTTCTCATAGCGATTTCGACTCGCGCCGGGTCAGGTCTTGGTGTCCAGCGTCTTGTTAGCCCCCATTTTGTCCCGCACCAGTTCGACGACTTCTTGAACGGACGGCCCGACAGTTTTGGGAGGGTTGTGACTCTCGCAAAACTCTCTCCAAACATAAAGCGTCATCTCAGCGCCATCGAATGGAGCATCTGATCCTTCGTCGTAGTCGCCTGGCGTGTAAAACTCATGAAGCACGCGATAGCGATTATCAGCCACAAATGCATCTGCTACCCAGTCATAGATCGGAATCACATGAAAGTGAATCGAATGGCCTGCCATGTGCCCGTATCGTCCAACATAAAAGTGAGGAGGATCAAAAAGTTCGGTAAGAAACCTCTGCAACTTGGCGAGGTGAATCCCAAGCTCATGTAGAGCCGCTTCAGGTAGATCTGAAAGGGAATTGGTCTCCAACCGTGATGCAACCATGAAGTAGCCGGGCAGCGAGGAATCGACCCTGTGATTGATGGTCCAGTATTCCGTCTCGGCTACAACCAAGTCAGCAGGTGGTCGAAACGGCGACATTTCTTTGGGCTAACGTTCAAGGAGAGTTAGGTGATAGCCGAAGCGAAGCGGAGGGTAACACCTTACCTCCTTGTTCGACTTTGCGATTTCAGACGCCATTGGTATCCAGCCAATGGTGCGGTAACAGGGTCGAAAGTTTGCACGTATTGTCATAATCAAGGATGATTTCAGTGTCTTTGTTTCGTGGATCGAGCAAGATCATCAGTTCGCGACATCTTCCGCATGGAGGAACGACCTGCTCGCGGAGAATGGCAACACATCGTGCGATGTGAGTATATCGGCTCTTCAGCATCTCGGCAATTGCGCTGTGTTCAGCACAAATCCCGCCTCCACATGTAATTTCGATGCTGATTCCAGTGAAGACTTCGCCTGACGCTGTCTCGATCGCCGCACTCACATTTCCCGCCGAATACTGACGACCCACGTCGAATTTTCCATTCACTTCTTTTGCATGTGCGATGAGTTCGGCAATGCTCATTTTCTCAGGCTAACGTTTGAGGACACGGAGGTGTGACTGGAGCGCAGCGGAAGAATCACCTTCCGTGATCCGACTTGTTAGCCTGTTGTTCGGTAGGGTTGCGTATAATGATGGTTCCTGGAGCGAATGTAATTTCATGAGGGACACCTCCCAATGCCTTTTCAAACGCTTCGAGAACTGATATCCGATCCGAATGTAGGGATATCTCGGCATTAAGCACTGACTCCGAAAGCTGTAAATCTAAAATATGGTATTTCTGGACAGGGGGCGGTGGGTCAATCTGAATGTCGGTGCTCTTTACGTGAATAAAATGGAGTGCATCTTTAAGAGTCGTGGGAGGGTTTATTTCCAATCCAGTAGCCTGCACATTGTAAATGAATCGGATGATTTCGAATGGTGTTCTCTTCACTTTTTCCCGAGCTTGCAAACCCGTGACAATAGTGAGAAATAGGAGAAATCCTGTACAGAGATATTTCATTTTCTAGGCTAACATCCTGTATTAACAACGGTCCCTCTGCGGATATCGAAATCGCAAAGAGCGTACCTCGTCAGAGGAGATTGGGATTTTTCGGTATGGTAATTTCATATATTGATGAGAATTGACCAGTGATTGAGTGATTGCAGACCTGCGGTACGGGATATTGATTGGTCAAAACCCTAGCAAGAACGTGCGCGGGCGGCAAGAGGTTTTCCGCGACCGGAACCGGGTGGATATTGAAAGAGGCAAAGCGCGTGCCTCTGTGGTCGATACTCGCATGGTAACTGCATATTTTTCCGGCCCAACCCCATTCATGATGGGATTTTAAGCGAGTAGGTGGAAAACGCCGTCCCTCAATTTCTTACGTTTTTGTCCGAGGGTCTGGTCCGGCGATGTCGGACAGGAATGTCCAACCTACGTTCGCACGACGCGTTTCATGCGGCGGGGTCAGATGGCTGCGGAGTGCGACGCAGACTCCCGATTCTTCATGTCCTTCATGCTCTTCATGGTAGGAAACCTTCGGACCTTCTCCGGAAGACAGCTCCCCTCAAAACGTGGCGCGAGCGTCCGCTCGCGTTGCCGCTCCGAAACGCAAGCGGACGCTTGCGCCACGGGAACTGCTCTGCACCCTAAACCCGAATCGATCTGGCCAGGAGATACTCTGGGGAATCGGTGCCGTATTGGGCGCTGACGGCTTTTTTGATGGCTTTCTTGCGCTCTTTGAGACCAGCCTCTCCATCGTAGGCGGTGCGGCGCTTTCCTTGCTTTTGCTTCACGGCGGTTTCCAGGCCGTTGAGCGATTTATTCAGCCATTCCAGACTTTCGGCCAGGTGCTTCATGCTGAGGGCGCGGATGGCTTCGCGCTTGGGCCGTCCTTCTGGCAAGGCGGCGATGGCGGGCGGGATGTCTTCTCCTTCCGGTAGATCCGCGCGCAGCTCCTCGGCGGGCGGTGCATAGTTATCCAGCTTTTTCAGGGCATCGACGAAGGCGTCCAGGTTATTCTCGATGTCTGCGTAACTCTGCTCGCCTTGTCGGCGCCGTTTGACGGTCGCGCCTTCTTCTTCCTCATCGGCTTCGGGCGGGGTCGGCTTACTCAGGCGGTTGCCCCGGATCTTATTCTTCAAGGATAAGAGGCGACCTTCCTGCATCTTCCAGCTGCCCGCACTTTCGACAAAATGGGAGACCCGCAGGACGCGCCGTTTCACCTCACTGGCCACTTCCTCGCGTTCTTCCGCCAGAGCGGAGTAGTCATAGAGCGCGCCCGCCGTTTCCATATTCAGGGAATCCAACTGGGAGAGGAAGCCATCGAATTCATCGGGCGAGAGGATGACGTCCGCCGGGTCAAAGTCCGGTTGGAAGGCGGCGATGGTGGAGTGAAGCTGACGGCCACGGTTGAGTCGATCAGCAAAGCTTTGTTCGGTAGGCATTTTTCGAGACGAGGTGAAATTTGGGTAACCAACTTAATCTTCTGTAAAAATTAATTAATCGAGTTTCACGACTGTAAAGTGAAACTTCCCAGCTACGTCCGTTTAAGCTGATCAGTTCTGCCACGTCGAACCGGGGCTTCCCGCCCCTTACCGCCCCTTACCGCCTTCCATGAAATCGACCTGCCTCCTTGTCCTTTGCGTTCTCCTCTTTTCCAACGCTCACGCCGAATCGCTTCGCGAGGAGCTGGACGCGGCCAAGGCCAAGTTTGGCGAGATCGCACCAGCTGAGCGCCGGGCGATGTATGAAGACGGGATCGATGCGGTGGCGGCCAGCGGGATTTATGGGGAGGCAATGAAGGTTGGTGATGTGGCTCCTGATTTCACGTTGACCAATACCACGGGGGAATCCGTCACCCTCTCAACGTTGCTTGAGGCTGGCCCCGTGGTTCTGACGTGGTATCGCGGTGGCTGGTGCCCGTATTGCAACATCGCCCTGGCTGCCATGCAACGGCACCTTCCCCAGATTCACCGACGCGGCGCGCAACTGGTCGCCCTGACCCCGGAGCTGCCCGATCACACTCTCACCACGAAGGAAAAAGCGACGCTTCAGTTTCAGGTGCTTTCTGATGTGGGCAATTCTGTGGCGCGCGACTACGGGATCGTCTTCACGATGACGGACGGCGTGGCCGGGGCGATGCGCGAGCGCCACACCACTCATTTGCGCAATGGTGACGAGAGCGATGAGCTGCCTCTGGCCGCGACCTATGTGATCGACCGGGACGGAACCATCACCTACGCGTTTCTCGACGCTGACTACCGCAAACGAGCGGAACCGTCCCGGATCATCGACGCGCTGGATGCGATCGAGCACGGCATGATCGGCCAACACGCCGTCCTTCAATTCTGGGAAAACACCTGGAACCCGCCTTACGATCTGAGCCTTGTCGATCGACTGATGTCTGAGGATTTCGTGATCACCAGTGGCGGCCAAGACATCGAGGGACGGGAGGCGTTCAAGGCCTGGATCACCGCCTTCCAAAGCGAGATCAATGACCTCCGGATGACGAATCGCGAAATCTTCGCGAGTGCCGGGGGCGACCGCATCGTCTCCCGCTGGATCGTCCACGGTCGCAACAACGGCCTCTTCGACACCGAACCGGATCAGCGCCCGGTCCGTTTCACCGGCGTTTCCGTATGGGAATGGAAGGACGGCAAGCTGACCCACAACTGGGTGGAGCGCAGTGCGTATGCGTTGTACCGGGAGTTGGGAGAGTAAGCGGATTCTTGCCGCCGGGTGAGGTTGGTTTAGAAGATGGGTGGGCTCCGTGGTCCGCCCTCAGTCCCCCACCCCCACATTTTCCGAAATTCGGCGATGGCATTTCTCTGAGAAATCCCCATACTCGTCCTAACATGAGACGCTCAATTTTACCATTTCTTGTCCTCGCATTCGGATTCACGGCTTCCGCACAGGCTCAGGAGGGGCTCGCTTCCACGTTTGATCAGGTGGATACGGATAATGACGGAACGATCACGAAGGCAGAGTTCATCGCTTACCATTCGCTTCGGTTCGATGAGATTGTGGAAGAGCTGGATGCCGATGGGGATCAAACGATCGCCATTTCAGAGCTAAATGCGGCGAGCTCGCCACGGATTTCTTCCCTTCGGCCTCCGATTTTTTCGAACAATGCCGAGGAAGCCCCTGCGGTGAAGCTGCGGAAGCGTGCCCCGGCAGGTGCTGGTGGCCCAACCGGTCCGACTTCCCGGCGCTACAAGGTGGAACGCTGAGACGCGATCTGCGACCGTGGCGCGAGCGTGGCGCGAGCGTCCGCTTGCGTTGCCCTTCTGAATCGCGAGCGGACGCTCGCGGTACATCTGGTTTGAACGCCAAGTTAGGCCAATACGCCTTTCGGGATATGGCCGTGCACGTCGGTAAGCCGGTAGTGTCGACCTTGGAAGCGGAAGGTCAGCTTTTCGTGGTCGATGCCGAGGAGGTGAAGAATGGTGGCGTGGATGTCATGCACAGAGACGGGGTTTTCCGTGATGTTGTAGCTGTAGTCATCAGTAGCGCCGTAGGAGGTGCCGCGTTTGACCCCGCCGCCGGCCATCCACATCGTGAAACAACGGGGGTGGTGATCGCGGCCATAGCTTTCCGCGCTCAGTCCACCCTGACAGTAAACGGTACGGCCGAATTCGCCACCCCAGATGACGAGCGTCTCATCGAGAAGCCCGCGGTTCTTCAGGTCGGTGATAAGGGCGGCGTTGGCTTGATCCGTCTCTTGGCAACGTTGCCGGAGCTGTTTCGGCAAGCCGCCATGCGTGTCCCAGCCGCGATGAAAGAGCTGGACGAAGCGCACGCCGCGTTCAGAGAGACGACGGGCGAGGAGCGCATTATAGGCGTAGGTTCCCGGTTTCCGCGCGTCTTCCCCGTAGAGCTGGAAAGTGCTTTCCGGCTCGTCAGACACATCGGTGAGATCCGGCACGGAGGACTGCATCCGGAAGGCCATCTCGTATTGGGCGATCCTGGTCTGAATCTCGGGATCGCCAGTGACATTGTGCCGCAGCTCATTCATGGCGCGAATGTGATCGAGCGTTTTCCGCCGAACCTGCGAGCTCATGCCCTCGGGGTTATTGATGTAGAGGACGGGGTCGCGCCCGGAACGAAAGCGGACGCCCTGGTGATGGGAAGGCAAAAACCCCGCTCCCCAGAGCCGATCATAGAGGGCCTGACCGCCCCGATTCGAGGTCATGGCGACGAAGGAGGGCAGGTTCTCGTTTTCGCTGCCTAACCCGTAGCTGAGCCAGGCCCCGATGCTGGGACGACCCGCGAGCTGGAAGCCGGTCTGGAGGAAGGTGATGGCGGGATCGTGATTGATCGCCTCCGTGTTCATCGAGCGAATGACGCAAAGCTCATCCGCCACTTTCTGGAGGTGAGGGAGGAGTTCCGCATTCATCCATTGGCCGCTTTCGCCATATTGCTTGAAGGGGAAAATGGAGCGCGCGGTGGGGAAGGAGCTTTGGCCTGCGGTCATGCCGGTAAGGCGCTGCCCCCGGAAGATGGATTCCGGCACTTCCTGACCGTGAACCTTATCGAGGTGCGGCTTGTAATCGAAGAGGTCCATCTGGGGCGGGCCGCCGGATTGGAAGAGGTAAATCGCCCGTTTCGCCTTCGGCGCGTGATTCGGCGCAGCCTGGATTCCGGACGGCGAGCCAAGGAGGGAGGCGGCGGCGAGCGAACCAAAGGCCCCGCCGCTGGTTCCGAGGAAATGGCGGCGGTCGAGGTGTTGGGTAAGGGGTTTTGAGATCATGGAGGTGGGGAGATTCGAGTTGATGCTCTGGTAGTTATGTAGAGGGACACGAATTGGCAAATTCGTGTTCATTCGTGTTTCTGCCATCCTATTCTCGGGTGATCACTTCATCGAGATTGAGAAGGACATTGGCCAAGGCCATGTGGGCAGCGAGTTCGGCGGGGTCTAGATGCTTGGGAACGGGTGTGCTGCCATTCGCGATGAGCTTGGTGGCGGCTTCGGAATCGGCGGCGAATTCGGCCTGATAGGTTTGCAGTGCGTCGGTGAGGATGGCGAGTTCCGGCGGAGTGGGTTCCCGGGCGGCGACGATGTGGAAGCCGTGGCGAATCGGGTCATTGGCCGCTTCAGTCAAGAGACGCGTGGCCAAGTGGCGGGCAGATTCCACGTAGGCGGGCTCGTTCAAGAGAGTGAGCGCCTGGAGCGGCGTATTCGTCCGTTTCACGCCGACCCAGCAGGCTTCGCGATCTGCGGAGTCAAAGATGGCCATGCTGGGCGGGGCCACGGTGCGCTTCCAGATGGTGTAGAGACTGCGACGGAAGAGGTCGCCTCCCTTGGATGGCTGATACTTCATTCCCATGCTCATCTCCTCCCAGAGATTGGCCGGCTGATAGGGACTGACGGACGGTCCTCCGATTTTCTCGACCAGGAGGCCGCTGGCATAAAGGGCCTGATCCCGCAAGACATGGGCCGGAAGACGCATCCGGGTCATGCGGGCGAGGAGCCGATTCTCCGGATCCCGTTCCAGAGCTTCCGGAGAGATGACCGAGCTCTGGCGATAGGTCGCGCTGGTGACGATGAGCTTCTGCATCGCCTTCACATCCCAACCCGTCCGGACCAACTCCGTCGCGAGCCAGTCGAGCAATTCCGGATGCGATGGACGCTCGCCTTGCACGCCAAAGTCTTCTGCGGTTTTGACCAAGCCGGTGCCGAAGTAACGTTGCCACCAGCGGTTCACGGTCACCCGCGCGGTGAGCGGATTCTTCCCATCGACGAGCCATTTGGCTAGGCCAAGCCGATTGTTCGGGTAACTCGCGGGCTTGGACGGCAGCTCCCCGGGAATTCCGCGTTCGACGCGTTCGCCCAACTGATCATAGACGCCGCGCACCCGGAGGTAGGTCGGTTTCGGCTCCGGCAGTTCCGCCATGACCATGGTGGTGGGCAGGGAATCGTGATACTTCTGGCGATCCTGACGCGCCTTCATCCAGGCTGCATAGGTATCGGTCTGGAGGTGCTCCCGGAAGTAGGTCCGGGCGAAGGCTTCGGAGTCCGGAGCGAACGCCATCACCTGTGCTTCTTCCGGCCAGAGGGTGCGATCGTAATAACGCAGTTCATCGATCGCGCCCCGGAAATTCGGCCCATAAATCCCGCCACCGAGACGGAACAGATCGTTCTCCCCCACCCCGCCGACGTTGCTGTTCGTATTATGCAGGACGCTGACTTCGGCCAGTTCTCCATTGAGATAAATCTTCTGGCCATTGGCGCTTTGGCTTCCGTCATTGGTGAGGGTGACGTGGACCCACTCGTCTTGCTTCAGCGGCGACTTCGTTTCGACCACACCGGCTCCCGCGACCCAGCGCGAAATGAGCAGGAAACGGAAGCGACCGTCGTGAATCTCGGCAGCGACCCCCGGCCGCGTCGTCCCGCCTTTTTGGCGCGAAAGGATCACGCCCTCGTTGAGCGCATCGGGCCGCATCCAGAACGCGAGCGAAAACCGATCATTCGCCCGGAAACGACCGAATTTGCCGATCTGCAGCACGTTTTCCCCATTGAAGACGGCGGCGTTTCCACGCACGCCCGGCCCAAACTTCGCCTCGCCTTTCAACGGCTTCACCTCCTCATCCACCGTTTCCAGTGACCGCATCTTAGCCAGTTCATAACTCGCCAGCGGCTGATCCAGATCTGCGTTTCCGGTGGCCAGTCGCCGCTTCCATTCCTGAAACCCGGCCTCTGAGAGACCACTTTCGAACCCCTTCGCCAATTGCTGAATCCGGGCGTCCATCTGGTCCAACTTCGCCTGTTGCTGCGGGAGCGGCGCGGTGATGTAGGGCTCGGAATTTCCGTTCTTGATCGCTCTCCCCGCTTCCGGCGTGGAATTGAAATAGGCGATCATCTGGTAATAATCCTTCTGGCTGATCGGATCATACTTGTGGTCGTGACAGCGGGCGCAACCCATCGTCAGCCCCAGAAAAATCGTCGAAGCCGTATCCACGCGATCCACCGCGTTCTCGAGCAAAAACTCCTCCACCACCGCTCCCGCTTCCGAGTTGTAACGATGGTTCCGATTGAACCCCGTCGCGATCTTCTGCTCCAGCGTCGCGTTCGGCAATAGATCACCGGCCAGTTGCTCGATCGTGAATTGATCGAACGGGAGATTCGCATTGTAGGCATTGATGACCCAATCGCGCCAAGGCCACATGTGCCGGGGACCGTCAAACTGATAGCCATCGGTATCGGCAAAGCGCGAGGCATCCAGCCAAGGCACGGCCATGGTTTCTCCGTAACGCGGTGAGGCCAGCAAGCGATCCACCACCATTTCCCACGCCTGCGGAGAGGTATCCGCCAGGAACGCGTTCACTTCTTCACGCGTCGGTGGCACTCCTGTTAAATCCAGGGTGACCCGCCGAATCAGAGTCTCTTTGCTCGCTTCCGGCGATGGTTGCAGCCCTTCCGCTTCCAGGCGATCCCGGACGAACGCATCGATCGGGTTGCGGACCCGGTTTGCGTCTTTCACCGCAGGCGGTTCCTCGCGTTCGGGCGGGAGAAAGGCCCAGTGCTGCTCCCACTCCGCGCCTTCTTCCACCCAGCGTTTCAACAACGCCTTTTCCCGATCCGTCAGCGGCCGTTTTAGCTTGGCCGGTGGCATTTGCTCGACCGGATCCTCGTGAAAAATGCGGTAAATCGCCTCGCTATTCAGAGGATCGCCGGGAACGATCGCGACGACGCCATCATGGTTCGCCTTCGCCGCTTCTTCCTGATCCAGCCGCAACCCGGCTTCTCGCGTCGCCGAATCCGGGCCGTGACAGTGGAAGCACTTATCAGATAAGATCGGGCGGATATCGCGATTGAACTGGATTCTGCCAGACTCAGCCGCATTGGCAAAGGCGCCAGTCGCGCAGATAAAAAGGAAAACGTGAAAATGACGAAGCATGGGTTTGGAAGAAGTAGTCCTCTTCTTAGGGATTTGGACACTACACCGATGAAACCCCGCGAATTTTCCGAAGTATTTGTAAAACCACCATCTTTCGGGTGCCCCATCAAACCTGAGCCAATGAATTGCATCGCGCTAGGGGAGCAAACCTCTGCGCTAGTGAACGCTGGAGACCAGACTTAAAGCAGCCAAACTTAGGCTTTCTTGTTTCAGCAATGGCGAAAGATTCAAGCGAAAAGTCTCCTCATTGGCCTTACCAGCAGTTTCGCGTCATGGAACTTGTTCGCTAGAGCCAAGAGTGGCGCTAAACTTTAAAACCTTGGAGTTTCGAAGTATCACCAACTCGCACAGAGTGCCGGGTTCTCCTAACCCGATCTGACCAGAAACTTCGTCCTCGCTTGTGACGGATTGACCATTGACTGAGAGAATCTTATCACCAGACCGAAGACGAAGATCGCTTGCCGGAGAATTTGGGACAACGGACTCAATGTAGACTACTCCGTCTTCGCCAGTTTTTAGGAATACCCCAAGTACCCCCCTCTCATCTCCAAAGAGATCGAGCGAAAAATACCAACTAGACAAGAGAGCCAATGAGAACGCAAACAACACTAACCCTATCGCCCCGCGCCTAAACAACACTCTAGGATCTACGGATTCTTGATTTAGGATCCCGTGTGTGGCGATGGGTTTCCACTGATTCAATGGCGGCCCATGACTCGTGAGTCCCCTTCGGAGCCGAAAACTCCAGAAACAAGAAGCCAAGGCCCCAACTATCAAAAAAAGCCCGGTTTCATCAGTCACCTTGGACAAAAAATATCCGGCACCAATCACCGGTGCACCCCACAAAAAAACCCTTCCTGTTTCCCCTGACGATGAACTATCTCTATTGTTGGAATTTAGCACTGCATATCCTGAGAAGTGATCCTGGGCATGCAATTGGTCGGCAAGTCGTTCGGCCGTAACGGGGGCACCCAATGCGTTTGCGAAAGCCAGCAACAGCGAGTAATTTCCCTTAAGCACTGTCGGAACTCCAAAAGGAAATGCAATTAGGCACTCGCTCTTTACTTCTTCCACTTCTGGCAACCCATCGGGAAAATAGTGTTGAAAAGCTTGTCGGAAATTTTCGTACGTCGTCGCAAAATCCTTCTTTCCCACCGCCAATACAACGTTTTCTCTTTTCAACCCCAAAGCGGCCCCACCTTCCGTTAAGCCTAGTGCGGTTCTCAACTCCCAATCAATCCCCTCTGGGGGGACCACATCGTCCAATTCAGCGGAGAAAACAACAAGTGAAGATTCTTTCAACAGTCTCTCTACTACCAATTGCCAGCTCTTATCATCCTCGGGGCTGACTACCTTCTTCTTGCCCTTTATATAGATCCTGGGTGCACCAAGACTCGGAACGCACTCATTCGGACGCCCCACCGCAACAAAAGGTCCGACGGTTGGCGCAAAAGTCTGCTCAAGGACCATTTCATTGGCGATCTGTGCACCAAAAGTACCATAGGAACGCTTATCCATTCGAAAGCTCCTTAGAAAAACCACAGGCGGACGAGGATCCGACCGGAGGAGGGAAAAAGGCGAGCGGGACTCCCACCTTCGCGAAATGGCCTTCAATCTAATCCAAAAAAAGCCTCCGACTACCATGATCCCGATGAAGTGTAAAAAAACGGCATCTTGATTTCCGGTCGGCAGTCGCTGCTCCAAGATCCAGAAAATCCCCGGAAAACTCGAAACAGTGAGGGCTATTGGCGCCTTCAAGATCATCCTTGCTACCATCCGCGACCTAAACGGGCTCTCTCTTACGTCCGCCTCAGCAAACTTTAACCAGTCTGGTGGGCGATTGGTAAATCTTTGGCGCTCTCGAAGCACCCTGAACCACACCCAAAAGAGCAGGCCGAGCAATCCAAAAGCAATGACATCAATCCACCACCTCGCATTGATTACCTCGCGAAACTCCACCTTCCCAATCATGGCTTCTATGCCTGGTTCAATTCGAATCAAAACCACAGAGTAGGCTCCCATCGAGAGTGCTAGCAATCCTAAGGCGAACAGACTCTTCCACTGCTGAAAGAAGAGGCTTGGCAATGTATCAGAGGGGCGCTGAATCCTGTGAACAATGGTTCGAAAAACGAACAAAACACACAGGCTCCCCAAGAGGATTGGGACAAACTGGGGATTAACGAGGGGCTCGGTCGAATCAGCAGGAGGCAGATCGATTCCTGCCGATCCAAAAGCTCCCGCCTTCCCATAAAGATAAACGGTAAGCAGAAAAAACAGCAGAAAGAAAACCGTATCAGGAATGAGCTTCAAACACGTAACGAACCCTACTCCAATTCGCGCCATGCGGCTACGTTCTTCAGCTCTAAAATAGGACAAATCTCCTAGTCGGCGCATCTGATTTGTCCCACAAAGACGGATGCGCGCATCCCAGCCTATTGTCTTCGATTTCAATCGCCTTCTAACCTCACCAGCATCGCATGGAGGTTGAAATTCTCCGTCCCCAACACCTTCCAACTCCCAGAGAGCGTCACCAAGTTTAATCGCCTTCATTTGAATCTAGTCTGCTATTCGTGAACGTTTTGGCAACAGTGGGTAGGCAAAAAACACATCCTTTGGAAGCCAATGTGCATTATCAAGACTTCGTCGAAATTGGGCCGAAAACCAAAGCCTGAAGAATCGGCATATCCTCAACCCAAGCCGAAGGGCGCAAAAACGCCAAAATCTGACGGCCCGAGCCTGCCCAGAGCCAAATACCCCGGATTTGACGATTGGACCGGGGACATTGGGTCTATGGATAGAGCCACTTCCAACGTCAAGCATCTATCGGTGAGAAGTCCGGGCTAGCCTTCCGGATGGGCGTTCCCCGCGCCGTTCCGTGAACGAAACCACGATTCTGGCTCGTGATAGCGTTGTTATGCAAAATCCCCTGTCTTCGCTGCTGCCGGTATGGCTCTTCGTTTGCCTGATTTCACCGCTCTCCGCCCTGGAACCCGCTTCCCATTTCAGCGAGCACATGGTGCTGCAACGCGGGATGGAGGTTCCGGTTTGGGGAACGGCTTCGGCGAATTCCGAGGTCACAGTGACGTTCGCCGGTCAGAGCGCATCGGGAATCGCTGATGCATCCGGAACATGGCGCGTGCGTCTTCCTGCTCTGGAAGCTTCTTCCGAAGGCCGGACGCTAACGATCGCAGGCGAGGGCAAAGAGATCGCGATCTCGGATGTGTTGGTTGGCGATGTCTGGTTGGGCTCGGGTCAGTCCAACATGGCCGGGAAAGTTGCCAGCTACGCAAAGAAAGACGAAACGCTTGCCCAGTTGGTCGAAAACGCTCCGTATCCGCAGATTCGCCTCATGAATGGCGGAGCGAAGCCGATCTGGAAACCAGCAACGGCCGAGAACATCAACGCATTCTCCGCGATCCTATTTCCCTTTGGCGAACGCCTGCACCGCGAACTCGGGGTCCCGATCGGGATGATTGTCGGAGCCGTTGGAGGAACTCCTTCCGGCTTCTGGATTCCTTCCGAAATCTACGCGTCCAGCGCGATAGCGAAGGCGGAGATCGCTGAATTCGCGAAAACCTGGGATGCCGAAAAGGAGTTGAAGCAGCACCAAGCCAGGCTAGCCGCTTGGGAAACTCAGGCAGCCAAGGCCACCGCCGCCGGCGAAAAACCTCGCGGTCGTAAACCAGCTCCGCTGGCCGAACCGGGAGCTTCTACCCGAGGGGGCAAAATCGGTGGCTTGTTTGACAACTTCATTCGCACTTCGGTCGGCTACGGAATTCGCGGTGTGCTTTGGGATCAGGGTGAAGCCGGTTCTGGAATTCAGGGACTCGATCAACATACCTGCATGTCAGAATTGATTCGGGGTTGGCGGGAGATGTGGGGACAGGGGGACTTTCCCTTTCTCTTCGTGCAAAAACCCAGCGGACTGGGGAATGCGTTCAGCAAGGAACACCCAATCACCCGAGAGGCCAATGCCTTCAAACCTCTCCCACCCACCCCGGTTGGAAACGGGGCCGGTCGCTATCTCTACACCCGGCTCATGCTCGACAACGAAAACGCCTGGATGGTTCCTGCCATCGATTTAGGAGCCACGATTCATCCGATCAACAAATGGGGTTACGGAAATCGCGCTGCCGAAGTCGCGCTGCAGATGGTTTACGAAATGAAAGGCGTGCAGGCTTATGGCCCGATTTACGATTCACACAGCATCGAAGGTAGTAATATCACCGTGCAATTTCGCCAAGCTGGGCAGGGTCTCACCACTCAACACAGCGACACGTTGCAGGGATTTGCCGTGGCCGGAAGTGACGGCGTTTGGCACTGGGCGACCGCAACGATCACCGGAGCCGACACCGTTACCCTTATGAGCGAAGCGGTGCCCACGCCGACCCGGGTTCGCTTCGCCTTCTCGCAGGACCGGACATGGGCCAACCTCTTCAACAAGGAAGGCTTGCCCGCGTTGGCGTTTACGACTGAACCATGATCGACGGAGCGAGCGAAGCCCCACCCACAACGCCATCGGCGGCGACGCCCTGACCTACGATTCACGCGGCAACCTCCTCACGTTCAAAACCAAGGGCGAATACCGTGTTCTCGTAGGTCGACGCGGGAGAAAACTGCGATACTGTGGAACGATGAAGAATCTCAAACCCCGATTTCTCTTCCTGACACCACTGCTTGTTGCATTCCCACTTGGCCTCACTGCGGTCGACTTCGAAAACGAAGTGTTCCCGATCTTGGAAGCGAATTGCCTGGATTGCCACGATGGCGAGACCTTGAAAGGAGGAATCGGTTTGGACCGCTACCATTTTGCGATGCTGCCGACAGATGCGGGCGAACGGCTCTTTGTTCCGGGGAAGCCTGAGAAATCGGTCCTCCTCCATGTGGTTAAGGAAACCGACCCGGAGAAGCGCATGCCGCCGAAGGGCGAGCCGCTTTCCCACGACGAAATCGCCGTTCTTCACCGGTGGATCAAAGCTGGAGCCGAGTGGCCGGATGACGGCTGGCGTCCCCCGCAACACTGGTCCTTTGTCGCGCCAACTCGGCCAGAGCTACCCGAAGCAGGGAAGGCCTTGTTGAAGGATCGGGCGCATAACGAGATTGACCGCTTCGTTGCTGCGAAACTTGCCGACGCTGAACTCACCTTGAATCCGGAGACCGATCCGGCGCGCCTTCTTCGTCGGGCTCATCTCGACATCACCGGTCTTCCACCAAGCCATGAACAAATCGACCGTTTTCTGGCAGATCCTTCTCCTGTCCACTATGAAAAGATCGTCGATGAACTGCTCGCTTCGCCAGCTTTTGGCGAAAAATGGGCGACGCAGTGGCTGGACCTGGCGCGTTATGCCGATTCTGAAGGATATCAGCGCGACGCGCCTCGGAACATGTGGCCCTACCGCGACTGGGTCATCGATGCGCTGAATGCAGACATGCCGTTCGACCGGTTTTCGATCGAGCAACTGGCGGGTGATTTGCTGCCGAAGGCGACGGAATCCCAGATCGTGGCGACGGCGTTTCATCGCAATGCGCCGACGAATCTGGAAGCGGGCACGGACCCTGAGGAAGATCGCTACAAGGTGGTCGCCGACCGCACTGCGACGACGGGCACCATCTGGATGGGCCTGACGGTGGGTTGCGCCCAGTGCCACAATCACAAGTATGATCCGATTACGGCGAAGGAATACTACGAGCTGTTCGCCTTTTTCAATAATACGCCGATGGAGACGAAACAGCAGGGCGACAAGATGGGGATGTCCGGGCTGGTCCACATCGGTCCAACAGCGAAGGTGAGCAAGCGGGAGACCGACTTGGAGTTCGAGAAACGCGTCGCCGCTGAGTTCGACGCCACCGTGGCGAAGCTGGAAGCGTCGGTGCGGGAAGCGGCCGAAAAGGCGTTGGCGAAACGGAAGCAGGGACGGGAAGGAATCCCTGAAAAGGCGTTGGAAGCCCTTGATCAGAAGAAACCAATGACGCTGGCCCAGGTGAAGCTGGTCTTGAAAGACATCGCGAAAGGAAACGCGCCATCTAACCGCCAAGCGGCGGAGCTGGATATTACCGCAAACCGCCTTCAGGCGCAGCGGGCGAAAGAAGTGCGAGTGATGGAGGAGCTGGAGGAGATGCGCCCAACCTATATCGCGAAGCGCGGGGATTTCCTGAGCCGAGGCGAGCAGGTGGAACCGGCGACACCTGCTTCGCTCCATCCCTTCCCGAAAGACTATCCGCGTAATCGCCTGGGCTTGGCGAAGTGGCTCGTTGACCCGGACAATCCGCTGGTGGCGCGCACGTTCGTGAATCGACTCTGGATCGAAGTGTTCGGCCAAGGACTGGTGACGACGCCAGAGGATTTTGGGTCGCAAGGTGAAATGCCGACCCATCCGGAATTACTCGACTGGCTCGCGGTGACGTTTTTGGAGGACGATGGTTGGTCGCTCAAGAAGGCGCTCAAGCGGATCGTTCTCTCCGCGACCTATCGTCAATCCATCGCAATGAATGTGGCCGGGTCGGAGATCGACCCCAAGAATCAACTGCTTTGGCGGCATCCCGGACATCGACTGGGAGCGGAGACAATTCGCGATCAGGCGCTCGCGATTAGCGGTCTGCTTTCCCGACGGATGCACGGGGTTCACTCGCGTCCGTTCCAGCCAGAAGGCGTCTGGCGGAAGACTGCGGGCGCATCGGAGACCTATTATATTAACTCGCGGGGAGAGGACGCCTATCGTCGGGGTGTCTATACGATTTGGCGTCGCAACAATCACTATCCCAGCTTCGCCAACTTCGATGCGCCGGATCGCGGAGCTTGTGTTGTGAAGCGCGATGTCTCCAACACGCCCCTGCAATCGCTGACCCTGCTGAACGATCCCGCTTACGTGGAAATGACGCGCGCCTTTGGCCGACGGATCATCGCGGAGGGCGGGGAATCGCTCGATGAACGGCTGGACTGGGCTTTCCGAAGTGTTCTGGCGCGGACGCCACGCGAATCCGAGCGAAGCCTGCTTCACGCGGCGTTCGAAACGGTGTTCCTCGGACCCGAATCCGAAGACGACGCCTACCAGGAAATCGCCACCATCCTCTTCAATCTCCACGAGACCATCAATCGCAGTTAAACCTTCCTCGTTGACCCATGAAAACCTCCATTCCTGATCTCCTGGCCCGTCGGAAATTCCTCGCCCGTGGCGGCGCGGGCATCGGTGCCCTGGCTCTCGGCTCCCTCTTGCGCGATTCCGCTTCGGCGACGCCCTCGCTTGAAGCCTATCGGCGCATCGCTCCCAAGGCCAAGAGCGTGATCTTCTTCCATTTCACCGGCGCCCCATCGCATCTCGATCTCTTCGATAACAAGCCGACCCTGCGGAAATACGATCGGCAACTCGCACCGAAAGAGCTGTTCGAAGGCAAACGATTCTCCTTCCTTCGTGGCCATCCCAAACTGCTCGGCTCACCTTACGAGTTCACCAAGCATGGCGAAGGCGGGAATGAGCTTTCCAGCCTGCTCCCGAAACTCGGCACCGTGGCGGACGATCTCTGCATCATCAAATCGATGCACACGACCGAATTCAATCACGCCCCGGCGCAGCTCTTCCTCCACACCGGCCTCAATCGCCAAGGCAATCCGTCGATCGGTTCCTGGACGACCTACGGGCTCGGCAGCGAATCAGACAACCTCCCCGCCTACGTGGTTTTCATGAAGGGCAATACTCCCGGCGCTGGAGCCAATTTGTGGAAATCCGGGTTTCTCCCTAGCGTTCATCAGGGCGTAAGGTTGCGGGGCGAAGGTGATCCGGTGCTGTTTCTCAATAACCCGAAGGGCGTTACTCCAGAGGAACGCCGACGCACGCTTGATGCGATCGAAGCCCTCAATCAGGATAACTACCAGCTCGTCGGGGACCCCGAAATTCAGACCCGGATCGAGCAATACGAAATGGCGTTTCGGATGCAGTCTTCCGTGCCGGATCTGATCGACTTTTCGAATGAGAGCGAGGAAACACTGACGATGTATGGGAAAGGAGAATTCGCCGGACAATGCCTCCAGGCGCGGAGGCTGGTGGAGCGCGGAGTCCGTTTTGTCGAGCTCTTCCACGGTGATTGGGACACGCACGCAAGTCAGAAAAATCGCCTCGCGACCAACTGCAAGGACGTGGACCAGCCCATCACCGCCTTGATCAACGATTTGAAGCAACGCGGTCTTCTTGATCAGACGCTCGTCGTTTGGGGCGCCGAATTCGGGCGCACGCCGATGCTTCAGGGCGACGAATCCCCGGAAAAATGCGGTCGTGATCACCAGAAAGACGCCTTCACCGTCTGGATGGCCGGCGGCGGCGTCAAGGGAGGCATCACCCACGGAAGCACCAATGAACTTGGCAACGAAGTCGCGGAAAACCCGACCGAAGTGCGCGATCTCCACGCTACGATTCTCCATCAACTGGGGATCGATCACGAGAGGCTGACGTTCCGCTTTCAGGGATTCGATCAGCGACTGACCGGCGTGGAGAAGGCGACCGTGCTCAAGGAATTGCTGGTTTGACGGGGAGAATTTAAGCGCAGGCGCCAAAGTTGGGGTAGGGTCGCGCGCTCGATGAGTCTCCACCTCCAGGTCCTCGGAAATCCCGGGCGCGACAACGCGCTCTGGGTAAAGGTTGATACCGGTCAGCGTATCGTCAGCTTGCTCTTCGACTGTGGGCAGGGCGTTCTCGGGCGATTGGGCGGATCCGAAGTGAAGGAGATCGATCACGTCTTCTTTTCCCACTTCCACATGGACCACATTGCGGGGTTCGATTCCTTCTTCCGGGCGAACTTCAATCGCGAGACGAAGCCAATACGGCTGTGGGGCCCACCGCAGACGATCGAGATCATGGAGCATCGTTTCCGGGGCTTTTGGTGGAACCTGCATCACGATCAACCGGGAACCTGGGACGTGGCGGAGGTTCACTCGGATCGGGTGGAGAACCGCCGCTTTTTGACGGCGAACGCGTTTCGGAATCCCGAGGAACGGGAACCACGGTCGGTCGATGCGGAGGGTGAAATCTTGAGCGACCCGGATTTCACGGTGCGAGCGATTACGCTGCTTCACCACGGGCCTTCGCTGGGGTTTCTGGTGCGGGAACACCCTCGGCTCAACATTGATCCGGCGAAGCTCCAGGCCAGCGGACTGCGACCGGGTCCGTGGGTCAAAGCGCTCAAAGAAGGAGCGGATGCGATTGAGATCGATGGAAAAGCACTCAATCCGGAGGCGCTCCGAGCTGATTTACTGGTGGAGACGCCGGGAGAATCGGTGGCGTATTTGACGGATTTTTTGCTCGATGAACCGACTCATGAGCGACTCCGAGTTTGGCTCCAGAATTGCGACACTCTGATTTGCGAAGCGCAATATCAACACGCGGACGCGGATTTGGCGACGCGCAATCACCACGCAACGACGCGTCAAGTGGGCGAACTGGCTCAAGCCGCTGGAGTTGGTCGGCTACTCCTCTTTCACCTCTCCCAGCGTTATCGTCCGGAAGCCTGGCTGCAGATGCTCAAGGAAGCGCGCACGGCCTTCCCCAAGACGAAGTTTCCGGGACACTGGAAGTTGTGAACGGCTTTGCTACGACCGGTGTTCGTGTTTGAGAGCCAGGCGGTAGACAAGATAGCCGACGACCAGCGTCAGCATTCCCCAGAGCATTTCTGAGGTGCGATCCATCGCAAAGACAATCAGCATGAAGAGGCTGGCAATCAGGTAGATCAGCGGAGTGATCGGATAGCCCCAGGTGCGATAAGGGCGATCGGCATCCGGACGCTTGCGCCGCAGAACAAACAAGCCCACCACCACCAATAGGGAAGAAAGAAAAATCAACGCCTGAATATAGTAGATCAAGCTCTCGAACGAAGTCTGCCAGATGAGGATCACCACGACGATCGATTGAAGAATAATGGCATAAGCCGGTGCACCGTGCTGATTCCGACTGGCAAGGAACCCGAAAATTCGATAATCCTCCGCGATCACCTGAGTCACCCTCGGCCCCGCCCAAATCATTGAGCTGATTGTCGAAATGAGTCCGAAACTGATCAACAAGCCCATCAACCTCCCACCTTGATCCCCAAAGATATGCTGCGCCGCAACGAAACCCACTTTCTCTCCGGACTGCGCCATCTCTGCAACCGGGGCGGCATAGAGAAACGCCGTATTCAACCCGATATAGAGCAGGGTGACAAAAGCCGTCCCCACCACCAGGGCCAACGGTACGTTCCTCCCGGGATTCTTCACTTCCCCGGCAATATAGGCAGCCGCATTCCATCCGCTATAGGCATACATCACGTAAAAAAGAGAAAGAGCGAAGGCAGGCTGAAAGATGAGCTCAAAATCGCCACTCTTGGGAAAAAACGTCAGCCCCTGGCCCGTCCCGAGAACAAAGGCAGCCACCGTCAACACCAGAATCAAGAGGACCTTTCCGATGGTGAAGCCGACTTGAAAGCGACTCGCGATCCGCACCCCGAAGAGATGAATCACGGTTACCAGGATCACCAGGGCGATGGCAGAACCCTTTGGCGTGATCCAGGACACACCATCACCGGCTGGGAAGATCTCCGCGAAGTATTCACCAAAGGCAAAGCCCGCCGCTGCAATCGGCGCACCAAACCCGACCGTCACTGAAACCCAACCGCTCAAGAAGCCCATCAGCGGATGAAAGGACTCTGAGAGCAGATGGTATTCTCCCCCACTCCTGGGCATCATCGCCGCCAGTTCTCCATAACAAACCGCGCCACAAAAGGCCAGTACCCCACCAACCAGCCAGAGTAAGATAATCGGGAAGCCGGAGGGAATCTCTGCGACCTGAAAGCCAAGACTGGTAAATACCCCAACCCCAACCATGTTCGCCACGACGATGGCAGTGGCGGTGAGAAAGGAGACTTGGCGTGTGGATTGACTCATATGGTATTGGTCGTGAATTCTAGCTGTTTTGGTCCTTTATTATGTTCCAACAGGTAGTAGGGTCGCACAACGAAACGAATCATGAAATTTGCGCGTCTTCTTTTGGTGGTGGTCTCTCTTTCTTGTTTCACGCAATGCCGAGATACGGGCTCGGGCGGGTTTGGCTTCCAAACTCCTGCTCCATTCGGCAAGAAAGCGAAAAAATCTCAGAACCTGAGCAAGGCGGCTCCCGCCACTTCAGGCCGAGCGGCAAATCCATTGGATGATACAGCTCGGTTTCTCGCGGGAATGTCCGGAGGAATGGGCTCATCGCTGTCGGGTCTGCGGAGCTCGTCCGCTTGGCAACAACATCAATCGAGCATGGATCGGATGTTTGATACCTTTGCCCGCTCTCGTCAGGCATCGATTTCCAACTGGCAAAGTTCCGAATTGGGCGATGTCAGCAATCGCAATGTCTTCTATCCTTTTGGTGGCCCCGACTATCTCTACGCCCACACCTTTTTCCCTCGGGCGAGCCGGTATGTGCTCGTAGGCTTGGAGCCGGTGGGTTCTATCCCAACGATTGATGCGCTCTCCGCTCCAGATCTTGATTCCAGCCTGAACAACCTCCGGACATCAATGAGTTCAGCAACAAACTACAGCTACTTTATCACGAAAGACATGCGGGCGGACCTCTCTCGCACCAGCATTCGCGGAACCTTGCCGATTGTCATGACCTTCATGGCTCGCACCGGTCATCGCATTCAATCGGTCAATCTCATCAACAGTCCGGCACCCGGCTTTCATATCCTGGCCGATGGACCGAGTGGCGGCCAGAAGAGCGTCTATTATTTTCAGAAGGATCTTTCGAACAGTGGGATCTCCGGCAATAGCAGCTTCTTGAGTTTCGTCACCAGCGCCGGCGCACCGACGACCTTCTTAAAGAGTGCTTCTTATCTCATGCACCAAAACGGTTTCTCGAACATTCGGAACGCAATCTTGAGCCAAAGCTACGCGGTGGTTCAAGATCCTTCCGGAGTTCCGTTCGGGGCGTTGGCGGATCGCGGCTACCAAGTCCGGCTTTACGGTCAGTATTCCGGGACGCTCGACATCTTCCGTGAACACTTTCAGTCGGATTTGGCTCAAGGGTATCAAAGCCCGCAGTTTCGGGTCAAACCGTTGCCCTTCGGGGTCGGCTACCGTCAAACTTCGTTGATCGTGGCAAAACGCGGATCCGGCAGTACAGCGGACCTCTTTTTGACACAGAACTAGCCAAGTCTCCACGTTTCAGGCCAGAGGCAGAAAGAACCGGGCAAAAGAACCGTGTTGGGTTCGCTTGACGAGTCCCCGCGCTTCCCTACAATCGCGGGTCTACGCAGCATCATTTCAAGCCCCATGGATTCCAACAAACTTGCCGAAGAGCGCGCCGAACTGGCGAAAATTAACGAAAAACCGTTTTTCCAACGCCTCGGCTATTACTCGAGGCGATCCGGCCCCGGCTGGCTCCAAGGCGCGATCACCCTCGGCGGCGGTTCGCTCGCGGGAGCCATGTATCTGGGCGTGTTCATGGGATACAACATGATGTGGATCCAGCCTCTGGCGATGATCCTGGGCGTGGTGATGTTGAGCGCGATTGCTTACGTCACCCTCAGCACCGGGCAACGTCCGTTTCGGGCCATCAACGAGAATGTGTCTCCGGTCTTAGGCTGGGCCTGGCTCATCGCGGCGCTGATGGCGAACATTGTCTGGTGCATGCCCCAGTTCGCCCTGGGAACAGCCGCCCTTCAGCAAAACCTGGGCGTAAAGTTACCCACTGCGGTGATCTGTCTGGTGCTTCTCGTCCTCGCATTTATCGTGAACTATTTCTATGAGAGCGGCAGCCAAGGGATCAAAAAGTTCGAGCTGATTCTCAAGATCATGGTGGGAATCGTGGTGCTTTCATTCTTTGGCGTGGTCGTGGCGTTGGCCAGTTCCGGAGCCCTGGACTGGGCTGCCATTTTCAAAGGTATGATCCCGAATTTGAGCCTCTTCGGCAATCCTGCCCCGACCTACACCGGCCCGATCATGGCCACGGGCGAATTTTCCCAATATTGGACGGACAAGATCAACTCCAGCCAGCGAGACATTATGATCACCGCCTTCGGCACCGCTGTGGGGATCAACATGACCTTCCTCCTCCCCTATTCCATGTTGAAGAAAGGCTGGGGAACGGAGCACCGCCCTCTCGCGATCGTCGATCTCTCGATTGGACTGATTGTTCCGTTCGTTCTCGCTACCGGTTGTGTCGTCATCGCCGCTGCTTCCCAGTTTCACACGAAGTACGCCGACGTCCTCGACGAACAAGGAAACGTGCTCGTGGAAATGCAAAACGGGTTCAACGGCGTCGCCGATGGGCGGATCAAGGCGGAACTCGGTGCCGAGAAGTTTGCCGCTCTTGATCAAGAACAGCTCAACGCGGCCCGGGCGAGCCTTCCTTTGGCCGACAAACAAATCGCCGCGATGCTGGTGAAGCGGGACAATTTTAAGCTGGCGAGCGCGCTGGAACCACTGACCGGAACGGCCGTGGCCCAAATCGTCTTTGGGGTTGGAGTCCTGGGAATGGCGCTGTCCACTATCATCATTCTCATGTTGATCAACGGCTTCACCTTCTGTGAGATGTTCAACAGACCCGGCGATCGCAAGCTCCACCTCACTGGTGCGGCGGTAGCTGGAATCGCCGGCTTCTTTGGCCCCTTCCTGTGGGGAAATGACAATGCGAAAGCGGCGCTGGCCGTCCCCACATCGATCATCGGTTTCAGCATGTTGCCGATCGCCTACTTCACGTTCCTCCTGCTCATGAACAGCAAGAAGGTGCTGGGAGAACACATGCCAAAAGGGAAGAGCAAGATTCTCTGGGACGTGCTCATGGCGGTCTCAACAATCGTGGCCACGACGGGCTCCATCTGGGTGCTCAACAGCAAGGGAACCGTCGGCAAGATCGGCATCGCGGTGTTGATCTCTCTCTTCATCCTCGGACTGTTCAGCTTCCTCGCGAAGAATCGGGCCTACGAGGCTAGCAAAAAAACCTCGTAGGGAGGTATTCCTCGTCATCCCGTAAACGGAATAGGCGACTACGATTCTTTACGATTCGCTCACCTCCGGCCTCGCGTCGGAGGAGGATCACGCTCACCACATTCCCTGGTGGGAGTCGAACCTTGACGATGTTGGTGCCATATCTCTTGGATCAGGCCGAGCTGATCGCGGGATTGAGATAGCATCGCGGTGTTGATCTCCCTCTTCGTCCTCGGACGATTCAGCTTCCTCGCGAAGAATCGCCAAGGAAAACGCTTCGTAGTTCTTTTGGCTGATGGTTCCAGAGACCAGCCGTTGTTCGAGGGGAGTTCAACCAAACCGCCTGATCATCAGCCTCGAGTCGAGGCGAGGACCGAGTCCTGGATCCATCGACTCTCGTGGATCAACAGGACTCGGCTCACTTCGAGATGCCAGCGACCACTCGGAAGCCGCGAAGCTGGAGGGGAGAGCCCCACCGCAAGGCATCCGCTGGATTTGGATGTCTGGGGTGAGTCTTCATATCATCGAACGCTTGTTGTTTTCTGGTTTGGTGCCGTGTTCTGGTTTTCAGCGCCTTAGAAAAGTCGCCCTCATCCAAGGGATATACAATTCATTTATGATTTTTATAATATTTTGGATTCTAAGGGGGGATTTGCCGAATTTCGTCTTGTTAGGGTCATCCAGTTGGACTACTCTCGAACAGTTGTTGTAAAGTTTCTGAACAGCCCGTGGGATTCCGTGTGCTCTTCGGTGAACCGTTGATTTCGAGGATTGATGGCTAAGCCTGCTAGAATTCTGTTGGTAGAGGATGAACCAACCGTGGGAAGGGTGACCCAACGCCTTCTCGAGAAGGAAGGCTATGAGGTCGAATGGGCGCATGACGGCACCCAAGGCCTTGAGTTGGCGACCCATAACCCCGAATTCGATCTGGTCCTCTCCGATTTCCGGATGCCGGGTATGGGCGGACTGGAACTCTTGGAGCGGCTGCGCGAGCTTTATCCTCATTTGCCGGTCGTGCTGATGACGGCCCACGGAACATCCAGCTTAGCGATCGAAGCCACCCGCAAAGGCGCGTTCGATTACCTGCTCAAGCCTTACCAACCGGATGATCTCTATGACCTCGTGGCGAAGGGTTGCGAATCCGCGCGCCTCACCCGAAAGCGGGTCTCGATCGGTTCTCAGGATCATGGGAAACCGGATTCCGACGCGATCATTGGCAACAGCCGAGCGATGCAGGAGCTCTACAAAGAGATGGGCAGGGTGACGGACAAAGTCGATGCGGTTCTGATTCGCGGCGAAGCCGGAACGGAGAAAGAATTGATCGCTCGATCCGTCTGGCAGCATAGCGATCGAGCCGATAAAACGTTCATCGCGGTGAATTGCGCCACCATCCCCGGTGAGATGCTGGAGAGCGAGTTGTTCGGTCACGAGAAAGGCGCGTTTCCGGGAGCCACCACCCGGCGAATCGGACGGATCGAACAAGCGGACCAGGGCACCCTCTTTCTCAATGAATTCGGCGAAGTCGCTCCCCACACCCAGGCGAAGTTGCTTCTTCTGCTTCAGCAAAACACGATCACGCGAGTCGGCGGGCAAGAAACGATCCCCGCGAAGGTGCGCTTAATCGTGGCGACGAGCCGAGAGCTGGAGCGAGCGATCGAGGAAACCGATGCCGTCGATCATTTCCTGATCCAGCTCAACGCCGCTCCGATCTCGATTCCCCCTCTCCGGGAACGCGGAGCCGATATTTCGCTGCTCGCGGTTTACTTTTTGGAACGCTTCTCCCGGGCGTTGGAGCTCCCGCTTCCAGAACTGGAACAAGCTGCCTTGCGACGCATTTGCCAATACCGCTGGCCAGGTAACACGACCGAGTTGGAGAGCGTGATCCGCAACATCCTTCTCCGCAGCCAGGGATACCCCATTTCCGCAGCGCTGGTCGAAGAGTTCCTGCGTGAAGCACCACTCGCGAAGTCCACAGACGGACTTGCCGTGGAACACCGCGTTCGCGAGTTGCTCCAGCAAGCGGAAGCCGGCGAGATCGAACGCATTTTCTCGATTCTTCAGGAGGAGTTCGAGCGGACGGTCTTCAGTGAGGCGATCAAGTTCACCCACGGCAACCAAAGCATGGTGTCCCGACTGTTGGGCGTGTCCCGAGTGACCTTGCGTGAGAAACTCGACAAGTATCAACTGTTTCCCAAACGCGACGGATGAGGGCGAGCCGGTTTTCGATCACGAATTCCCTCCGGGTTTTTGCCTCTTGGTTGGCCTTGCCCGTTTGCGGCTGGGCTGCATCGCCAGACTACGAATTCCAGGGATCGATTTCCCGAACCGTGCTGGAGAACTACCTCGCTCGCGCCGTGACCCACGCGGGCCTCTGCGCCAGTTCACCGGAACCCACCACCCGTTTTTTCGACGATGATCTCCGCATGCTGACTCGGCTGGGCGCGAAATTCATCGGCCGGGCCGCCTTTGCCTGGGAACTACCCAAAGACGACGAAGCCCACTTCCATCAGGTCAAAACTGCAGCGGCGGCGGTTCACCAGGCCGATCCTGAAATCGTGCTCCAAGCCTGCGTCTTCGAGATCGTCACCACCGAGGTCGAGCGGATTCGCGTCCCGGACTGGGTCTTTCACGAGTTTGATCTGCCGGTCGAAGATCGCCACTTTCGCTATTCCGCAATGCTGTTCGATGAAGGCCGCTGGCACAATCGCTGGCGTCCCGGGGCTTCGGTTCCGGACATGACCAAGCTGGAAACGCAGCTCTGGTTCTACTACCGCGCGCGCAGCTACCTCGATGGCGGGATCGAGGCAATCCATTTTGGTCAGGTGAAGCTGATGGACGATGCCGATCCCGGTCATCAGCATTGGTTCGCCATCTTGAGCCGAATTCGGAACCATGCCCGGAACCACGCCCGGCGCGGCTTCGTCATCTGCGATGCCCACACCCACGGCGAGGTGAAGGACGGCCAGCTCCTCTTCGACTTCCATTCCTACCCGCTCCGCCTGCGCGAAGTTCCGGATGCGCCCGGAAAGACGTTTTTAACCGACAAAGACGCGGGCGACATCTTTGGTCGCAGCAAAGGCGGCGTAACGCCGAGCGGCTGGCCCTGCGACTCCCTCCCCTTCCTCGTTGAGCTGGACAACTACGGCTACAGTGGGCGCGGCGGCGAATCCGTCGGAGGAATCTGGGTTTGGGGCTATGATGAGATTTCCTGGTTCGCGCACCAGCCCGAGGTGGATCGAAATGCCTGGCTGCGGGAAGCTGATCAATGGGTTCGCAACCATCCGTCTCCCGCTCATCTCCAAATGCCGACCCGACGCATCCTGGCCGCACCCATCGGCGGCTTGTGGATGTATGCGGCGAATTCGAGAAGCGAAGCTTGTCCGGAAGGCTTCGGCGTCGAAGACACGATCGCTGAAATCTGGAGTTCGCCACCCGGGCTGTAGCGAAAGATGCAAATCTTCCGAGCACCAGCATTTCGCGGAATGTTTGAAGTTCCGCTACGATGACGGAACCTACTCTTCGATCGCAGCATACATCTCCCGGCAATGCGCAAATTTCAGCCGGCTTGCCAGAATGGTCTTCGCCCGTCGAAAATTCCCGTCCTCGAGAATCTCGATTTCAACCGTACGGACACCCCAGGCGTTCATTTCGCCTTTCGTCGTTTTGTAGAGATCGATAGTTCGGGTTCCGACCAACGCGCTGCCGTAATCATCGATCACATAGATCTTCGACTGGCCCTTGATGCGGAATCGGGTGCCGACCGGGAATTCGGACCAATCGGCCGCAGCAGAAGTGTAACTGGTCTCCGCGCGGAGGGTTGAACCGCTGGCGGTCATACGGCCATAACGCAGATGATCGGCTTCCGAGTGAGTGTAGGCCGTGGTGCGGACCGTGAGAAACTCCTGGGCGAGAGAGCAGTGAGGCAGTTGAAAAACCGTGATGAGAACGATCAGAGGAACGAACGATTGAGGGATGGTCATTTCTGGGTCTCCCGCGTTGAAGAGGCATCGCGCCGCTCGTGTGGAGATGTTTAGGAGTACCAGAATATCAAATAACTGCGATTATAAGCCACTCGCTGATTTGTAGCGCCGAACTTTCCTTCCAAGATTGGGCTTGGAATTCCTCCCGTTTCCGTCTAAACCAACCCCGTGGAACCTCAAATCGGAGATGTCTACTTTGATACTCGGGCCAGGCTCGGCAGCGCGATCACTTCGCTGGCGGATCTGGCCGGGCAAATTGACGTGCACCCATCGCGCGTCAGCATTCTGCAAAACCTGCTCGCCAACCTCAAGGAACCGTTCCTTTTTGTCGTGGTCGGTGAGGTCAACGCTGGGAAATCTACCCTGCTCAACGCACTCTTTGGGGCGGACTTTTGTCAGGTCGGGGTAATTCCCACCACCGCCAAGATCAACCTTTTCCGCTACGGCCCGGAGCGGCGCGACATTCCGGTGAGCGACACCCTGATCGAGTTTTACCGGCAAGATGAGTTTTTGAAGGATTTCAACATCGTCGATACACCGGGCACGAATTCGATCGCTGACGACCACCAGGAGATCACCGAACGGTTCATCCCGATGGCCGACCTCGTCATCTTTTCCTTCTCGGTCACGAATCCGTGGGCGGCCAGTGCCTGGAACCTGCTCCAGAAGATCCACAAGCGCTGGTTCAAAAACGTGACCTTTGCCCTGACCCAGTGCGATTTGCGGAACGAGGAAGAGATCGAAGCGATCGAAGACCACCTGCGCGTCACCGCGATGCAGAAGCTGAACGCAAAGTTCCCCGTCTTCACGGTTTGCGGCAAGAAAGCGTTTCTCTCCAAGACCACCGCGCTGGATAAAGAGCGGCTCTGGAAGGAGAGCGGCTTCGCCCCGTTTGAAAATTACATCAGCGAGGTGGTGAACTCTCCCGAAATTCGGCTGAGTAAATTAGGGAACGCCAGCCGCTCGGCCAGGGTCGTGTTGAACGAGGTGCAGGAAGAAGTCGGAATCGGAGCCCGCATTCTTCAGGCGGACGAAGAACTGCTCAGCGGTTTGGGGAACGAGGTCAGTAAGCAACGCCACCGGACGCTCGATAAATTCACCCCGCTGGTGAAGAGCCTCGACAACGACTTCACCGAATTCTGCGCCGCTGGCAGCGCCCGTCTCCAAGATCGGATGGGCCCTGGAAACGGAGTCTTTGGCAAGAAAGACGTTCGCGAGTTGATCGAAGAACCGATGACCGACGGAATGACGCGCTCGGTCCGCTATCATGCCGATGGAGCCGCCAAGGTGGTAGAAGACGATCTGCAGCATCTCTGGCGACAGCTCGCCGGGAAGATGCAGGAACACTTCAATTTCAAGCTCCGAGTGGGGAGCGTAACCGGGGAGCCGGATTGGTCTGCCCAGAAGGAAAACATGCGCGCGCGCTTCACCGGTCTGATTGCGGAAAAAATGCCGGAGATGCAGTTGGAAACACTGCTCAAAGGTCGGCTCGCGCGACGGCGGTTTTCCGGGATGTTCTTCATCTTCCTCATGTTTGCCTCCGTCATCGCGGGAGGGGTCCTGGTCATGCTCGGGAAGATTCCGGAGGAGCAAATCGGGATGTTTGGATTTGGCGTCGCCGGCGTCGTCGTTGCCTTGCTCCTCGCTTCCGGATTCGCCGCTCGCCTCACGCGGAAGGAAGCCGTCCGCGCCTTGAACGAGCGCTTTGAGGAACAGCGGCAAATCATCAACGACGCCTTGGCGGCGACCTTGGAGGAGCAGATCGGCGGGTTTTTCGATGACTTCCTCCAGCTCTTCGAGCCGCTCCACGACCTCTGCGAGGAGCATCGCCAGCAGTATCAACCGCATCTCACCGCTCTGGATCACCTGATCCAATCCTTCGATGAGATCGATCTCCTCATCGGTCTCGATCCCTTGCCGAAAGAGCCGTTGAAGAATCCTTCCGCGATTCCGGTGGAACGGCCTGCGGCGGTTTTATAAGGCCCAACGCGCCGGGATGAAAAAATCGGTCTTGAGGCGCGCGCGTTCGTCCCTAAGGGTAGAACTTCGCAAAGCCTCAACCCTGAAAAAATCCCATGCCTTTCCAATTCACCGGTTTCGCTGACGAAGCCGAAAAATCGCTCGACGGTCAAATCTCCACGCTCCAGGAGGTCGGCTGGTCGGCCATTGAACTGCGCTTGATCGATGGCAGCAACATCTGCGATCAAAGCGACGATCAGTGGAACGCGACCCGTGACCGCTTGGAAAACGCCAACATCGCCATTGTCGGCTTCGGCGGTCAAATCGCGAACTGGGCTCGCCCAATCACCTCGGATTTCCAAGCGGACATCGATGAATTGCGGCGGGTGGCGCCTCGGATGCGCGAAGTCGGGACGAAGTTCCTCCGCATCATGTCGTATCCCAATTCCGGCGACCCTGCCCTGAGCCGAGCGGAATGGAAAGCGGAAGCGGTCCGTCGCCTCAAGGAACTGGCCACCATCGCGGAAGGCGAAGGCGTCATCCTGGGTCACGAAAACTGCAGCGGCTACGGGGAGTCCGCCGATGGTTATCTCGAACTGGCCGAAGCGATCGATAGTCCCGCCTTCAAATTGATCTTCGACACTGGCAACAACAGCCTGCACGATCACAATACCAACGTCACCTGGGACTACTACCAGGCCTGCCGCGACGAAATCGCCCACGTCCACATCAAGTGCGCCAAGCCGGGCGAGAATGGCGAATACGTGACCTGTCACGTCGATGAAGATCCAGTTCAACGCAAGATCATCGCCGATCTGGAAGCGACCGGTTACGATGGCTGGCTTTCGATCGAGCCACACATCAAAGCCGCGGTTCACGCCGGGAAAGATGTCGACGACTCCGGGGAAGGTCGGATGGTGTGGGTGGAGTTTGCGAAACGGCTCGAACAACTGGTCGCTGAAGTCTCATGAAGACGCGCGTTTTCGACAGCAAAGAAGCGATGGGAGCGGCCGCCGCGGAAGTAGGTGCTACTCATCTTCGCACGGCCCTCGACGAAAAGGGAACCGCCGCCATCATCGTGGCCACCGGAGCCTCTCAGTTCGAAATGTTAGCAAGCTTGCGGGAACAGGACCTTCCCTGGCCTGCGATCGAGGGCTTTCACCTCGACGAATACATCGGCCTGCCCATTTCTCACGACGCTTCCTTCCGCAAGTATCTGTGGCAACGGTTCGTCAGCCAGCTTCCCCTCCCCTTGCGGGCCTTCCACTTCCTCGACGGGGAAGGTGATGCCGCCGCAGAATGCAAGCGCGTGGGACAGCACCTTTCCGCCACGAAGATCGACGTCGCCTTCGTCGGCATTGGCGAAAACGGACACCTCGCCTTCAACGATCCTCCGGCGGACTTCACCACCGAGGAACCCTACCTGGTCGTCGATCTGGACGAAGACTGCCGCCAGCAACAATTCGGCGAAGGATGGTTCCCCACCTTGGAAGCCGTTCCGAAGCAGGCCATCTCCATGTCCGTCCGCCAGATTCTCAAAAGCAAGACCATCATCTGCACCGTCCCCGACCAACGCAAAGCCGAGGCCGTGAAAAACGCCCTCGAAGGCCCCATCACACCGGACGTCCCGGCCTCGATTCTCCAGGAACATCCCGACTGCCAGCTGTTTCTTGATACAGAAGCAGCTAGCTTGCTAAGAAGTTAATGGTGGATAGCCGCGGGTTAAAGACTCTACACCACCGCGACAACCGCCTTTTTGGGTAGAAGGATCTTCGCTTCTATCGGTCTGCCTATCCAATCAAGAGTCCAAAAACTCTGTAGCATCAATCGAAGGTTTTGCCTTCTGCCGTGCAGCATCAATGATGGATTCGAGCATTCGAGGAACGTCACTTGCCCTGAACCCCATCTTCACGGCCAACGTGGTTACAAAATCCATTTCCGCCTCCATAATGACGCCATCTGCCAACATCATGATGATGAGATCGTGAAGTTGTACGATCCGATGATCTGGTTCTTTCGCCAGAACAAATTTCACACTGTGAGGATTTTCGACCACACTACGTGCCTGCGATTCCGACAACCCCCAGTTGATCCCGGTCTGAATGAGGAAGTTCCGCTCGTTTTCGTCAAAATCACCATCGACAAGCGCCAGCAAGATCAGATTTTTGAAATGACTTTTCCTTTCTTTGGTTTCACGTGAATCAAAAAGGCCCATTTTTCTATCGTATATGTTGTTGTATTTTCTGTGTTGGAGCCCTCGCTAAAAGGCTCTTCGAAATTGTTCACGCTTGGCCAATCGCGTTCATCTGATTGGCCAGATAGAGCACTTCCGGCTTGGTAAAGCCAAAATGCTTGGCGAAGCGATAAATCATCAGCAACTCACTGGAATCAACCGTGCCGTCTGAAGCCGCGATGATGCAAAGATACTTGATAACCTGCAAGGCATCCCCCTTCTCGTAGCCTCGCTCACCCGATTCCGCAATTGCACGATCGACCAGCTCTTGCGCTACCGAAGTGTGATCTCTGTGTCGAAGGGTCTCTTCCAGTCCTTGAAAAAAGGCGGCGGTGTCAATGTCCGAAGAAATCATTTTGGTAAGGGCTTCCACCTCCTCCCGGCAAATATCCCCATCCGCCAACGCAATGGAAACCCCGAGGTCGAACAAGATAAAACCCTGATCCAATTCCTGTTCCTCGAATAATTCGGGATAAATCTTCCGAACAACACTATCAACACCATTGTTGAATTGATTTCGTAATCGCTGGAAATCCGTTATATCAAGATCAGCGCCAAACTCCGCCAAAAAGGGCATGTGGTTCACGACACTCATGATTTTGAGCCTTAAAGGTGTAAGTGGATGGCTCGAAATAACGCTATCAACGACCGACTCGGAAAGGGTGTCGTATTGTTGAAGAACCTGCTGGATCAGAGCATCTTCGTTCAAAGCCTCAAACGTCTTTGCGTCTAAACCCGTGGTGAATTTCAACAGCGCGGTGGAGCATGCTTTGGTGTTGCCTCCCGTTGCCACATACCCAAAAATATCACAGCTCACTTCCGAGCAGATCGCCCATCGCATTACGTTCGCCCGAAGATCCGGATTCTTGCTCAAATCGGTTTCGGTATCCAACAGAGTCTTCCTCGGAATTTTAACGTGTCCCAACAGCAAGTGACCCAATTCATGACCCAAAATTGACGTTCTTTCGTCATCATTCAGTGTGTTCATGAAGTGGTGACTCACGACCACGACGAGCTCATCGATCGTCTCTCCTTCACCAAATTGAAACCGGGGCATGCACATGGCTGTCGCGGTGGGAAACTCAAAGAGAAACATGTGAATAGGCACATCCGTCTTCAGGTTCCGCTGCACTCTATCAATCACTCCGGGGATGGAGCCTATCTTGTCAATTTGAACCGAATGGCTGAGGAACTCAAAGAACTCCTTTTCTTGGGCCTCAATCCGGTCACTCAAACGATCGTCTTTCTCCTTTAACTCCTCCAAAACTGGTAGGAAATTCGTGAAGAAATGATTCTCCCGAGCATATTGCAGATGCGGAAAGCGCATCTGAATCTTTGTTGGAGGATCTAAAGCCAACTCTGCCATCAAACAATCTGAGAACGGTAGGGGAGATTGCGCAAGTAAAAAAGAATAGGGGCTTTCTGACCCTACTCGATTTCATCCATTAGAATGAGCGTTGCCTGGACCCAGGCGGCTTGAAGAAGATCGGCATTTTCGCCCTCCGGAATACCTTTCGGTTCCCAGACGGAGATCATGCGGTGCATGCCGGATCGCAACGTCATCCCGGAGGAGACTTCTACGTCGCGAAAGGTGGTCGTGGATCCGTCGAGTTGAATCTGCCCGTCTGCGATGTTCGCGGTGCTCTCGATCTGTTGTGGCTCGGCATAGTCGTGATCGATGCTGACTCGCAGATCGATCGTGATTCCGTCCGCTCCGATGACCGGATCGACTCCAATGATGGTTCCGACTCGTTGGGTATTCTGCACCGGGCTGATCTGAGAGGCGATGGCCCCTTCCTTTGCCGCGACCACTTCTGCTCCGGTGTGATACACGTGGTTGCGCCCGGCTTCGATTTTCGCTTGCTCGCCGCTCCGCGTCTCTAACCAATTCGTGGTGAGAATCGACGTTTGGGGATGGGCCTTCAGTTCCTCCCAAGCCGCGCGGTGATCCGCCAGCGCCCGCGTCTCTTCGACCAGACGGCGGAGAACGCTCGCCTCTGCCTCGACAATCTGAACAGTGACGCCAACGGTCTTCTGGACCTCTTCTTTCACGGACATCACGTAGGCTTCAACCAACTGGATATTTTCAGGGGTGTTGCGGACCACGAGCGTGGAACTGGAAGAAATATAATTCGCGGAGGAACCGGGAGGAAAAGAAATTCCGAAGGATTGTAGGATATCGCGCGCGGTCGCCCGAATCATGAAGGTCGGCTCCAAGGCCCCTCCACCGCCGCCGCCCAAGTCAGAGAACGGGTCATCTTGACTCCGATGCAGCGCTCTTCCCTGACTGAGATAGCTTGGCGGAACCCGAAATCTCCGGACAATCATCCCATCCGGAATCTCTTCCGCTTCTTTCTCAAACTCCAAATCCCCTTCCGGAACGGGAAGCACCGCTTCACCCTGCACTCGCAGCCAATCCGCGAGTCGTGGATTCACGAGCGGCAGCACCGTCACCACGTCGCCCGAAGTAAAGGCCGCTTGAAGCAAGGCATCATCATTCGCGATTCCCTCCGGCTTCCACACTCCCAGCAACTTTGAAGTTCCGGTCCTCATCGTAACGCCGCCGTGGAGCAACACATTCGTCGTATCGACCAAGACCGAAGAAAGTTGATCCGTTCCTCGGAGCGTGAGCGGTGCTTGCCGCTTGCGAGCCGGGAGGTAGTGATGATCCAGAGAGAATCGGAGATCTATCGTCTCACCGTCGGCTCCAATGACCGAATCAACTTCCAGGCGGGTGCCCACCGCTTGGGTTTCTGTCAAATACGCAACCTGGTTTTCGGCATCGACCGTGATGCCGGTGGCGACATCCGCATTTTCTTGCCGCTCCAGGGTGGCCCGTTGGCCACTTTGGGTTTCCAACCGACTGGAGAAAAGGATCTTGGCCCGGCCCTCGTCCACTTCCGAACGCATCTGTTCCAACAAGGGGTGATGGTTCGCCTGTTCATTGGCTTTCTCCGCGACCGAACGAAGCATGGCAGCCGGTGCTTCAACCATCGTGAAATCAAAGGCGAGATACTTTTGGGCATCCTCCTGAAACGCTTCCGCAGTGAAGAGAATCGAACTCTGGGCAATCCGGGGAAGTCTCGCCGCAAGGGTCAAGGATTCCGGATCAAAGATCACGAGTCCTCCTTTCGGTAACCCGAGTCCCTGCTCGTCGAGATAGTGAGAAACGATGCTATTGCTGATACGGATGAAGTCCTGAATCTGCTCGGGAGTAGCATCGGCCGCTGGTAGGCGCGGAGGTCTCAGCGCTCCTCGCTCTGGCGAAGCAAATCCGTGGACCAGCTGGTCTGCAGGAAACGCGTAGGTTTCGATCGTCCACTCATACGGATCATCCGGATTCTGAGCCAGAACCGTCAACGCAGGTAGAACGATCCAACAGACAAGGCCGATGAGTCGCTTCATGCGCTGATCTTCGCGTGAGATCGATTTCGAACACAAGCGTAAACTGAACTCTCTCGGAACCTCCTAATTCGACGTTAGATCCGCTTTATGGTCACCGAGACCCGCATTGAGCTGCGGGCGATCCCGTAGAACGAACCTTGGACAGGCGGAACATCCCGGTAGTCGCGCCCCGTCGCCACGATGATATAGGTATCATCGATGACTTTGTTGTTCGTCGGATCAAACGCGAACCAGCCGTGTCCATCAATGTAAACGTCGACCCAGGCATGGGAGGCTTCTGAGCCGCGCAGGCTCTGGTCGCGGGTGGCGTCGAAGAAATAGCCACTGACGTAGCGCGCGGGAATTTTCAACGCCCGACAATAGGCCGTCATGGCATGGGCAAAGTCCTGGCAGACACCTTGCTTCATGGCGATCACCTCGTTGGCATGCGTGGCAACATTCGTGGAACCAGAACTGTAAGTGAAGTTCTTGTAGATGTATTCCATGATCTGGTAAGCCGTCTGGAACACATCTTCCGAGTCATCCTGGATATCGATCGCCTCCCGCCAGACTTCCGGCGTCACTTCCACATGGTGGCTGTTTTGGAGAAAGGGAACGCACTCCTCCATCTCCAAGCATGCTTCCAAATCCTGGTGGAGAAACCCGTAGGGAAACTCTTCGAAATTGACCTTCGTCGTGGTTTTTACCTCGGAACGGGAATCGATCACCAACCGGGAGTGGGGTTGGGGCAGCTCAAAGTAGTGAACCTGATTGTAGTTCAGGTCCTCGTAGCTGCTCAATCGACAAGCGGGAATGACCGAAATGATGGACGACTCCGCCTCCTGCCAGCGGGTATTGAGCGGCTGAAGGCGCAGCTCATTGATACTATCGGAAACCGGGTTGGAGTAGAGGTACTCAGTCCGATGAAAGACTCGAAGTCGCATGGCGGGTAGGGTGCAGGTTGATAAAAGGGGAAGCGGCTACTGTTGTTGCTGTTTGCTCCATTGCAACTGCACTCCATCCATCCGAGTCACGTTGTGAATTTCGGAAGGAAGCAGGACATAGGTCTCAAAAATCGCCTGACCGACGTTGTTGAGGTGGATTTGAATCTGGTCGATGTAGTCGTGAAGACCATCGGGAAAGATATCGCCCAGGTTGCAGAAATTGATTTGGGCGAGGACGCTTCCGGCGAGGCGTTCCGCTTCATTCGAAAAAGCACCTTGGGAAACTCCGCTGATGGAGTGAAGCGTCTCATCCACGCGGCGAATGCAGAACCGGACCGACCGGGGAAAGGCCTCAGAAAACAGAATAAACTGAGCCACGTTCTCCATCGAGAGCGCCCCTAAAAACTCCACCCGAAAGGACGATTTCCCCGAGCAAGCGCCCAGAATCGCGGAGCAAGCCCGCTTGTCCGGGAGCGCGGTGAAGGTGAGCATGTCCAAAATGCGACTGGACTGGTCTGCCCGTTCCAGGAATTTACCGAGTTGGAGAAAGCGCCAGCCTTCATCCTGAAGCACGGTAGCGTCTGCCAATCCTTGAAAGCGAAGCGAGAAGTCGATCACCTTCCGAAAAACGATCTCCGGATCCCGATTCCACACCTCTTCCACTTCGGTGCCGCGCAGAAACAGATAGATCGCGTTCAGCTCCAGCCACATTTTCTCCGGAATCTGGTCGCGAACCATCCGGGCGTTCTCCCGAGCGTTTTCGATGCTGCGGCGGATCGATTGCGGATTGGAAGGGTCCAGGGTGATATACTTCGCGACCGCATTCGGTCCTGACAGTTTATCAGATTCGTCGTCGAATCCCTCGGTTGCGGTGGTGAGCAAAACCGCTCTCCAACTCGCTAACGGATCCTCCAGGTGATCGTGATCATCCAGAGCAAACTGTTGGTTGATCTCGACTAAACGGGTCACGTTTTCCGCACGCTCCACATAGCGGCTCAACCAAAACAGACTATTGGCAACACGAGATAACATCAGTTGGAATCTTGGTTAGGGTGAAGAACCCACGTGTCTTTACTCCCTCCGCCTTGCGAAGAATTCACCACCAGGGAACCCTTCTTCAAGGCCACCCGGGTGAGACCGCCAGGAATGATCCTGATGTCTTCTCCAAACAGGATGAATGGCCGCAGGTCAACGTGACGACCTTCAATATCGTCTCCGCAAATGGTGGGGTGACGGGAGAGAGACACCACCGGCTGGGCAATGTAGTCTCTGGGATGCGCCTTGATTTTCTTGGCGAATTCTTTTCGCTCGGCCTTGGTCGAGCTCGGCCCCATCAACATTCCGTAACCGCCGGATTCGTTGGCGCTTTTCACGACCAGATCCGGCAGGTTCTCCAGCATGAATTTGCGGTCATCTTCACGCCAAGCCAGATAGGTCGGGACATTACCCAAGATGGCGTCTTGTCCCAGATAGTAGCGAATGATCTCCGGGACGTAGGCGTAGGTCACTTTATCGTCCGCCACACCGGTTCCCACGGCGTTGGCCAAAGCGACGTTCCCTTTGAGATACGCATCCATGATCCCGGAAACACCGAGCATCGAATCCTTCCGGAAAACGGAGGGATCCAGGAAATCATCATCGAGCCTGCGGTAAATGACATCGACTTGGACCAAACCGTGCGTCGTCCGCATATAGACATAACCATCGACCGCGATCAAATCCCGCCCCTCCACGATCTGGATTCCCATCCGTCGCGCCAGGAAGCAATGTTCAAAGTAAGCCGAATTGTAGACGCCCGGAGTGAGCAAGACACAGACGGGTTGCTGATGATTCCTCGGGGAAAGGTAGTTTAGCGTATCCATGAGCAACTCCGGATAGTCACTCACGGGACGAACTCCCATGCTCCGGTACAAATTCGGGAAAGCGCGCTTCATCGCCTCTCGATTTTCCAGGACATAGGAAACACCCGACGGACACCTGCCATTGTCTTCCAACACCAAATAGTTCCCTTCTCCATCGCGAATGAGATCGCTCCCGCAAATGTGAATGTAGATGTCTTTCGGGACATCGACTCCGATCATCTCTGGCCGGAAATGAGCGGCCGACTCCACAATTTCACGGGGGATAATCCCGTCCTTGATGATATTCTGCTCGTGGTAAATATCGTGAAGAAACTGATTCAAGGCGATGATCCGCTGGGTCAGCCCGGTCTCCAAGACCCGCCATTCATCTTCCGGAATCACTCGGGGGACAAGATCGAACGGAAAAATGCGCTCCGCTCCACTATCATCCCCATAAACGGTAAACGTGATGCCCTGCTCCAGGAAAGAGGCATCTACCCGACGCTGCCGCTCGTTTAATTCGTCCTCTGCGAGGGTGTTGAAGCGTTCCAAGAGCGGACTGTAATGATCGAACACTTGCTGCTCGGTTCCGAACATCTCATCAAAGAAGTTCTCAGGATTGTAGTCATTGAAGCGCATTTTAGGGGAAGAAATCACATAGCAACTTGCGTACCATTCTCTTCGCTTTTTTCTCGAAAGCCGAACTCAAAGATCAACTCCCTCACTCGTTTGGCGGATTCCCGAAGAATGCAACTAATCGCTCATGAATTCCCGGGAACGCGTGGCCTGCACCAAACCTAGGAGGAGCGGCTGGGACGATCGAAATCGTTCGATCATCCCGGAGCCAGAAAACCCGGTGGTTTTCCCCACTTTGCGTTGCAATTTACCTAGGAAGAAGGGACCGCTTTCGTCCAACCACTATTCATGGCATCGCAAGACTCGGAACACCCCTCCCCGCTGTTGATTTCTCGAACGCTGAAAACCCCACGTGGAATCGTCCTGCTGTTGCTGTCGCTGGTCGGTTTAGGCGTCTTCGGCTACTTGTTGATCGAACCGATCGCCGGGTTGAAATCCGCTGAAAGCTACCGCGATCAAATCTTCGCGATCTGGCCCACTCTGATCGGGATCGGGCTCTGGGGCTGGATGCTGATCGAGCGCAGCTTTGCCAACGCAGACCCAACCTTTGAGATCGTGCTGCGCCGTGCCGGCGTCTTGGGCTTGGGCATCTTTCTCTGTCGCGACATGGATCCCGGCATCATTCTCGCGGCGATGGCTGGCTATGCCATCTGTGGGGTCCGAACCCGATTTTTACTCGTTCTCGCCGCCCTCACGGCCATGCTGCTCTTTCCCGTGTTGCAGAGCTGGCTTTTGCCCTCCGGTTGGCTCGGAAAAATCGGGGTGCGCGACTTCGCCGGAGACACGCTCCACATCCTGGCCGGAATGATCGGCATCGTCGTCCTGACCGGCTCCCGGTGGTCCAATGACCAGCCGCTTCCTCCGGAAAAAATGCGACCGGATCGTACCTTCACCGCCATCATCGGCTTCCTCTTCATTCAAATCGCTTTCGCCGCCGTGCTGGGCCGACAAGGTTTTCGCGAGTCGCTCGTCCTCGCTCAAACGGCAGTCTTCAACGGGATGTCAGCCGCCATTGTCGGTGGCCTCGTCGCCTGGATCGTCCATACTCGACTCGACATCCGTCCTCGGATCCACATGATCCTCTTTGGCAACATGGCCGGTTGGATTGTCGTCGCCGGCGGCGCGGATCACTATTCCATCTGGCAGTCCGGGATTTTTGGCGGGCTGGCCGCCCTTTCCATGGTCATGATCCTCGTGATTCTTGACACCCTGGAACTCCGCGATCCCTTCGCCCTCGTCCCCATCCATCTCGCCTGCGGCACCCTCGGAATGTTGGTGGTTCCTTTCGGCGCGACTTCCGACGCGAACTTCGTCATGCAGCTCGTCGCCGTCTTCGCCATCGCCGTCCCCTCATTCCTCATCGGCTGCCTCGTGGTTCTCCCCTTCGTGAAGCTCAATCTGCTGTCAAAGCGGGATCCCAGGCTGGGAGCGAAACCGAAGTCGGCTACTCGTTAGAATTGGTGACTGAAGCGGATGCCGCCGTAGTGCTGGGTCAAAGCATCACGAAAAACCTGTGTCTCGCCGTCGAGACTAAAGCTGGAGCGCTCGCCAAACTGAAACGTCAGTCCCACCCCCAGACTGAGGTAATCCGTGCCCGGCTGTGAAGTAGAAGCCGTCGCTTCATAGGCCCCAACTCGACTGAAGCCAGACTCATCAAACAAGAGATAGGGTGACGTCAGAAGCTCCGCAGACACGTCTTCCTCCGCATTGAACTGCTCCTTCTCCCACGCGAGGTGGCCTTGGAGCAAAAAACCGCCCCAATCTGTCGGCTTCGCCAAGGAGGCTTGCCAACCGAGTTGGGTCACGAGGGAGTCGAAATTCTGACCCGCGTAGCGCAAATTCGCGTTTCCGGCTCCTCGCTCAAGGTAGGGATCGACCGAGCCAGTGGCATAGCGTGCCCCGGCGATGGGTCCGGTGGTGATCTGGCCCAACTGCCAATTATAACCCAGATTCAAATCCACGTAATGACTGGCAACATCGCTTTCGCCCCGCGCCCGCGAGCCGATCCCGGTGTTGCGAGTGGTGTCGCTTTCTAAGTTCGAAAACGCGTAGAGCAGATCGGCGTAAAACGGGCCGGACTGGAAGGTGCCGTAAACGGACAGGGCATAGCCATCCATGTCGATGTCACCCAACGCATCCAGATCCACATCATGCTCCACGTAACTCCAGGCAAAACCAATCGCCGTATGCTCGGTGAGTTGCCGCTCGACTCCCGCCGAACCAGTGACGGTCTCCGCGTTCAACCCGGAAGCCAACTCTCCTAGAGCATCCTGATCCTGAAACCCGAAGTCACCCGCCGTATAGAACGACCAACGATCAAATCGCGGATCTTCCACCGGCAATGAAGTTTCGATCTCGCCGGAGACGGCAAAGGTCGCATCGCTCATGTCGCTCGATGCATCCGGAAGCGGTGAAACCTCCATCGCCGCATACGCCCGAACCGGAACCGAGCGATGAACCTGCTGGGAATTCGACCTTGGTGCTCCCATTCCCGCCCGTAACGCGGAGAGTCGTCCGTTCAAGTTGCGGGTCGCGACCCGGGTCGCATAAATCCCCTGATCGTGCATCGCGAGGGCAAAGGGAATTCCGGAGAACAACGTCGCATCAATCGCCGCATAATCCGCAAGCAAGACGGCTTGCTCCAAGTGGCTGGGATCGTGGTTGGAGGCGATTTTGGCGAACGGTAGTCCTGCAGCATACTCTTGATTGATCTGCGCTTGGGTATCTGGAGTCGGGGCAAAGAAGTAGGGATCAGCCCTCGTGCATACCTTCCAACCGATATCCTTCAACGCCGCGACATCGAGAGCGGTAAAGACCTCGCGAGTCGCATAGAAGTCATCGTGATCCATATTCGTCGAAATCACGACTCCATACACCAAAGCCGGGCTCAGCATATCGTCGCCCCAGTGGGACTTATCTCCCAGAATGCGAGGAGCCACGCCCTGATTGGCAGCCTTCGATTTCTTCCCCTGAAATCTCCCGTTTTTGATCTGATTGTCCCACGAATCCGCTGTGCCGATTCCGAGAACGTGTCCAATCTCATGAAGCAATGTGCTGTAAAAATCGGCACCACCTCCTGCTACGGGAGGAAGGCCATGGTTGAAATGCCAATATTCGCGCCCCGCTTTATTCATCGAGATGTGACCGCCCCATGGTGCGAAATCCTTGGCCTTTTTTCCTTCCGTTTCTTTACCTTGGCCTCTGCGCTCAACCCGTTCCTCCCAAGAATCTGACCCTGAAATGCTACTGTACCACCCAGGCCCACCTCGACCTGACGCATCACTCATCGTTCGCGCTCCCATGAAGATGATGACCTGATCGTCACTGACCTTCAGGTTTTTGATCGTCTTCGTACTGGAACCAGATGGGCTGTGAAATTTCGCCGTCCACTTGTTATTTCCCGACGGCTTGATGCTCTTTAAATCATCCGTCAGAATGGACTCGAAAAAGTTTGCCGCTGCTCGTGCGGAAGCCCGCGCTTCAGCTCCCGCAGCGGGTCCACTTGGATTTCCCGCTCCAAAGAAGCCCGTCGAGTCATAGCGATAATCCAGCTTGATCTTGATGGCGTGACCGGGACCAAGCAAGGCTCCAGTCATAGCGATCCCAACCATCCAGTTGCCCAACAACGATCTCCTTTTCATGCTTATTCTGCGGTTTTCGTCGGGATGCTAGAGATTCCGCGAGCCTGCGCAATACCAAAAGTTCGCCCGGCTCCTCTTTTCCCCCAACCGCCCAACGAATCCCCTTTTCGAATCAGTCGCCGAAAGATTCGAACGCTGAGGGAGTTAGCCGTCGGCTTCTGACAATCGCTCGTCAGGCTTGATGGACTCTAAAAAAATCGTCGCGCCGGGACAATCGGTCGAGGCCGACAGATCCGCTGGATGCATTCGTCGAAGCTTTCTTCGTTGCTGAGGATCCCGATTTCGACCCGTAGGAAGTAGATTGGCACATCCACCTTGGGTAGTCGCGGAAAGCGGACCGAGTCCTTCTCCGTGGTCACGATCATGTCGACTCCGGCGTCGATGCATTGATTGATGAAGCCGAGCACTTCCTGTTCCGTGTAGCGGTGGTGGTCTGTGTAGCGACGCTTGACGATGATCTTCGCCCCGAGCCGCTCGAGACCTCCTTCGAAACTTTCCGGCACCGCGATGCCGCTGATCGTCCCCACTTCCTGACCTTGTAACGTCACCAGCGGATGTTGCTCGTGGGTGCCGAGCCGCTCGAGATACTTGGGTTCGTGGGTGCACTCAATGATCTCCGCCGTCCGGTTGTACTTTCGGATGCGTTTGATGAGTTCGTCGTTGGGATCGCCATTGCACTTCGTGATGAAAATGTAGCTGGCGCGCTTCAGGTTTTTCGGCGGCTCGCGGAGCGTTCCCCGGGGAAGGAGATGTTCGTTGCCGAAGGGTTGGTAGCGATCAATCAAGACGATGTCGAGCCGATGTCGCAGCCGCAAATACTGCAACCCGTCATCCAAAATCAAGGTATCCGCCCCGAACTCTCGAATCGCGTGCAAGCCTCCCTTGACCCGATCCTTATCGGTGATCACCACCACGTTCTTCAAGTTCGAGGCCAGCATGTAGGGTTCGTCTCCCGCCGTCTTCGAGTCCAACAGGAGCTGCTTGCCGTCGTGCACGATCCGCGGAGGATCGATCTCCGGCGTCTTCCCGGACATCCGTTGCCGCAGACGCTGGCCCAGGGGTGGCTTGACCGATTTGTAGCCGCGACTCAGCACCGCCACTTTGCGTCCGCCATCCTGCAACGCCCGGGCGAATTTTTCGACCACCGGCGTCTTTCCGGTTCCACCCACCGTCAGATTTCCGATGCTAACCACGAGACAGCCCAGATTCCGCTCCCGCATGATCCGGTAGCGATAGAGCCGCAGCCGGGCCGAAACCAACCCCTTGTAGATTTGCGACATCGACGCCAAAAAAGCCCGCAAAGCGGCAGCACGTTTTCCGCGGCGCCGTTCCAGCACCACCTCTATCGCAAATTGTTCGAGAGCTTCGAGCGTTTCCTTCAATCGACTGTTACCATCAGGCAGACCCGGGGGATGACAAGTCGCCGGGATCGGAAAATCACACTGAGGTAGGCTCTATTCTAACCGTCGATCACCGCAGGAAAATCCGGACATAGCTCCGAGGTTTCCCCGAGAACTCCTGCTCGACCCACGTGAAACGTTATCGCGCCCGTTTCAGAGCATTCCCACACCTCTTTCGCGCCCGCCTCAAAGTAGAGTTCGACCTTGTGAGCGATCTCCGCTTTGGAATTGCTTGGCGAGATGACTTCCACACAGATTTCTGGCGCGACCGTAAAACACTTCTGGCCTTCCAACTGTTTGCGCAAGCGGTCAGAAATCCAGACGGTGTCACATCCCTTCACCCCCTCGGAAGTCGAAATGGGGCATTCCGTGATGACTTTTCCTTTCGACTGCAACTGTCGAAGGAGAAATCCTACCTCAAATTGTTTTCCACCATGGTCGGGAGCGGGCGGTGTGCTCATGATGATTTGTCCAAAGCGGTCAGTTTCGATGCGATACGCGAGACTAGCCAAAAACTGATCCTCAAGCACTTCCTCCCAACGCGCCAAGTTGAAGGCGGTTTGATCAAATCCCGTTTCACCGGGTAACTTGAGCGCAGCTTGTCCCATGGTTTTGAGTTTACCAAGCCAAGCGGATCTGGCAAGCCGCGAAACTGAGGGTTGAGATTCTCCGCAGCCTTCCCATACTCCGGGATGACCCGTTCCGACAACCGCGCCCTCGATGAACTCCGCTCCATCACCTTTCAGCCGGACATCGCGCCGCACGCCACGGGCTCGGTCCTGGTCGGGTTCGGCGATACTCGGGTGATTTGCAGCGCGATGATCGAGGACAAGGTCCCCTATTGGATGAAGCAGCAAAACGTTCCCGGCGGCTGGCTCACTGCGGAATACAACATGCTCCCCTACTCCACCCTGGACCGCAAACAGCGCGACATCACCCGTGGCAAAATCGATGGCCGCAGCAGCGAAATCCAGCGCCTCATTGGTCGCTCGCTCCGCGCCGTGGTCGATCTCCGCGCGCTCGGCCAGCGCACCCTCTGGCTGGATTGCGACGTTCTCCAAGCCGATGGCGGAACCCGCACCGCTTCCATCACCGGCGGTTGTGTCGCCGCCGCGATCGCCTTCAATCGCCTGATTGACCAAGGCAAACTCAAGAAGTCGCCGCTCAAACAGCTCGTCGCCGCCGTCAGCGCCGGGGTCGTCGAGGACACCGCGATGCTCGATCTCTGTTACGTGGAAGACCGCGACGCGGCGGTCGATTTCAACATCGTCATGACCGAGTCCCTCGAATTCGTCGAGATGCAGGGCTCTGGCGAGGAAGCCGTGTTTTCCCACGAGCAAATGCTGGAAATGGTGGATCTCAGTAAGAAAGGCGTCCAAGAGCTGATAGAGCTTCAACGCGCCGCGATCCGCAGCGTGGAGACCGAAGCGGAGCCGACCCAGCTCGAAGATTTGGCGAAGCACTTCAAGGCTTGAACTCGCTGAAAATGGATCAACGGGGCGCGCAAGCCCTGCTTTGCGCCTGGTTTGTCGTCCTCAGCCTGATGGGCGCACCGGCTGCGGAATCCGTAGCTTGGTCGGTCCGGTTGACGCCTGATGCCACACCTCTCCCGAAAGCCGGAGTTCCCTTTCTTCACGAAACCGTCGAAGAGGCGATCGCGGATTCCGATGGTTTGTCGTTGGAGCCCGAGACGGCCCATGACTGGTGGAAAGCCGAGGCGGCCGAGGAACCGTTTCGACTGAAACTGCAAGTCGATTCAAACTCCTTCACCCACGGTGTTCTCACCGTCTGGAACTGGCACAACCGAGCCGTCGCCCAATGGAAGGTGGCGAGCGGGGTGGAGACTTGGGCCGAGCTGCACATCACCGGAAAAGGCGTGTATCAGCTGACGCTGGATGGGTATGCTGATGACGTCTGCCAGAAGCGCCTGGTTCGCAGTATCGCCGTGACCGAAGATTTGAACGCGGCCCGGGAGACCTGGAAACGAGAAGAGTTTTTTCTGGGCGTCTGCGCCTTTCCCGGAAGGTATCACTGGTCCTTCCGAGGAGAGCCCACCCTTCCCAAAACGCTCACCGAAACCGCTGCCCGAGAACTGGAAGCGAATGCCTTGGCCAGGCTGGGATTCCAAGTCGTCCGGCCCGATGAATCGATGGAGATGGGACAATCCACGACCGGCTATCAGTATCAGTTCGATCGCATGGACGCGGCCGTCACGGCTTACACCTCCCGTGGATTCGAACTCGCCCTCCAGCTGATGCATGCGCCGGACTGGGCCATCGCGAAAGGTTATCAAGACGTCAAGGAACACATCTGGCGCTATCCGCGGGCCGAAGATCCCCAGCGCGCCTACGTCAAGGCTCTCCTCGATCGCTATGGCCGCCACGCCCGCTTCGTCCAAATTTTCAACGAGCCGGATCAGGTCCAGTTTTGGTCCGGAACACCGGAAGAATTCGTGGCGCAACTTCGCTACACGCGAGAGGAAATCCGGAAGTTCGATTCACAGCTCCCGATACTCCAGGGCGGCTACTCGTTGGTCGAGCCGAGCAAGACCCGCTACTACCTCCAGCAACTCGATGGACTGATCGATTACGCCGCGTATCATTCCCACGGCAGTCTCCGCGACCTGATGGAAGATCACGCCACCCTTCAGCAGATGAAGGCCGAGGTCGGGGCCGCGCCGCGACGCTGGATCAACACGGAGATGGGTTACGACGGTTGGCGGCTCGATCAAGAACGGCGCAAGGGCCAGATCGTCCCGCAGAAAACACTCTATTGCTGGGCCTCAGATCACGCCGGGGTGCTTCTGTTCGGCGGTCGGATGACGCTGGCGCCGAAGCGAACGAATCAGGATTTCGGGTTCCTCGATCATCAGTTTTGCCCCCGATTTGTCGTCGGCTCCCTCAGCGCCATGGTCTCGACCTTGGATGGAGCCTCGTTTCATTCCATCGCGCTGCAAACCGACGAGATCTTTGTCTATCAGTTCCAACGCGGCGAAAACCGGATGCTCGCCGCCTTCACCTTGGGCGACTCCGCCGAAATCGAAATCCAGTCGAACGCGAACGCCGCCATCCAAACCGATGAAATGGGAAATCGACACCCGCTCGATGAGGCCACCACGATTCGGATGACGCTCGATGGCTATCCTCGCTATTTGACTCTTGTCGGTGTGAACACGATCAACGTTACGACTGCCGATTGAGAAAACAGGCAGCCATTTGCCCCGAAAAGCTTCCTTTCCAGCCATCGTTCAAATCCGTTCGCCGACGGCCCAGTTTAGTGGTAAACTGCTCGCAATGAATCGGTCGCAACTTCGCTCTCACCACGGCTTCAGTCTTGTCGAGATGTTGGTCGTCATCGCCGTGATTGGAATTCTCGCCGCAGTCGCTGTGCCCAACATTGGACGGATCAACGAAACCACCAACGATGCAAAAGATAAGCGAAACGCTCAGAACATCGTTTCGTTGTTTCATTCCGGAGAAGGCGCCGGACTCGATTTGGTCGGCGCGGATAAGACCGAAACCATCGCCAAAGTCATCTCCGGCGGAACCGTCCCGGAAGGCGTGTTCACCGGAACCTACTTCGGCATTCAAGGTCTCTCCCAAACGGAGCAGGACAAAGCGGCAGTCTACATCGATTTCATCGGAGGGTCGCTCCAATACATGGGCGATAATTAGGGATCACGGAATCCGGATTCGCCTCCGTTTGACCGGGGAATGGTGCGATCCTATGCTCTGGCGAAATGCCGAATCCCGATCCTCCTGACCTCAAGTTGCTTGGCCATTCCGAGGGCTTGCCGACGTCTCCTTCCCCCGCGATTTTAGAGACGTTTCCCAATCAATCACCGCAACGAAAGTATTGGATCAAGCTGGATTGTGCGGAGTTTTCCTCGCTTTGCCCGGTCACGGGTCAGCCGGACTTTGCGAAGCTGCGGATCGAGTATATTCCGGGCGAACTCTGTGTGGAGACGAAGTCGCTGAAGTTTTATCTGGCGTCCTATCGCAACACCGCCGCCTTTAATGAAGAAATCGTGAATCGGGTGGCGAGTGATTTGCTGGAAGTTTGCTCGCCGCAGAAACTCCAGGTGTTCGGAGCCTTTGCCGCGCGCGGAGGAATTAGCCTGACCGTGGAAGTGAGCTACCCGGAACCGGATTTATGAAAGTGGTGATTCTCCTGAGTGGCGGCATGGATTCCGTCACCGCTCTCTACCAAGCTGCCAAGGATCATGAGGTGATCCACGCGCTGAGTTTCGATTATGGATCGAAGCATAATCGCTGCGAGCTTCCCTTTGCTGAGCATCACGCAAAACATCTCCAGATTCCGCATCAAGTGATCGATCTGGGGTTCGTGAACGAGCTGTTTGAGTCGGATCTCCTCCAATCCGGCGGCGAAATTCCCGACGGTCACTATGCCGAAGCAAGCATGAAGCGCACCGTCGTCCCGTTCCGAAATGGAATCATGCTCGCAGTCGCCTGTGGTTTCGCCGAAAGCCGCGAAGCCGAGGGATTGGTGATCGCGGCCCACTCTGGAGATCACGCCATTTACCCGGACTGCCGCGAGCCGTTCATGAAAGCGATGAGTCAGGCGATGCGCGCCGGAACCTACGCCGAAATTCAGCTCCTCCGACCCTTCATCGCGATGGACAAGTCGCAAATTGCCACCCGTGGGACCGAACTGGGAGTGGACTTCGCTCAAACATGGTCCTGTTACAAAGGCGGCGAGGTTCACTGTGGAACCTGCGGCACCTGCGTAGAACGGATCGAAGCCTTCGAGCTCGCTGGCATCCCGGACCCCACCAACTACCTGAGTCATGAGTAGCCCCATAGCGATTAACGCGGTTCGCGTTCCTACCGACTATTTGTCCCCTCTTCTGGAAGTGGCCCAAGTCGTGCAGCCGGATCACGCCAACGTCATGTCCCGCGATGAGTTGCTGGAGACGATTCAAGAGCACCACGCGATCGGGGCGATCATTCCCGGCGAATTGAAGATCGATGCTGCCCTGCTGGATGCGGTGCCGAGTCTGCGAATTCTGGCGAACACCGCCGCCGGGTTCAACAATTTGCCCCTCGATGCCATGACCGAGCGAGGAATCTGGGCCACGAACACGCCCGACGCCTTCGTCGATGCCACCGCCGATGCCGCTCTTGGGCTGATCCTGGCAGTGGCCCGAAGCGTCGTCCAAGGCGACCGTTTCGTTCGATCCGGCGAGTGGGCGGAAAAGGGAATCGTCACCGCGATGTGGGAAGGCATGGAGCTTCGTGGCAAAACCTTGGGCGTTGTCGGCTTTGGAAGAATCGGTCAAGCCGTTGGCCAACGCGCGGCAGCTTTTGGAATGAAGGTGATTCACGCGCGGCGTAGCTCAGATGGAACGCCCGGCTGTCGAACCCTGGAACAGCTTTTGGTCGAGGCGGATGTCGTCAGTCTCCACACCCCGCTTTCTGATTCCACCCGGCACTTGATCGATGCCACCGCCTTCAAAACGATGAAGAAAGGGGCCATCCTCATCAATCTGGCCCGTGGACCGGTCGTCGATGAAAACGCCTTGGTCGATGCCTTGAAGTCGGGCAAACTTCGCGGAGCCGGATTGGATGTGTTCGAGCACGAACCCGGAGTTCATCCGGATTTGCTCAAAATGGAACAGGTCACCCTAACGCCCCACTTGGGAGGAGCTACCCGGGAAGCAAGAAAAGCCGCTCGAATGACGGCGGCGGAGAATGTTCGGAGAGTCATTCTCGGGGAAATCCCGCTGACGCCCCTGAATCAAATCTCCCGTTAACAAAGAACCCCACTCCTGGCGATCAACCGGGAGTGCCACACGATTCGAACGGAATTTCCTCGTGCAGTTCCGGGCTCACGCCAAAGAGTGGGATCGAAAGGTTTTTAGCAGCCCGGGCAAGGCGTCATCGATCCGGTCGGCTCCCAAATGGCGCTGAGTTGATCGCGGAGCGCCTTCTTCGCCCGATGGATCAGCACCCAAAGGTGATTGCGGCTGATACCGAGCTTGGTGGTGATGTCATCCGTCGAAAGTCCCTGAAGTTCACGCATGCGGAAGGCTTCGGCTGCTTGGCCAGGAATGCGATCGAGGGCGGACTCCACTAATTCGACAAATTCCGCGTTCTCAGCAGCGCGAGCGGGCTGCTCGTGGGCTGGGCCCTGGTCACCGTTCTGCGCATAGTTCAGGGCATCCAAGGTATCGCTGTCTTCCGCTTCCAGTCCGAGCTGGCTAACCATGAGACTCGGCTTGCGAGCGGCACTGCGGTAGAAGTCAGAAATTTTATTGAGGAGGATCCGGGTGAGCCAGGTGCGCTCCGCCGCTTTGCCCTGGAAGCCTTTGCGGGCTTTCCACGCCGCCATAAACGTCTCTTGAACAACATCCTCGGCAATCGACGGATTACGAACCTTCCCCAGCGCATAGTGCATGAGGTAGTCGCGGTGATTTTCATTCCAACGAGCCGGGTCAAGTTGATGGTTGGCTGTCGTATTCATTTCGTTTGGTCAGTAAGAGTTGGTTAATGAGAAAACGGGCTTTTCGGGAGAATGGATTCAGAATTGGAATCGATTTTGCAGGAAGAGTGCCGTTCTCGGCTTGATCTCTTTCTATACAGACAGGTCTGTCTATACGCAACCAAAAAAACTAACAATTCTCTTTTTCGCAAATTTCGCGAGCCATCTGCAGCGCCGCATCCACCGGCCAGATCGCTTTCAGGTTCTGCGATTCCATCGTAGCGCCCGAGTAGAGCACAAACAGCGCATCACCCAGCTCACGCGCTCGATTACCCGTGGCCGAAAATCCCGTGGCTAATTCCCGGAAAAAATCCCGGATACCCAGCTTGTGATCTTCAATCTGCCGACACAGGCTGGACTCTCCCTCTTTGCATACCGCTCCCGTATTGGTGAACGGGCATCCACGAAACTCATTCGCAATCAAATAGTTACGAAGACCCTCAAAATACTGAACCACTTTCTCTTTCGGTGGCAGATTCTGATTAAGAAGCGTTTCCCGATTGCACTCCGACTTCTCATGCAATTCAACGAGCCAGGCTTCACAAAGCGCCTCTTTCGAGGGGAAATGATGGTAAAACGTCGCCTTCGCCGTCTCCGACTTGTCGATGATTTCGTTGATTCCAACCTCGGAATAGCCACGCTCGGCGAACAAGCGGGCTGCGGTTTGAAGGATGCGCTCTCGGGCAGGTGTGGGCATAGAAATGAGACTGACTAGTCTGTTTGTAACTTAATCTTGAACTAGGGATCAATCAAAAAAATGGCCACCCGCTTGGCGAAACGCAAGCGGGCAGCCATTGCAAATTGCGCGACAGGGAATGCAGGCTAGGAAAGCTCGCCCAGCTTCGCCTTGATCGCCTCGAAGTCGGGCATCTGGCCCGGATCATCGCTGCTCTCGGCGTATTGAATCACGCCCGCTTTATCGACGATAAACGCCGAACGCTTCGAAACTCCACCCATCGTGAGGTTCTTCGCGGGAAGGAAGCTCTCGTAGGCGATTCCATAAGCCTCGGTCACCTTGTGTTCATAGTCGCTCAGGAGGGTCATCTTGATTCCCTCTTTCTCAGCCCAAGCGGCTTGGGCGAAGGGATTGTCCCCCGAAATGCCGACCACCTCTGCGTTTAAGCTCGTGTAATCGTTCATCGAGCTGGTGATTTCACAAAACTCTTTCGTGCAGCCGCCCGTGAACGCCATCGGAACGAAGAGAAGGAGCAGATTCTTTTCACCAAGATTCTCGCTTAAGGTCCAGAGGGTCGGACCACCTTCGCCGAGAGTCGTGAGAGTGAAATCAGGGGCTTTGGTTCCAGTTGCTAATGCCATTGTAAGATAGTGGTTGGGTGTTAGGAATTCAGTTGACAGCGAATTATAGGTTGATTGGGACGGCGGTCAATGGCTAGCGAAGGATTGAGAGGAACCATCGATTGAAGGACTCCCTCACCATAGCCGCATCCCCGGAAACCCGTGCCCAACGTCACATCAATCCCGGAATCGGGTCCCCGTGATAGACAAAGTGGGGGCGGTCGACCGGGTCATACCACTTCACCGATTTCGGAAGCCCCAGCGCCTGATAGATGGTCGCGGCCATATTCTCCGGCTTTTGCGGTTCGCTGGCCGGATACCCGCCGATCTTGTCCGATGAGCCGATAACTCGACCTCCCTGAACCCCACCGCCGGCAAAGAACACACTCTGAACCGCTCCCCAGTGATCGCGCCCCGGGAGTTTCTTCCCTGCCAACGTCGTTATCTTCGGGGTCCGGCCAAATTCGCTGGCCATGACCACGAGCGTATCGTCGAGCAACCCTCGATCGCTGAGATCGTCGAGCAAAGCCGAGACGGCTCGATCCATCGGAGGAAGAAGGAAGTTCTTCAAGTTGGGGAACGCTGCCTGATGGGTGTCCCAGCATTCGTTGTTGCCCAGATTCACCTGGACCAGGCGAACACCGCTCTCGACCAACTGCCGCGCCATCAACAGCGACCAACCAAACGCATTGCGACCGTAGGCGTCCTGGAGTTTGGGATCGGCTCCATGAACGTCGAACGCCGCCTTGCTTTTCTCATCAAAGAGAAGATTCGCAGCCATTGCCTGATAGCGATCATGGGGCTGCGTTTCAAGCATCTCCTCCAGACCAGCCTGTTGGTGGCCGAGATGCTCCAACAGCCCTAGCCGATCTCTCAGTCGCTCAAAATCGACTCCTTCCGGGAGCGTCAAACTGGGTGCATCGAACCGAAACTCGCTGCCATCCTTCTTCCCCGTCTCATGATGAAACAGGTAGTCCGGGTAGGCCCCGTAGCTGCTGGAATTCGTCCGGCTGGCTTCGACAAAGAAAGGATCGCGACTCGGACCCATCTGACCCGCAAATTGCCCGGGCAGGGTTCGTCCCGTGCGGTGAATAATCTTGTCCGGCAGAACAATCGCGGGCGGCAGATTGCTTCCCGCAGCAACGACTTGATTGGCGATGGCGGCGATCGAGGGCCAGTCACTCTCTTTCGGCTGCGTCGGATCAAACCCTTCAGGAATTTCCGTCCGGCCCGTCAGCATCATGTGGTGACCTTGCGAGTGCTCGTTCGAGGGATGGGTCAGGGATCGACAGATGGACCACTGGTCGCTGCATTGAGCCAGCCGGGGAAGATGCTCGCAGATCCGCAGCCCGGGCGTGCGCGTCGCGATTTCCCGGAACTCTCCCCGAATATCCGCCGGCGCATTCGGCTTCATATCAAAGCTCTCGTGCTGGGCCAGCCCTCCACTCAGGAAAATGTAGATGACGTTTTTCGCCGTCGGAACAGGTGCCGGTCCTTGCGCCAGCGCCCTCAGTTGTCCCAAATGGCTCGCTCCCAATCCTAACAAGCTGATGCCTCCGGCGCGAATCGCGGCCCGGCGAGGCAAGTTGGGATGAGAGAACTGGGGCATGATCTACGCCCTTGAAGAAGGCCGCGTCCCTTTCACGCAGACCAGAACCCATTACTTTCAATCACCACCCGCTTGCCCCTGGGGGAACCATGATCCCGACAACTCCTAACTACCTTGTTTATGAATGGCTAGAAAACGTGGTCAGTTGGTGATTCAAGGCCTCAATTGTCAATCCGATTCTGCATTCCTGCATTCCCACGCAACGGTCAATCCGTCAGATGGAATTGAGCGATTGAAAATGACAGATGCGTTCCGCTTCTGCGCGGAGGCTTTGAAAGACGTGGGCTGCCACTACCACGTTTTTCTTCCCTTCCTCTTCAGGCGGCTCTTGCCCTCCCCGCGAATTTACGGTGGAAAATTCCTAACAGACGCCTAGGTTTCGAGGCTACCGCTTTTGCGGAGCACCCCTATGATCATGAGAGGAATGATGCCTTCTTCCCGAATTTTGCTTTCCCTGGACGACCGTGCCGTGGGACGGGAGGTGCAGTCGCTGTTGGTCCGTCTGGGCTACAGCGTGCCGGCTTTGGCGCGCCCGGGCGGCGAGACGCTGGAGCAGGTGGAGGAGCTGGCTCCGGATCTGGTGATGATCGATGCCCAGGCGCGGGGGGCGATCCGGACGGGGACGTGGATTGATGAGCGGTTCGGCCTGCCGATCGTGTTTTTAGCGGAGGCAGGGACGGATTTATCGCTGGCGCGGGTGCCGTTTCTCTGCGGCCATTTGACGAAGCCACTGGAGGAGAAGCATCTGAAGCTGGCGCTGGAGGCGGCCCTGAATTTACGGGGGGCACCTTCCCGGAAGCGACTGAAGACGCAGACGCTGTATCAGACCTTAGAGCGGCTTTCTCACGGGGTGATGGTGACGGATCTGGCGGGAAATGTGGCGTATCTGAACCGGCGGGCGGAGAAGATGACCGGCTGGGAGCAGGAAGAAGCGGCGGGACTGCCGTTTAGCGAGGTGTTCCGTAAGAGTGAGGATTCGAAACTGAAGCGGCGCGATGGAACGGTGATCCCGGTGGAGGAGGAAACGGCACCGCTGGAGAATGAGGATGGCGGATTGAGCGGGGTGGTGACGATTTTTCAGGAGAAGGCGACGGAGGCGGAGATCCGCCGGTTGCAGCAGCTGGAGAGCCTGGGGTTCCTGGCCCGGGGGTTCGCCCATGATTTCAACAATTTGTTAACCGTGCTGCTGGGGAATCTCTCGATGGCGCAGACGCGGGTGACGAGCGATCAGGAGCTGGCGTTCGAGCTGGAGCAGGTGAGCGGGGCGACAATGAAAGCGCAAAGTCTGGTGCAGCAGCTAATGACCTTTGCCCGTGGCGGGAAGCCGATTAAGGCACCGATTGACCTGAAGGCTCTGCTAAAGCGGATCTTGAGCGATCGCGAGCGGAACGGGATCGCCTACGAACTCGATGCGAATTTCCCGGATGCGGTGGTGCTGGCAGACCCCAAGCAACTACGAAGACTGATCGAAAACCTGCTGCGCAATGCGGAGCAATCCATGGAGGAGGGCACCGTGAGGGTGCGAGGTGAGGCCCTGGAGGCGCTGTTTCAGCTGGAGATTCGGGATTCTGGCCACGGGATGGAGCCTGAGGTGATGGGGCAAGCATTCGAACCTTTTTACACGACCCGCAGCGAGATGAACGCAAGCGGCCTGGGCCTGACCGTGTGTGAGTCGATCGCCCGGGCTCATGACGGCTCTATCGCGCTTTCCTCAACCCCCGAGAACGGCACCGTCGCCACGCTGCGCCTGCCGCTCGCCACCGAAGAACAAACCATGAGCAACCCTACCTCCACTCAGGGTTCCAGCCCGGCCCCGGCCGATGGATCCCGCATTCTGGTCCTGGAAGACGACGCGCTAATCAGTCGCCTGATCAAAGCCACTCTGAGCCAGGCTGGCTATGACGTAACGGAAACGACCGAAGGCCAGCAGACCATCGAAACCTATCAACAAGCCGCCGCATCCGGCGATCCCTACACCCTCTTGATCATGGATTTGACTATCGAGCGTGGGATGGGGGGAATCGAAACGATGAACCGGATCAAAGAGATCAATCCGAACGCGCGGGGCATTGTTTCGAGCGGCTACAGCGATGATCCCGCCATGGCGAGGCCGGATGAATTCGGCTTTTCCGGCGTGTTGCCGAAGCCCTATGAGCCGCAGGAATTGGTGGAAGTGGTCGGGAAGGTGCTGGCGTCCTAGGGCGTCGTGCGGACATCGCATGCAAATCATCGGCTGCCAGTTCGACATTCTTTGGGAAGACCGTGAGGGGAACTTTGCGAAGGTGCGTCAGCTGCTGGCGGGTCAGGAGATTTTGCCCGGTGGCTTGATGGTGCTGCCGGAGATGTTTTCGAGCGGGTTCAGCATGAACGTGGGGCGGATCGCAGAAGCGTCGCCCTCGGCTACGGAGCGTTTTCTGGGAGAACTGGCGCGGGAAAACGGGTGCTGGGTAGTGGCCGGGCTGGTTTTTGCCAGCGAAAACGGACGCGGGCGCAACGAGCTGGCGGTGGTGAATCCGGCGGGAGAGATCGTGGGTCGCTACCAGAAGAATCGCTGCTTTCGTTACACCGGGGAATCGGACCACTATGACTCGGGGACAGAGCTTCTGGTGATGCCGTTAGGCGACTTTACCTTGAGCCCGCTGATTTGCTACGACCTGCGATTTCCCGAGCTCTTCCGCCGAGGCGCAAAGCGAGGGGCGAACCTGTTCACGGTGATCGCCAGTTGGCCCGCCGCCCGGGAGGAGCACTGGGTCACGCTCCTGCGGGCCCGAGCGATCGAAAACCAAGCCATCGTCATCGGCGTGAATCGCTGCGGCAGCGATCCCGCCTACCAATACCCCGGCCGCTCCCTCATCATCGATGAGCAAGGGGAGGTTGTTGCGGATGGCGGGAGTGGGGAGAGTTGTGTGGTGGCGGAGGTTTCCGCAGAGAAAATGGCGGCGTGGCGGGAGGAGTTTCCGGCGTTGTTGGATTTGGAGGCGGATTGAGGCATCCAATGACGCAGCTACAAGAAAACCGTTATGGATGAGGAAGAATTGGAGAAGAATTTCGTAAGCATAAGAAGGGCTTTGAAGGCATGCTCGTTTGCGCTCGTTCTCTTCAGCTTTTTCCAGACGCCGAGACTTATCCTATCACTTCAACAAGCAGGGCGAGTGTTGGACGAGATGCTCGGAAACGTGCCGAAACGATGGATGTTCGAACTATCTGACTTCCTGGCAGAGAATTTTATCATTCTTGCTGGTGTATCGATTCTCATCCTAATCGGTGTCCTGAGGCTGACCATTCGCTCCAAGGGTGGGCTCTTTTTGTATGTGAACGTTGGACTCTTCATCGCCATGAGCCTCTTTAACGCTCTGCTTTTAGGCATTGCCCAAGAAATGCTACGCTTACCGCTGGAAGGACTGATTTCCCCACCTTGAATGTCGATCGTAAACGACTCCATTCGCCTGGCCCCATTCGTTTGACATCAATTCCCAACTTCCAGAACATTTACCAAACCCTTGCCGACAAGTGGGTTTTATTTGATAGTAGCGGTGACCAACCAATCGTTATGAAGGAGTCATCATGAAAGAAAAATCCCTGACCGAGGGCGCGTTAGCGGCAATGGTGCGTGCTGCGGAAGTCGCGCGTGAGCGAGCCATCCGATTCGGATCTCCATTGGTCCGGTGGATCGATGGTACGGTCGTTTTGGTCGATCCGGTAACCAATCAACCGATCCCCAACAGCGACGATCCAGCGGAAGACGTTACGGATGCCCAGCCTGAGGGCAAGAAGGAGGAGAAGCCGCCCGCATCGGATTGATCGCGCCTCGCCGTTTCCGGATGAGCGGTCGCTAGCGCGACGCATTTTTGGTCACGCCTCCACCGTGGGCTAAAGCCGGACGGCTATCATGATCGGTCGCGCTGCGACGTAGCGGATACCACGCCGGAGGCGTGAAAGATGGTAGCCCCGGGTCGAGCGCAGCGAACACCCGGGGAACCATCGACCGAGAGAATTCTCGATCCCGGAAGGGATCGCAGCCAACGCCGCGGGAGCCGCTTCTCGTTGACATCATGTTTCAGG
>CAYGQD010000007.1:58385-73374 GCA_964351855.1 uncultured Verrucomicrobiales bacterium
TTTCAGGAATCAATATTGGCGATGTCAAAACGATGAAAACCTTTGGGGATGGATATCAATATCGTAAGAAATCTGCCGATTACTGAAGATGATAAAAGCCGTTTTGGTTCTATCTTTCCATCAGTGACGATTTTCTCTGGTTGCTCCGTTGTTGGTTTGCAAACACGTTCTTAGGGAACGATGAAATGAAGACATCTCCGCATGTAAAAAGGTTTCTGGTAGGGATAGGAATCGCCTTGTTTGTCGTTCTTCCCCTCGCGGTTCTGATATTCGTCACGACCTGGGCTGCACCCTTTCGAGAGTTTGCGAAAAACTTTGATCTTGAGTCCATCGAGTTACCGCAAATCGCAGTTTCTGATCACGAAAGAAGCAACGCACTGGCGCTGGAAGATCCATACTTTTTCAGTCACAATGGACGGAACTTGGCAGTCTCCATTCAGGGAACTTTTCGAAATTGGATAGAAGGCAGGGCCGAGCCAGTTCCGGGGTCTCCAACCCTGACCTATCGGGTCGCTTTTGAGGTGATCGAAGGGCGTTCGTATGGAGAAGCTGTCCAAGCCTATTTCTTGGTTCCCTATCTCGAAAATCGGTTCACGAAGAATGAGATTCTTCAAATCTACTTTGGCTCCTCTCGTTACAAGGAGACGATCCTACCAATCATCTCGGATGAGTGACAATGAAACGAACTGAAGGAGGCAAGCGACTCGGAAACGGCTGGAATGACATCCGAGGTTCGCTGATCGGGTAAAGTGGAAGCGGCGGGACGCCGCTGCCACTTTTCAGTCGCTCTTAGGATTGAAGTCCCAGAGGCGCATGAGATCGTAGGCAATCAGGTTCACGGGGACGGTTCCGTCGAGGAAGATGGTGGTGGTTCCGGGGTGGGGACGGAGGGCTCTCCAGGCGTCTTTTTGGGCACTTGCGTTGGCGATGCTGAGGACGGCGGGGAGGGCGTTTTGGCGGAGGGGTTCGAAGACGACGACGCCGGAGCTGCTGCCGACGGTTTCTTTGGCGTGCTCGCTGGTCCAGATGAGGTGGAGGTCGATCTCGTAGGGATTGAAGCGTTGGTCGAGGGCGTTGAAGGTGGCGTCGTTGAGGAGGCCGGCGTAGTCGATGAGGAAGTAGTCTTCGCGGGCGGCGTTGAAGCGCTCGTGGATGCCGCGGACGTAGGCGCCGCGGTATTCCTCGAACCAGCTGAGGGCATCGTCATCCGCATCCGCGTTGAGGCCGCGCTCGAAGGCGTCGGCGATCGAGTTGCGATTCTCGTCGAGCGGAAGCTGGAGGGAGGTTTGATCGACGGAGAGTCCGGGGCCCTTGGCCTTGATCGCTTCCCAGAAGCCATCGACGAGGACTTCCGCGCGGATGACTCCACTGGCGGCCCAATCGCGCACACTGACGGTGGCGATGGTGGGGTTCGAGACTTGGTGGGCGACGAGCTGATCCGCCGAGCCGGGGAGATTGTGATCCTTGTTGAGGTGTTGCTCGAAGAGGAGGTCCGGGCTGTTGTCTTCCGGGTTTTCATCGAAGGTGCGGTAGGTTCGGGACCAGCGCAGCTCGGCCTCGCCTTCGGTCAGCTTGACGGGGACGATCTGGACGATTTTCGCCCGCGTTTTTGAGGCGACTTGCTCGACCCCGGCATTGATCGCGACGCCGGGATGGGCGGAAACTTGTTCGAGGAGGAAGCGGATGCCTTTGACCTTCTTCGGTTCTTTGAGGTGAACGGCGAAGCGACGCTGGGTTCCGTAGGCGGGCATCCAGGTTTCCGGGGAGGGATCGGCGCATTCCAGCCAGGCGACGTCCGGTGGTTCCCCGATCGCGAAATTCCAGGTGGCCACGACCAGGGCATCGCCGAACCCGCCCAGGGTATCCGGGGTGAGGCGGGCGGCACTGGTCTGGCTGGCGGTGCCGCTGGCGAGGACGCGATTTCCGGAGAGGGTCCCGACGGTGCGGACTTCCGTATCCTGAAAGAGGAGCTGGGGCGGGAGGAGATTACTGTGGGAGGATGCGCCGCGTCCGGTGGTGCCGATCTGGACGTCGAGCGGAAGCTCGTAGTCCCGCGAATGCGTGGTCACGAGCGGCTTTTCGCCAGCGGGCAGCGTGGGTGAGGTGGTGGTGCGGGTTTCGGTGATTTTAGAGTTGGCCACGTGGACGACGGTGACGCCGGCGGGCGGAATGGAGGGCAGGGAGCGGAGGCGAATCTCGATGACGGGGTCGGTTTCAGCGGCTTCGATGATGCGAACGGTGATGGGCGAGACGTTCGCAGCGCGGCGGTAGCGTTCGGCCGCTTCGAGGGATTCCACGAAGTCCGAGGCGGGTCCGTCTCCACCGAAGGCTCCCAGGTCGAAGGCGGAGGGATCGATGGAGATCTCCGTTTGTTGATCGAGGTTCGCCCGGACTTTGGTTTGCGAGAACCAGCCGTCGCCCTCCGGCATGGGAATGGCGGAATAATCGGCCTGCTGCACGCCACTGGCGGAGATCTGGATTTGGGTGGGGAAAAGGGTGCGGGTCTGGGAGCCACCCGGCGTCTTGCGAATCTGCTGGTAAAAATCGAGCGCGGAGATCTGGAGTTTTCCGCCAGCGGCTTCGACTTCGAGATTGAGTCGACCGCCTCGGGTCGCTTCGTAACCGGGCTGGGGAAGCGCGGATTCGCCCTGGGCGATCACGGATGGCCCAGCACCGAGGAGCAGAAAGAGAGCGAGGATCCAGCGGTGAATCATGGGCCGCCATTGTTGCGTCCCTGGCCAGAATCGGCAAGCGATTTCACGGGGTTCTCGGAGAGACGGTGCTGATGGTTTTTCGTGAACGGATCTACCCTCCGTAATCAAAGCCGCCATTCAGCGTCCAACGGCTCACCTCATGCCCAGACGCCTACCTTCCTTCATCTCCTCACTCGCCGCCCTGATCATCGGGCTACCGATTCTTCTCCACGCGCAAACCTACGAGAACACCCCGGCGATTACGGCGTCGGACTGGTGGAATGAGGCGGACTGGCTGAAGACGGATCTCTGGACGGTGAACGACGCGATCGAATTCCACAATTTCACGAACCATTACACGATCGATTCGGTTTTCGGAACCTTTGAGGCTTCGAGCGATGATGAGCTGATGAATCGCCTCAAGGAAATTCAGGCGATTCATGCCCTGCGCAAAGGCGGATCGATCAGTGCGGGCGGAAAAGGGGTGGCGAATGTGGCGACGGACAAGCTGAAGGTGGCGGAAAACCTGGCGACGAAGCCGGTGACGACGGTGCTGGATGTGCCGAAGGGAGCGCGGGCGATCGTGCGGCGCGCCGGAGCGTTCAGTCGCAAAGAGAAGCGGCAAGGGAACTACGATGGCGGCGGGCCGTTTCGTGGCTGGCTGGGGGCGAATGATCTGAAGCGGGAGATCGCGGCGAAGTTCGAGGTCGATCCTTATACGGATAACGCGGTCTTGCAGAAGGAGCTGGAACGAGCGGCGACGCTGGAGGCCTTGCCGAATTTCGCGGTGGGGTTCGTGATTCCGGGGAATGGGCTGTTCAGCGTGTTGGCGACGGGTGAAGAGTCGCGGATCACGGATGCGTATCGGGCCGATCCCTCGGACTTGTTCGTGCGGAATCGGCGGACCCTGATCCATGATTTAAAGGTCGATCCCGATTTGGCGGCGGAGCTGCTGTCCTCCAAGATTTCGACCCCGGCGCAACAGACGATCCTCGTCGAATCTCTGGCTTCACTCAGTGGGGTTCCGAATCGTGCGCTGTTTATCGAGATCGCGCTGAATGCAGAGACGCGCAGCCAGTTCGATTTCTATCGGCGCGAGGCGGAGCTGCTGGCGTGGTATCACAAGCATCGCACGCCGATCCGCACGATCGAAAACTTCCGTTGGTTGCCGGTCGCGACGGATCGATCCGGGAAACGGGTGCTGCCGTTCGCGGTCGATTACGGTGGCTGGTGCCCGGAATGCGGCGGGTTTCTCTCGGACTTCTCCGATGCGGGAAACGGCGACGTGGTCTTGATCAACGGACGGCTGACCGACACCGCAGTGGCGGCGCTGAAAAATCGTGGCGTTGAGGTCGTTCGCGTTTCGACGTAGATGGATTACAGCGCCGGCGCTTCCCAATCGGGAATTCCTCCACCCGCGACCTGCTCCTCATACCAGACGTGGTAGGGGCGCGTGGGTGACATGGGAGCGTCTTCGTTCACCATGAGCGGCTTCGCTTCCGACCAAAACTGCTCATAGGCTTCAATCATTTTCTCCACGACTTCCGGGTGGTCTGCAATCACATCGGTAGTCTGGCTCGGATCGGCTTCCATATCGTAGAGCGCCATCTTGGGTTCCTCTCCGATGGCGACCGATCTGGCAGTGGCCAGGCTGACGAGGCGGTACTGTTGATTGCGGACAGCGAAGTTGACCCACTTGAACTTCTCCGGATCTTCGCCGGTCTTCCAGCGGGCTTTGTGGGTGAAGAGATAGCGATCATCCCATTCGGCGTTCGGGTTTGCGAGCAAGGGCAAGAGACTGCGGCCTTCGACTTGATCAGCGGGTATTTCGGCTCCGGCTAAACTGGCCAACGTCGGCAAGATGTCGATGTGAGCGGCGATGGTATCGATCTCTTGTCCGGCCTTCAGTTTGCCGTCCCAACGCATGAAGAACGGGACGCGAACGCCGCCTTCATCCGCCGAACCTTTCAGTCCTTTCATCTCCGCATTGTAAAACGGGAATCCTTCGGCAAGCGGCTTTCCGGGATTTCCCGAGCCACCGCCAGTCATGCCGTTATCCGACATGAAAATGAGCACGGTGTTCTCCCAGAGGCCCCACTCCGTCATCTTCTCCATGAGCCGTCCGATGTTCTCATCGATGTTTTCGATCATCCCGTAGAAGCCGGCGGTCTTTTCATCGAATCCCAGGTCGGTGAACTTCTTCTCGTTTTCGGGCGGAGCGATGAAAGGGCCGTGGGGAGCGTTCGTAGTGATGTAGGCAAAAAACGGCTTTCCGGAGTCTTTCGCTTCCTTGATCCAGCCCATTCCGGCGGTGTAGAAGAGATCCGTGCAGTAGCCGCTGGTCTTGACAAAGCTGCCGTTGTGACGAATCACCGGATCGAAGTATTTGTTGCCCGGCGCATCCGCACAGGAGCAGTTATAGGCTTGGCCGATCCCGCCAGCGCCATGGATGAAGGCTTCGTCAAAACCGCGCTGGTGCGGTTGATAGGGTTCCTCATCGCCCAAGTGCCATTTGCCGAAGATTCCGGTGGTGTAGCCGGCTGACTTCAGCACTTGAGGCAGCGTGGTCGATTCCAAGGCCATGCGCTCGCGCTCGAGAATCGTGTGGGTGATGCCGTTCTTCATCGGGTGCCGGCCGGTCATGAGCGCGGCGCGGGTGGGCGAGCAGGTGGGGCTGACCAGGAAGCGCTCGAAGCGGGAGCTGGTCGCGTGCAGCTTGTCGAGATTCGGAGTTTGGATCCAGGGATGCCCGTGAGCACCGATCGGGCCGTAGCCTTGGTCATCGGTGATGAGGAGAATGACATTCGGCTGGGTCCCGGCCAAGTCCGCCGAGGAGGAAGCAGCCAGCAGCCCGAGAAAGGCGACGATCGTGATGAGGTTTTTCATGGTAGTTGGAAAAGGAGTGTGCCAGGATTCGCCGGTGGTGCAAGGAGCGCCAGTAAAAACCCCAACCATCCACGTTTTGAAATCTCCACTCATCGACCGCAAATACCTCGCCGAGACCTTGGGAACCTTCTGTCTCGTCTTCGCCGGATGCGGAGCCGTCGTCGTCAATGACACGTCGAACGGAGCCGCGACGCTCATCGGAATCGCCCTCGCCTTCGGCCTCGTCGTCTTGGCGATGATCTACACGATCGGCGATCTTTCCGGTGCTCACATCAACCCGGCGGTGACGTTAGGCTTCTTCGCGGCGGGTCGGTTTGAAGGAAAATTCGTCATTCCCTACATCGTCAGCCAGCTCGTGGGCGCGATCCTTGCCTGCGTCGTGCTCCGCCTGCTCTTTCCCGATCATCCAAGTCTCGGGCTGACCGCGCCGTCTGCCGGTTGGAGCCAGAGCTTCGGCATGGAAGTGATCACCACCGCAATCCTCATGTTCGTGATTTTGAGTGTGACAACGGGAGCGAAAGAACGCGGCATCACTGCGGGCCTGGTGATTGGCGGGGTGATCGCGATGGAGGTGATTCTCGCGGGTCCGATCAGTGGCGGATCGATGAATCCGGCGCGTTCGATTGGCCCGGCCTTGATCTCGGGACAAGTCGGCGACCTCTGGATTTACCTGATCGCTCCGGTGATCGGCGCGGGAATCGGCGTCTTCTTGAACTCCGTGATTCGGGATGAGAAATGCTGCGCCTTCTTGTCTTCAAAGAATCGGGCTTGAGGATCCGCTCTTTTCCCGCTGAGCCCAAGCCGCGAAAATCCCGGCTAAAAACCCAAAGAGGTGGCCCTCCCAGGAGATGCCTTCTTCCATCGGCAAGACTCCCCAGATCATGCTTCCGTAGACCGCACCGACTCCAACCGCGACCAGGATCCAGACGATGCTGCGCTGGAGAATGCCGTGGCTCATGAGAAATCCCAGGTAGCCAAAGACCAGCCCGCTCGCCCCGATATGGACCGAGTTCGCTTGGCCGAACAGCCACGTCCCCAAACCGGAACCGAGCACGACCACCACGCTGGTGACCCAGAACTGACGCCAGCCGGAGATGATGACGAGCCAAGCCAAAACGACCAGCGAGAGCGTGTTCGAAGCCAAATGGCCAAAGCTTCCGTGGAGAAACGGTGCGAAGATCAGCCCCGGGAGCAGACTGCTGAGATTGCGCGGGCGCAATCCCAACCACTGGTCCAGATCCAACGGCAAGATGAAGTCGATCACCTCGATCGCCCACAACACCACCACCCAGGAAATGAGAAAACCCGCGTGTTTGCCGATGTTGTCCTCAGCGGTTTGAAAAAATCTGGCGACTTTCTGGGAACGGGTCATCGTTAGGGGCGGCGATCGAACCTTGGACGCCGAAACCCGGTTATGCAAACCACCCGATTTGCTCCCAGCCCGACGGGACGCCTTCATCCCGGTCACGCTTATTCCGCGTGGCTCGCCCGTGAACGTGCCCGGCAATTCGGGGGGCGATTCTTGCTCCGGATCGAAGACATCGACCCGATCCGCTGCAAACCGGAGTTCACTGCGGGAATTCTGGAAGATTTGGCCTGGCTGGGATTCGAGTGGGAGACGCCGGTCCGGGTTCAATCGGAACACCTCGGCGACTACGCTGCGGTTTTGCGCGATCTCGAAGACCGCCAGTTGGTTTACCCTTGCTTTTGTACGCGGCGGGAAATTCTCGAAGAAATCGCCCGTTCCGGTGGGGCACCGCACGGCCCCGAAGGCCCCATTTATCCGGGAACCTGTCGCCAGCTTTCGCCCGCCGAGCGGAATGATCGGATCGATGCCGGGGCGGAATTCGCGCTTCGGCTCGATGTCGCGGCCGGTGTGGCCCAAACCGGTTCCCTGACCTGGCACGACGCCCACGCGGGGTTGGTTTCTGCCGAGCCGGAATCGTTGGGAGACGTGGTGGTGGGGCGAAAGGACATCGGGACCAGCTACCATTTGGCCGTGGTCGTGGATGATGCCCATCAAGACGTGACCTTAGTCACGCGCGGCGAAGATTTGTTCCACGCCACCCACCTGCATCGCCTCCTGCAAGCGGTGCTCCATCTTCCGGAACCACACTACGAGCATCACCCGCTTCTGACCGATGCAACGGGACGCCGCTTTGCGAAACGGGACCAAAGTCAGACCCTGGAAGCGCTGCGAGCGTCCGGGAAAAGCCCCGAAGAAGTCCTCCAGCCGTTTTCCGAGCTTTGACCTTCGCGCCTTCCTTGCGTAAAGAGAGGCTCGACTGTTTTTTTCTGATCCATGGACGATCCCGCCTTACGCGCCGAAGACCACCAAGGCAATTCCCTCCGCGAGCGAGTCTGGAGAGTCATCTTTCTTTCCGATTCCGGGCTGGCCCGCTTCTTTGACGTGCTCCTCCTCTGGTTGATCGCCGGAAGTGTGATCGTGGTCATGTTGGAGAGCGTGGATAGCTACGAAGAGCGGTTCGGGGACCTTCTCCATCTTTTCGAATGGATCTTCACGATCATGTTCACGGTGGAATACCTGATCCGGATCTGGGTGGTCCGAAACAAGCGCCGCTACATTTTCAGCTTTTTCGGAATCGTCGACCTCCTCTCCATTCTTCCCACCTATCTGGAGATTTTTGTGACCGGTTCCGGCCATTTCATCATCATCCGCATTCTGCGCCTCCTGCGCATGTTCCGGATTCTGAAAATGGCTCACCACGTTGGAGAAGCGAACGTCCTGCTCAATGCGATGAGGGCCAGTCGCTCGAAGATCGCCGTCTTCATCTTCGGGGTGCTTTCCATCGTCTGCATCGAAGGAACGCTGATGTACATCCTCGAAGGCGATATCGAAGGCTCAGGCTTCAGCAGCATTCCCCAGGCGATTTACTGGGCCATTGTCACCGTGACCACGGTTGGCTATGGCGATATCGCGCCGATCACGGTGGCGGGGAAAGTGCTCGCTTCGATCATGATGTTGACCGGTTTCGCGATCATCGCCGTTCCCACGGGCATCGTCAGTGCGGAGCTGCATCGCGAGTTGGAGATCGTCCGGATGGATGCGCGTTCCTGTGGCGGCTGCGGCCACCACGGGCACGATCCCGTGGCGCTCCATTGCAAAATGTGCGGTCATCACCTTTAGCGGGCTTTGATTGGATCGCAACGTAGGCTGCTTTAGTTACCATCTTCCCGCCCACCGGCATCCGTTCGCCGACCCTAATCTTCGTCAGAACGCGGCGGTCTCGGCAGGTTGTTTTCACGCAGCCATGCTCCAAACGAAGGGCCAAATGCTTTCAAGATCGCGTGCTTGGTAAAGTCGCGACTATGTTCTTCGGCTAACCTGGATTGAAGATGTTTGATTGCGTCATTGAACCTTTCCGCCGCTTCGTCGCTATCCCGATGAAGTTCGGTTTCGTACCAGGCATCAAAAAGCGCCTCAAGATCCCTATCCTTGTTGATCGCCAAGGCCGAACGTCTTTTGAATGAGGTCCATGTCTGCAACGCTCACAGGAACGTGCCAGTGAGCGTAAGAATCTTCAAGATTCTTTAGCACTGTTTGAATTTCCTTCTCCCTCATGAATGACAAGGCCAATTCTCGATGCGACGCACCCAAATGTGCAAGAGTGCTTTCAAGCAACCCCCCGATAGCGATTAAACCAGACACGGCGGTTTTATGGCGACGAAGCGTTGTGGGAGAAGCATCGCCGCGACGATGCATGTCTAACTCCATATACCCCAAAAGCTTCGCAACCTGTCGCCAAAGTATGAAACTTTCAATAAGCGACTGAACATTGTTTCCCTGAGCCTCCTCGGACACTTCCTTAATCAACTCTTGAGCCCAGAGCCATGCTTGTTCATCAGAAACACTAACACCGGGCTTGTGAGAGGAACTGAAAAGATCCGGTTCCTCATAAACTGTGTTTGTCATGGGTATTGCGGGTGAATCATTCTTCCTATTCTCAGAAAACTTAGTCCCGCCTTTAGCCGCTTTCAAGCCCTTGTCTTGGACTTCGCGACCTGCTCAATCGGAATTTTCGACCATCTCAACTGACGTGACAGCCCACGAAAAAGCCGCTGTCCGGTAACTAAACCAACCCGAACAGCGGCTCTTGGAGGTGTGATTGCGAAATCTTCTGACCCGATCCCTTTTTCCAGTCCCTTACCCTAGGCGTGTACTTTCCTCGGTGGTAGAACGGTTTCGCAGTGTGTATGACGCGATGTATTTTCGTGTGTGTATGCAGGCGGTGATGATTTCAACAACGAACCCTCATCAGGGCTGAACAACGTTCTTGAAAGCATGGTTATTAATTCCATAACCACTTAATTAATCAAGTGTAATTAACTATAATTATGAATTAATTAATAATTACGCCGGTTTCGCGCGGTTCCGAGCCGAGCGTAACCCTGTCCATCCTCCTACCGGTTTGCCCATTTTCTGTTCTACGGTGGGCACCCGAGCCGTTCCCAAAAGCTTCACGCCGCAGAGTCGCAGAGACCGACAGCAGCGCTGCCTGAAAATTCGCGGCCCTTCGTGCCCTTCGTGTCAAAAACCTGCGGAGCCCGGGCATGATTGGTTTCAGACACGAATGCACGCAAATCCAAAGCCCCTCTGCGACTCCGCGTCTCTGCGAGAGACCTTCTCCAGTGCCCCGGGCTCTGCTACGCAATGGCGTTGCCGTTGGTCCCGGATCTGAAAATGGAGACGTTCACCCCTCCTTCGGCTCTTGGCTTGGAATCTCGAAGCGGATCTTGTGATCGCGCTTGAACATCATCCCGCCTTCTTTGCCGTCTGGCCCCAGCGTTTTGATCTCAAACTTACCGGCTCCCAGACGCGTGAAGATGAGCGGATTTCCGGAACGGTCCGTCGGAAAGGCTTCCAGGTAACCGGCTTCCACCACCGCTTCTAAACTGGCGGGAGCCGCTCCTTGTTCCTCGGCGTAGGTGACGATGGCGGCCTGGGCCCCTTCGAGCAGTCGTCTCGTTTCATTTGCGGGAGGCGTCATCCGGCCCGCCAACTGCAGGCTGATCAGAAGCACCACGACCAGCAACCCTCCCGCGATGAGGGCGAGTTTTCTGGAACGGAGCTTGTGATCCTCTGACATAATGTCGGGAACCTATTGATGAGAAGCGGACAATCGCAAGCTGTGATCTCCGCCGGGGCGCTTTCCTCGCTCCATGGGCTTTACGAATCGCAATCACCATCCTAGGATTGCCCCTGTGAGTGTTTCACCGCTGCTGGCCCGCTTTCGCCAAATCACCGTCCTGGGGATTTGGCTGGCCGTGAGCCCGTGGGTGGTGGCGGAAAAGACCTGGGACGCGAGCGATACCCGACTGGCCAATCACTACATCCAGAGTCTGAGCCAGAATCCGGAGTATGGAAAGGTGCTGGACCTCCTCTGGGATCACTACGCCACCCACGATCAAACTCGCCTGCTCCTCCAATACTTCGAAGAAGCGGCGCAGCAGGAGAACGCCTTCGACGCGAAACTGATCCACGCGCATCTGCTTCGCAAAAAGGGTAATCCGGAAGCGGCCTTGCTGGTCTATGAGGCGATCCAGGCCCAATCTCCCGGAAACCGGTTTGTGATGCGGGCCCTGGCAGAAGTTCATCGCCAGCTCGGTCATCCCGAAGTCGCCTTGGAGGCCTATTCCCGGCTCGTCGAGTTGCTCGGCTCCGATGCCGACGATTGGAGCGAATTCCAACAGATCCGCGCGGATCTGTTTCGCCAACTGAAGCAGCGGGAGGCCGCAATCGCCCTCTGGTTAGAGATTCTCGAAGCGCGTCCCGGCGACCTGAACCTGCGCAAACAGATCGTCGCCTTCCTTCTCGAAGAAGGCGAAACCCGAACCGCGATCGCCAGCTACGCGCCCTTGCTCGAAAGTTCCGATGTCGAAACGCGGATTCTCGCGATGAAAGAAGTCGGCCGACTTTACGAATTCCTCGATGACTTCGACAACGCGGTTCGGATCTATCGCGAAGCCCTTTCCACCATCCACTTTAAGCACTACCTCCACGACGAATTCCTCGCCCGAATCGTCCGGGTTCACGAGCGATTCTCCCGATCCGACGAGTTGGCCGCAACCTGGAGAACTGCGGCCGAACAGGCGAACCCGAGCGAGGAATCCCTCCTCCAGATGGTGCAGTTTTACGAGATCGCGGCCAATCCCGTGGAAGAAGAAATCTGGCTACGTCGATTGGTGGAACGCGTTCCTTCGAATACGCAGTATCAACAACGCCTGGCCGAGCGCCTCGTCGATAATGACCACTATGAAGAAGCGGAAGCGCTGCTGGAAGTCCTGGCCAAGAAACTGCGACCGACTCCGCTTCCCATCGTCCTACTCCAGGCTCGGGTCTGGCTCTCCACGCACGGGGTGGAAGAAACCGAGGCCCGCCTGAGCGCGCACTTGCAGAAACGGCGCCCCAGCGAGGAAGACCTGAAACAGCTCCTGCGCTTCAGCCAGGCGAACTATCTGGACGGAATGGTGGAGCGGCTCTTGATCGATCAATACCAAAACGGATGGGGCGAAGAAGGACGGACGCCGGAGCTGCAACTGGCGGCCTTTCATCACGAACGCGGCCGGCTTCAGGAAGTTCGCGAGCTGCTGCTCGAATACGCCGAGGGCGCGCGGAACGATCGCGAACGTGGCGAACGCCTCCTCCAGATCTCCAGCGCGTTTCGTGATCTCGGCATGCTCGGCCCCGCGAAAGAAGCGGTGAAGAAAGCGATCGAAGCAGGTTTGGCAGGGCGCGATCACTACCTGGTTTCCGCCGAAATTCTCGTCGAAGAAAACGCGATCGAAGAAGCGCTCGCCGAGTTCGAAACCGTCTGGGGCCTGAGCGAAACGGTGGAGCAACGCATCGAAGTCGATCAGCGCATTTTCACGGTGCTGCGAGCGCATTCCGATGAAACCAAGCTGGAGAAGCCGCGCAAGATTTCTGAGGGCGAAGGGATGGCTTCCGTCTGGCGGTTCTTTCATCAGCTCCGCGAGAAAATCGAAGACGAACCGACTCCGGAAAACCGCTTTCGCCTCGCCTGGTGGTCGGTAAAAACGGCGGAGTACGAAGACGCCTGGAAGCAGCTGACCCTGCTCCACGATCCGCAGAACCCGACCCTCGCCTACGAAGAACTGCTCCTCGACCTCGGCGAACGGACCAACAGCAAGCAGCTCGTGGTTCGGCAACTCAACCTGATTGCGGAGATCGAACCGGAGCGGGAAGAAGAAGCGCTAATTCGCCAGGCGCAGATGATGCTGGAGCAGAAGCTGGAAGATCGCGCGATCCGCATGCTTCGATTGCTGGTCGATCGCCCGGACGCCTCGCTCAAAGCCGTCCAGGCCCTCGCCAAAGCCTACCACGACCAAGAACGTTTCACGGCGTTGAACGAGCTCTGGGAATCGACCTACGCCAAAGCGAACATCCTGGAGCGCCGCCAAATCCTCAAACCGTATGTCGAGTCACTCGTCTCGCTCAAGCAGGTTCCCGACGCGCTCGATCTGATGAGCGACATGATCGAGCAAGAGACGGATCTGCTCTTGCGGCGCAAACTCTTCGAGGATCAGCTCACGATCGCCGCGCGCCATACCCTGGTCGATTCCTGGATGTTACCGCGCTATGAAGACTCCAGCTCCCGGAACCCGCTCGATCGCTTCTTTCCGGAAGCCGTGGCCCGGATCCATCTGGCGAAGGAGCGAATCGATGAAGCGTTGGTCGCGATGAAGCGGGCCTACTACATGGCCGATGACGATACCGAACTGCTCAAGGAACTCGGCCAACTCGCCAGTCAATCCAGTGACTTGAAGGCCGCGATTTACTATCAGCGTCAGTTGATCGCGACCGAAGGCGGCCAGGCCAATCCCGAAGACTGGTTGGAGCTGATCGATCGGCTCGAGCGCGATCTCCGCGTCACCGAGGCCAACCAAACTCGCCGCCGCCTCGAAGGAAAATTCGGCCAGGACGCGGATTTCCTCAAAGAACTCAGTCGCCATTATCTGGACAGCGGCGACCACATTTCCGCCCGGCGCATCCTCACGAAGATCGTGGCACTGCGCTCTTGGGACGCGGAATCGCTGCTCGAGCTCGGCCTGCTCTTTCGCGAAACCGGAGAGCCGGACCGCGCCATCGCGGCCTTTCAGCAGATCCTCGCAGAGACCCGGCAATCCGCCCCTTCGCCGAACAGCGCCCTCGAAATCGTCCCCTTCGTCCCCGCCCGAACCGAGCGGACGATGCCCGGAACAAGCGGCCAGCTGAATCTCGAAGACTTGGCTGTGGCGATCGATGAATACGATTTCCTCCCCGACGATCAGCTCGAAAAACTCGCCGAATGGATGCGTCAATCGCGCCCGGAATTTCTCCGCAATCCCGGAGACAATCACCCGCTCCGCCTTCGCGCGATTGAAGAACTGGCACAGCTCGGCGCGGCCGCCGACGCGATCGGGCCGACCGAAGAACTCTGGTCTTCCCATCATCGTCAGGACCACGCTCAAGCCCTGGCCTTGCTCGAAAGCGTCGTCCTCCCCAAGACCGAAACCCCGGGCACCCCGTGGGATTTACTTTATCCGACGATGGTTCTGCAACACCACGGAATCGCGCAGCTGGAAACCTGGGTCGCGGACAATCCGGCTCGCAAAGCACATCTCCTCCTCGCGATTTATCTGCTCCTGCGCGAGCCCTCCTTCCAGTTCACCGATGAAGATTTGAACGCCGCGCTGAAGCTCGTCCGCCTGCCTTTTCGCCAAACCCAGATCTTCGTCAGCGATCTCCGAACCGGCGACCGCCTTCGCGAAGCGCTTCAATTTGGCGAAGCCGCCGTCGAGACTCAAGGCATCACCGACTACATGTTCTTCGTCGATCTCGCCCTCATTTGCGAGCAGGGCGGCAACGAAACCGGTCGTCTCCACTGGCTGGAACGCGCCTTCGGTCACCTCTCCCTCGGCACTCGCCTCCCCTACTACGCCTTCTTCACCACCGTCAGTGAAATGTATCGGCTGCAGTCGACCGCCGAAGATCAGCAACGCGTCCTGCGCTCGGTTCGCGAGCAGATCCAACAGATGCCGGACAGCATCGAGGAAGTTCGCACCAAAGCGGAGATGTGGCTGATGCTCGCCACGGATCGTCCGGTCGAGGCGATGGAGTTGCTCGGCGAAGTCGCGCGACTCACGACCCAGCGCCGCAAGCAGTTCACCGGGGAGCGGGATCGCGACAAAGGCGTCGAAACCTGGGTCGAGCTGGAAACCCTGCTCAAGCTGGCTGGTCAACGGATTCCGCGCGACCAGCTCGCCTCCCTCGCCAACGCCATCAGCGATCCCGATCTGATTCAACCGGCCCAAGAACACTCTGCGGCCCAGTTTCAGCAATTCCGTATGATCCGTTTGCTCTGGCAACTGGAGACCGCCAATCCGCCGCG